>DAINRC010000033.1:0-14125 GCA_036742135.1 Bacillota bacterium
GAAGAGGAGGGGACAGGAACATGGAAACCCAAAATAAGCTTTTTCAACTCAGGAGTTTGCTTCGAAATATGGGCTGTGTCCTGGTGGCTTTTTCTGGAGGTGTTGACAGCACCTTTTTGCTCTGGGCTGCTTGTCAGGTGCTGGGCAAAAATGCTCTTGCTGTTACAGTTTGTTCTCCCTTAGTTCCTTCCAAGGAAATAGAAAGGGCGCAAAGCTTGGCTTTGCACCTGGGGGCAGATTATGAGACAATATCTTTAGATCCTTTAGCAGTTCCCCATGTTCGCAAAAATTTACCTGACCGCTGCTACTACTGCAAGAAGCTGATTTTTGAGAAGCTTCTTGAAATTGCCAGAAAGAGGAACATTCCTTTTGTGGCCGATGGGACGAACAAAGATGACGAGAATGATCACAGACCAGGCAGCCGCGCCCGCGACGAACTTGGGGTCCGCAGCCCACTCCAGGAAGTTGGCCTTACCAAAAAGGAAGTCCGTTTACTCTCCCGCCAAGCGGGTCTACCTACATGGGACAAACCTGCCACAACCTGCCTGGCCACAAGGATTCCTTTTGGGGAAGAGATAACTCTGGAGAAGCTCCGGAAAATTGAGAAGGCTGAAGCCTGCTTTCATCAGTGTGGTGTTTCTTCGGTTCGGGTTCGGTATCATCAGGACCTGGCAAGAGTAGAGGCTAGGCCTGGAGAATTCCCACGCATTCTTGAGCACCGTCAGCAACTGGTTTCCAGTTTGAAGAGTATTGGTTTTAAATATGTGGTTCTTGACCTCGAAGGTTATCGTCCAAATAATCCAAACAATTTCTAGGCTTCACTGCGGTCGAGTTCTTTTTGCCTATCCAGAAACTGAAGGATTTCTCGGAGCAGCCCCAGGCAAAAGCGGACTTCATCCAGACTGCGCCCGGCAATGAGCTGGCGGAATTCGGCAACAGCTTCTGGAAGAATGTTTTCCGAGGTGCTATAGGTCGAGGGTTCCTCGAGGAGATACTGCACTGGTGTGTTCAGAGCTGCTGCCAGCTTCTTGAGTGTTTTCAGTGAAGGCATTTTATCTCCGCGTTCTACCTGACCAACGTAGCTGTAGTGGATATTAGCGCGTTCTCCTAGTTCTTCCTGGGTTAGCCCCATTTGCTTGCGGAGTCTGCGGATCTTTTCCCCGAGCTGGTTCGAGTGTTCTTTTGACAACTTTGATTCCCCCTCAAGGGAATATCCTGAACCACTGGGGAGCGGGTGTAAAGAAACTATAGGTATTAGTTCTGACACAAATAGAGCTTCTCCATTGAGGTTCCTAACTTCCGCAATCTGGAAATTGACAATTTTTAATTGTTCAGGTAAGCTAAAACCAGGTTGAAGAACTTTTTGAGGGGGATCTTGGTGAATCTGCTTGATGCTCTGTTCCTGATGTTTCTGGGGATGGGAGCCTGGAAGGGCTACCGCCGTGGTCTCATCAGCGCGGTTGGTGGCTTTTTTGGTTTTTTAGGAGGAATTTGGATTGCTGGTCATTATTACCTCCCTTTTTCTCAGTTTTTAGGTGAGAAGCTGGGATTGAAAGAGAATTTAGCTGCAACTCTTTTTTCTGTTTTTAAAGATGTCCCTTGGCTTGGTTTTTCCGAAAGAGGGGCTGCTGTAGGTCCCGAGAACGGCTTTCCCCCTTCATTATGGGAGCCGCTGCTTGGTCTCCATGCAGGTGTTCGAGAAGAGGTTTTTGCCCACTTGCTGGCAGGTGCTCTTCTGAAACTATTTACTTTCTTGTTTATCTGGGCTGTTGTCTGGTGGGGTGTTGCTCTTCTCTGTTTTCTCCTTACGAATGCGGCCCACCTGACTTTTTTAGGGATGGGCAATCGCTTTTTTGGCGCTGGCTTAGAGGCTTTGGTGCGCTTGCTTGCCTTGGTGGTGATTGTGGGGCTGGCGCATCCTCTGGTTATCAGCATTCCTCCTGATACCTTCCCTGCTCTTACAAACACCTGGAATCACTCTCAATTTGTTCCTTACTTAATCAAAGGATGGGGGATGGCAATTCCGGTTCTCGAACTACTGTTAGGAGTGGCCTAGAGGGAGGAGGTGAAGTATCTGTGTCAGAAAAAATCCGCTTGACCCAATATGCCCGTGCTGCTGGCTGAGCTGCCAAACTGGGACCGGGTGTCCTCGAGGAAATCTTGAAAGATTTGCCTGGCTTTGAGCATCCTGATCTGCTGGTAGGGTGCGCTCTTCCCGACGATGCCGGTGTATTCCGCATCAACGAAGATTTAGCCCTTGTGCAGACCGTCGATTTCTTTACACCAGTTGTTGATGATCCCTACCAATTCGGTCAAGTGGCTGCAGCCAATGCTTTGAGCGATGTTTACGCCATGGGTGGAAAACCACTGACAGCATTGAATATTGTGGCCTTTCCTACATGCACTCTGGGGATAGAGGTGCTTCGGGAGATTGTCCGTGGGGGTTGTGACAAAGTTGCTGAAGCAGGTGCGGTTGTCTTAGGTGGGCATTCTGTTGAGGATGCAGAGCCCAAGTATGGACTTGCTGTAACCGGTCTCGTTCATCCTGACAAAATAGTCACCAATAGTGGTGCCCAGCCCGGTGACTATCTGGTTCTAACAAAACCACTGGGAACTGGGGTCCTGGCGACGGCTTTAAAGGCTGGGATGCTGGAGCCAGAAGATGAAAAGGTGTTTGTTGAAGTGATGGCGACCCTGAACGCCGCCGCCTCGAAGGCGATGACGCGCATTGGTGTTAGTGCCTGCACAGACATCACTGGTTTTGGGTTGCTTGGCCATCTCCGAGAAATGGCTTGTAACAGTAAGGTTGATGCCGAGGTTTGGGTATCCCAAGTCCCTTTTTTGCCTCGCGCCCTCGAATTTGCCAGCATAGGGATTCTCCCTGGTGGGACCTATGCTAACAAGGAGTATGTGGCTCCCTTTGTGGAATTTGCCGAAGGAATTTCAGAAACTGAAAAGGACTTACTTAATGACCCTCAGACATCTGGGGGATTGCTGATTGCTGTTCCTGAAGACAGGAAAGATGCTCTTGAAGAAGAACTCCGAAACCAGGGTGTTGCTTCTTACCGGGTGATTGGAAGGATTGTTGGGAAGGGGAAAGGGAAGATTGTGGTAAGGAGGGAGCGCAAATGAGTGAGCACAAGGACCGGAAGCTGCAGGAGAGGCAACAGGAATCGGATTATTACCTGGGACTGACGCAGTCTGAAGGCTTTTCTACGCAGCTGGAACCCCAGGAAAATCTGCTGCTGCTCGTGACTGCGGCAGGAATCGGTCGTGGTAGTGAGGAACTCGGCAGGTTGCTGATGAAGAAATTTTTCCGAGCCCTTAGTGAGCATGGTGGGCTGGGGAAGGTAATCATCTTTCTGAACAGCGGGGTTTACCTTACCTGTGCCGGCTCCAGTGTTCTGGAGGACCTCTGTGAACTGGAGAAGGATGGCGCCCAAATCTTTTCTTGTGCTACAAGCTTAGAGCACTACCAACTTCGGGAACTTTTGTGCATCGGCAAAATTCTTGATGTTTACGGGATTTTGGACTATCTTCAGAAAATTCCGAAAGTGATTTATCTTTAGGAGGCTGGCAGCAGTTACAGAAAGGGCTGCTGGAGTTAACTCCCAGGCTTATGCCCCTTGACACCCAAGAATTTTCAAGAATTTATAATAAGAGGTGTAATTTAAGAAGTGCTTGCCTGGGTTGGTGGCTTCTGCCTGAGAACTGGTTAAATTCAGGTAGTTTTCCCGACCAAGTGAGGTCTAGGGGGGCGCCTAAGTATGGGTGAACTTGCACATATGTGGGAAGAGATTGTTGCATCTTTCTCTCTCAGTGCCCTTGTTTCCTATTCGACAATCCTGTTGCGCATTATTTTGATTATCGCTGGCTTGATCATTGCGGGACATTTTGGCAAGAAGCTGATTGATGGATTTCTCAAACCAGAGCGGATTCCCGGCACTTGGGACGAGCGAAGGATACTCACTCTTCGCGGCTTGGCTTGGAGCCTGCTTCGTTACTCCCTCTACATTATAGGGGGAATGATGGTCCTCTCGGAATTGGGGGTTAATACAGCTTCTCTTCTTGCTGGAGTTGGAATTGCTGGTCTGGCTATTGGTTTTGGTGCCCAGAACCTTGTCCGCGATGTGATTAGCAGGTTTTTTATCCTTTTTGAGGACCAGTTTGCTGTTGGTGACTTTGTTACTATTGCTGGGGTTACGGGAACTGTGGAGGAGATGGGGCTTCGAGTGACCAAAGTGAGGGAATGGGATGGAACTCTCCACATTATCCCTAATGGTGAGATCAGTAAGGTAGCTAACCACTCTCGGGGAAGCATGGGGGTAAGGGTTGAGGTCGATATCGCTTACGAAGAAAATGTAGACCGGGCCATTGAAGTCCTCGAGAGGATTTGCAAGGAAGCTGCTGCTGACCACCGCGAAATTATTATCGAAGAGCCTACTGTGCTCGGAGTAAGCTCGCTAGGAGAATCTGGGGTCACCATCCAGATCTTTGGTAAGGTTCAGCCTATGCAGCAGTGGCAGTTTGCTCGCGAGTTGCGCAGGCGGATTAAGGAAGCCTTTGACCGCGAAGGCATCGAAATACCTTACCCGCGTCGGGTGGTTCTCTGGAGGAGGGAAGGGGATGGCAGTGAGACCACCAATGCAGTTTAATCTCGGTGATGTTGTCAGGCTGAAAAAACCGCACCCTTGTGGTGGCTACGAGTGGGAGATCTTGCGGGTAGGGATTGATTTCCGCATCCGTTGCTTGAAGTGCGGGCGCCAAGTGATGCTTCCCAGGACTAAGTTCGAGAAGAGGGTCAAAGCAGTTGTGAAGAGAGCTCTGGAAGAAGAGTAAACCGGGAGATGATATAAATGGCTTTCTCGATAGGGATTGTGGGTTTACCTAATGCTGGAAAAACAACACTTTTTAATGCCCTTACAGGTCTTGGTGCTCTTGTGGCTACTTACCCTTTTAGCACGGTTGAGCCTAATCGGGGGGTTGTTCCTGTGCCTGATTCCCGACTCCAGGTGCTGGAGAAAATCCTCAGCCCCTCGAGAGTGGTTCCGGCGACAGTAGAATTTGTGGATATTGCTGGCCTTATTGAGGGCGCAAGCCGGGGAGAGGGTCTGGGGAATAGGTTCCTCGCCCACATTAGAGAAATGGATGCTCTTGCTCATGTTGTCCGCTGTTTTGATGGGGAGAAGGTCCCCCACCCTTACGGAGCACCTGACCCTCGCCGAGATGTCGAACTTGTGGAAGTGGAGTTAGTGTTAGCTGACCTGGAAACAGTCCGACGCCGCCAAGAAAAGGTAGTCCGTGCAGTCAAAGCAGGGGAAAGAGGAGCCCGTGAAGAGCAGGAGTTTCTGGAAAAGCTTGCTTCCCATCTAGAAGCAGGGAAACCGGCAAGAAGCTTTGTTGGGGGTTCAGAGGAGCGGTTTCTGAAGCCCCTTTTTTTGCTCACGGCTAAGCCGGTGGTTTATGTAGCTAATGTGGGTGAGGAGGGAAAAGATTCTCCCCTTGTTGTGGCACTCCAAGAAGTGGCTGTTGAACGGGGAGTGCCTTTGGTAGTCCTTGCTGCCCGGTGGGAGGCAGAACTAGCAGAACTGCCTCCTGAGGAGCAGGAACTTTTCCGTCAGTCTGGAGAAGAAGAACCAGGGCTTATGCAGCTGGTGAAGACCGGGTACAGCTTGGGAAATTTGATCACCTTTTTCACTGCCACGGGTCCGGAGCTTCGTGCCTGGACCATTGAATCAGGGTCAAGAGCCATTGATGCTGCCGGAAAGATCCATTCTGATTTTGCCAAGCACTTCATCAGGGCTGAGGTTATTTCTTACGAGGAACTGGTGCGGGCAGGATCTCTAACCAATGCCCGCGAGCAGGGTCTAGTGCGCATCGAAGGTCGGGATTATGTGGTTCGAGAGGGAGACCTCATTCACTTCCGCCACAATGCCTGAGCATCGCTTTTTTTTAAAGTTGTTTTTGCAAAAGGAGTATGGTATAATCCCAACGAATGATCCCTGCCCCTTAAATGGGGCCGTTTAGTCCAGAGGGAGGAGGTGCCAGAAGATGCGCTCTTATGAGGTTCTCTTCATCATTAAGCCTGACCTCGAGGAGGATGCTGTTAACACTGTTGTCGAAAAGTTTACTAACCTCATCCAGGAAAATGAAGGTACTGTAGAACAGGTCAACCGTTGGGGGAAGAAGCGCCTCGCTTACGAGATTAGGAAGTTCAGAGAAGGGATTTATGTCCTCATTCTCTTCCAGGGAACCCCAGCAACTGTTCGTGAACTTGACCGGGTGCTGCGCATCTCTGATGAGGTCTTGCGTCACTTGATCGTCCGTAGAGAGGCTGCGTAAAGGGTACGGGGAGGAGAAAATTTTGTATCTGAACCGAGTGATTCTCATAGGCAGGTTGACCCGGCAGCCAGAGCTCCGCTTTACGCCTGGAGGAACGGCAGTGGCCAACTTTACCCTTGCCGTTGACCGTCCTTTCACCAATAGCCAGGGGGAGCGGGAGACTGATTTTATCAGGATTGTTGTCTGGGGGAAACAGGCAGAAACGTGTGCTAACTACCTGGAGAAGGGGCGCTTGGTTGCTGTTGAGGGAAGGCTCCAAGTGCGTTCCTACCAGACTCCAGATGGCGAATCCCGCCGGGTGACCGAAGTTGTCGGCGAAAATGTGAGGTTTCTCGATAGGGCGCGGGAGCCGATAAGTTCTCCTCAACCTGAGCCTGATTTAGGTTTTCTCCCAGATGATATTGATAGCGACTCCTTCGACCCTGAAGAAGAACCCCCATTTTAAAATTGCGTCTGGAGGTGGAATTTTGAAAAAAGAGCGGGGAAAACGCAAAAAGAAGGTCTGCAGTTTTTGTGTGGACAAGATCGATTACGTTGACTACAAAGATGTTAATAGATTGCGGAAGTTCATTACAGAGCGGGGAAAAATTCTGCCGCGGAGGATTACCGGGAACTGCGCCTGGCACCAGCGGCAGTTGACGGTGGCCATTAAGCGTGCCCGCAACATGGCGTTGTTGCCGTTTACTGTAGAGTAACGTGCGGGGTCTCAAGTTTGGTGGGGCTGTCGGCTGCTATATATAAACATGTAGCAACGATTGTGGTGTAATATCTACATGGAGCTCAGTGAATGGGCTAGAAGGCAAGGGATCAGCTACAAGGCTGCCTGGAAGTGGTACAAAGAGGGCGAGTTGCCTGTTCCGGCCTATCAAACGCCGACCGGCACGATACTGGTAGATGTCGGTGAGGAAAAAGGGGGAGGAAAGGTAGCCATCTATGCGAGGGTGTCCAGCGCCGACCAGAAGGCGGACTTAGACCGGCAGATAGCAAGGCTTTTGGAATTTGCCAACAGCGAAGGACCGGCTGTGGCGAAGACAGTAATGCAAATCGGTTCTGGCCTAAACGGGCAAACCTAACTAACCTATCACGATCTTCGACAATTATGGTTTTCTCCATTTTGTGTGCAAGGGAGTTGAACTACTCCCTTTCTCTGTTTTCAAGAGGTCCTTAAAAATACAGAATACCAGCAGGAATTGTTCTTGAGGGTGCAGAAGTAAAAACCGCGAGAAGGCGGGGGAGTTCAAGTGAAGTTAAGCCTTTACTACAGAAATTACAAACGTCTTTTCTTTCTAGGGATGTGTGCATTTATCGCTTTAACTGCCCTAGGACTTGCTAGTGCTCACCTGTTGCTGGGGATTTTCGGGTTGGTGCTTGCCCTTGGAGGAATGGGTGGTCTTGCCTACTTAGATCTTCGGGAGAGAAAAGCGCTGGAGGGGGAGTTGCTGCTTTCCTCTGAACCCCAGAAGAAGGCAGGGGCTTCTTCGACCAGAGCCAAAAACGGTCTTGCTTTAGCCTTCCTTCAGGTCGATGACGATAACCAGATTTTTCAAGGATTAAGCGATGAGAAACGATCGCTCCTGATGGCAGCAGTTGAAGACTTTTTGAAAGAGTGGGCTTCTTCCCACAAAGGGTTTCTCCAGAAAGTAGATCCTGACTGTTACCTTCTTTTGCTTGCCGGTGAGGAATTGAAAAAAATTGAAGATGAAGATTTTTCTGTCCTTGAAAAGGTGAAAAATGTTGCCCAAGGAAGTGCTCTTCCAGTTACCTTGAGCATTGGGGTTGGGAAGGACGCCCCTGAAGAGAATCTGGCGGTCCTGGGAGAGCTCGCCAAGGAGGCCCTGGAACTTGCCCGTGCCCGAGGCGGTAATCAGGCAGTTGTGAAAACACCTCGCTACACCTGGTTCTACTAGGGAAAAAGTATTTCCTTGGAGGAGGGAGACAGATGAAAGTGATTCTGTGCCAAGATGTCAAGAACCTGGGGAAAAAGGGAGATATTGTTGAGGTTGCCGAAGGTTATGGCCGCAACTACTTGTTTCCTCGCGGCTTAGCTGTTCCTGCATCTGAAGGCAAGATCAAGGAAGCAAAACTGCTTCAAGAGGGGAAAGCTAAAAAGGAAGAACGGGCACGCAGGGAAGCTCAAGAAATGGCCAAAAGGATTGAGGGAAGGGTTGTTAAAATTGCGAGCAGGGCTGGTGAGGAGGGCAAACTTTATGGGGCCATCACCAGTAGGGACATCGCAGGAGCATTGTCGGAAATTTTGGGGAAGGAAATTGACAAAAGAAAGGTGGAACTAGAAGAACCGATCAAGATGCTGGGGAGCTATCCCGTGAGTATCCGCTTGTTCCCCGGGGTCCAGGCAAAGGTTATTGTTGAGGTGGTTCCAGAAGAATAGCAGAAAGTGGCGGTGAGGATAAGTTGGGCGCTGCAAGACAAATAATGGAAAGGTCGTCCGCGAGGCTATTACCGGCCTGCAGAAGTCTTTGCGGGCGAGCTTGGTGTTCTTGATACGTGGCCCTTTTTTGGCATGAGCGTGCTAGGTAATAGAGAAAACAACAAGGATGCTGGTGAGAATTTTCTGAACTGAAGCAATTTGGGAGGATCGCTGTAATGGAACTGCTCCAACGAGTTCCCCCTCATAATATTGAGGCTGAGCAGGCGGTGCTGGGAGCCCTTTTGCTTGCCCCAGAAAGCTTTGCCATCGTTGCTGAGATTTTAAATCCAGAGGATTTTTATGGAGAAAATCACCGAGAACTTTACCGTGTCCTCCAGAACTTGGTTGAAGAGGGACAGCCAATTGACCTGGTAACGGTGACTGAAGAGCTTCAAAAAAAGGGTTTGTTGGAAAAAGTAGGTGGTGCCAGTTACCTGGCATCACTCGTTGGTTCGGTTCCTACTGCTGCTAATGTGGAGTATTATGCCCAGATCGTTGCTGAGAAGTCTTTGCTACGCTCTCTAATCACAACCTGTACCCAACTTGCAGCTCAGGGTTACGAGGAAGGTGTCGAAGGCAGGGACCTGCTCGATGAAGCTGAACGGATGCTCTTGCGCTTGAGCACTAGGCGCCAAAGCCGAGGTTACCGCGTTTTGAAGGAGCTCCTTGTAGAGACCCTGGAAAAGATCGAACACCTTTATCTCAACAAAGGTGAAGTAACCGGTATTCCGACCGGTTTTCATGATCTTGACCGCTTGACATCAGGGCTGCAGCCTAGCGACCTTATTCTAATTGCTGCTCGGCCTTCGATGGGAAAAACCTCTCTCGGCTTGAATATTGCTCAGAATGTGGCGATGAAGGCGAAAATCCCTGTGGGGATCTTCAGCTTGGAAATGTCCAGCGAGCAGGTTGTCCAGAGGCTGCTTTGCGCTGAGGCGCTGGTAGAGCAGCAGAAACTGAGGACCGGGTATCTTTCTGAAGAAGACTGGCCGCGCCTTGTTCAGGCTGCTTCCCGGTTGGCTGAGGCCCCGATCTTTATTGATGACACTTCCTCGATTTCCCTTTTGGAGTTGCGCAGCAAGGCGAGGAGGTTGAAGATCGAACACAATGTAGGGCTTTTGGTGATCGACTACTTGCAGCTAATGCACGTTGGCCGGAGAGTAGAAAACCGTGTTCAGGAGATTTCCGAAATTTCTAGGTTTCTCAAGTCACTTGCCCGAGAACTAGACATTCCAATTATCGCCCTTTCCCAGTTGAGCCGCTCGGTTGAACAGAGGGCGGACAAGAAGCCAATGCTGTCAGAGTTGCGTGAGAGCGGGAGCTTAGAACAGGACTCTGATGTGGTCATCTTTATTTACAGAGACGAATATTATAATCCTGATTCTGATAAGAAAGGGATTGCTGAAATCATTGTAGCTAAACAGCGCAATGGTCCGGTAGGAACGGTAGAACTGGCTTTTCTGAAGGAATTTACCAAGTTCGTTAACCTGGAGAAGTCTTCTCTTCCGGAGTTTTCTTCTGGAGAGGAATTAGACCAGGATGAGGACCCTTTGCAGGAGAAATCGAGAAAAAGAAAGAGATAATCAGAGCTGTTTCCTTGACTTTGCCAACTTTGTTTTGCTAAGATTAGCTTGCCAAGATCTGTAGTTTTGCTGGCAGTTCTTTTTGTTTATGCAGCCGAGCAGGGATGATGCCGTTTCCTTCTTCAGGAGGGGGTTTTCTGTTTTGGCGAGATACGATGTGGTCGTGGTTGGTGCGGGGCCTGCAGGAATTTTCTGTGTTCTTGAGCTGATTAAGCAAGGAGTTGATCTCAAAGTATTGATGTTAGAAAAGGGCCCTGACCTCTTTGAACGGACCTGCCCGGGACGGAAAAAGGGGACTTCTTGTATTGGTTGCTCTTCCTGTGCTGTTGTTTCCGGCTGGGGTGGTGCAGGTGCTTTCAGTGACGGGAAACTGGCATTATCTGCTGATGTCGGCGGGATGTTAGATAATTATTTGAGCAGGGAAGAACTGGAGGAAGGGATCAGCTACGTCCACCAACTATACCTGGAGTTTGGTGCCCCTGAAAAAGTTTACGGCCTAGAGCGGCAGGAGGAGATTGAAGCGCTCCGACGCAAGGCCTTGCTTGCTGGGCTGCGCTTTGTCCATGCTCCTGTGCGTCATTTGGGCACCGGGCGCACACAGGTGATCCTGCATAAGATCAAAGACTACCTCCTTGCTCATGGTGTCGAGATTCAAACGAGAAGGGGAGTATCTTCATTCCTGGTGAAAAACGGTGTTGTTGGTGGTGTGGTTACTGAGGATGGTGAATTGATCGAAGCTACGTATGTGGTTTGTGCTCCTGGTCGCTATGGTGCAGAGTGGTTGTCTGAAGTGGCATCCCGTTTGAATTTGCAGACCGAAATCAACCCCGTGGATATCGGGTTGCGGGTGGAACTTCCTGCAGTAGTTATGGAGCCGTTGACACAGTTAACTTATGAGGCGAAGTTCGTCTATTCTTCACCGACCTTTGAAGACAAGGTTCGCACCTTTTGCATGAACCCTTATGGGGAAGTGGTTATGGAGAATGTCGATGGGATCATTACAGTTAATGGTCACACTCATGCGGAAAAGAAAACCGATTATACTAATTTTGCTCTCCTTGTGAGTAAGAGCTTTACAGAGCCTTTCAAGGAGCCCATTGCCTACGGCAAGTATATTGCCAGGTTGGCAAACCTGCTCAGTGGCGGTGTCATTGTGCAACGTCTAGGTGACTTGATCGCAGGAAGGCGTTCTACTGAGGAGCGAATTGCCCGAGGCATTGTTACTCCTACGCTCAAAGAGGCAACTCCGGGAGACCTTTCTCTTGTTTTGCCGTATCGCCATTTTCTAGCGATCATCGAGATGCTCAAAGCTATGGATCAGGTTACCCCAGGCATTTACTCAAGGGATACGCTGCTGTATGGTGTTGAGGTAAAGTTTTATTCCTCGCGCCTGAAATTGAGCAGGGTTCTTGAAACCGAAGTCCAGAACCTTTTCGGTGCTGGAGACGGTGTAGGGGTGACTCGTGGGCTTACTCAGGCCTCACTAAGTGGGGTTATTGTCGGCAGGGAGATTGCCCATCGGGTGCGTTGTTCTTGAGGAATTTAGAACTGCAGTAGGAGGCAAATGTGATGCCAGTTGTTGTGATCGTAGGGGCCCAGTGGGGTGATGAAGGAAAGGGGAAGGTTACTGACTTTCTGGCACGTGATGCCGATTATGTTGTTCGCTATCAGGGTGGAACGAATGCCGGCCATACAGTGGTGATTGGCTCTCAGGAGTTTCGTCTCCATCTGATTCCTTCAGGAATCTTTTATCCTGACAAGGTGTGCATTATTGGCAACGGGACAGTGATTGATCCCGAGGTATTGTTTCAGGAGTTGGATGCTTTCCGCGATCGCGGTTTGCAGACTGCTCGTCTGTTCATCAGTGACCGAGCACACCTTCTCCTTCCCTATCACAGGTTGCTTGATGAACTGGAAGAAGAAAGTCGAGGAAAGGAACGGATTGGGACGACGAGGCGAGGGATCGGACCTGCTTATGTCGATAAGGTTGCCAGAAGAGGCCTCCGCGTCGGCGAACTTAGAGAACCTGGCTGGGAAGACAGGGTTTTCCGAATGGTTGTGGAAAAGAACGAGTATATCCAGAAACTGTATGGTGCCCAGGGGTTTGAACCTGAAGAAATCGTCGAGTACTTGAGACCTTATGTGGAGCGCCTCCGGCCCTACCTTGCCGATACTTCTCTAATTATCGCCCAGGCTGTTGCTGAGGGGAAAAATGTTCTCTTCGAGGGTGCCCAAGGGACACTGCTAGACCTGGATCACGGCACCTATCCTTATGTTACCTCATCTTCTCCGACCGCTGGTGGGGTTTGCATCGGAGCAGGGATTGGACCGACTTCAATTGACCTTGTGCTTGGGGTCACCAAGGCCTATACAACCCGGGTCGGAGAGGGGCCGTTTCCTACGGAGGTAGGGGGATCTCAGGGTGAAGAAATCAGGCAGAAAGGTAGGGAATTTGGGACAACTACTGGCCGTCCGCGCCGCTGCGGATGGCTGGATATTGTTATGCTGAGGTATGCAGTCAGAGTCAACGGGATTAAGGGTTTGATTATAACCAAGCTCGATGTTCTCGATGAGATGCCGAAAGTAAGGCTGTGCACAGCCTACCGCTACAAAGGAGAATTACTTACAGAGTTTCCCGCCAGTCTTCGGGTGCTAGAAGAGTGTGTCCCCGTGTATGAAGAGCTTGAAGGCTGGCAGCAAGATACTGGAGGAGCGCGGACTCTTGCTGAACTTCCAGTCCCCGCCCAGAACTTTGTGCAAAGGGTTGCTGAGCTTACGGGTGTGCCTGTGGTGATGGTTTCCGTAGGGCCTGACCGCCAGCAAACTGTGGTGCTCCGGGAGGTTTTCTCCCTGCTGCAGGAGAAAATTCCTAGCACCACAAGGAGTTCTCTTTACTCATAAAATTTTCTTGTCCTTCAAGGGTGAACGAGGTAATTTTGGGCATGGGGGCATTCCTTTCTTAGGATGGCCCCCATCTCTTTCCTCCCTTACATCTAAAACCTCATTCCATCTATTTACTCTCTCTTCGGCTCTGCCCCATCCCACAGTATTATAGAGCCTCACCTCTATTGACAGAATCGTTTTTCTGTTGTATGATTTGTATTGGTTAACAAAAAGCAAAACAAAGAGGTGGGCCATTAGCTCAGTTGGTAGAGCACCTGACTTTTAATCAGGGTGTCCCAGGTTCGAGTCCTGGATGGCTCACCAGTGAAATCAAGGCTTCCAGCCGCGGAAGCCTTTTTCTTTTGGTGTTTCCTCTGCAGAAACTGTAATCTTTCCGGTTTTTGCTTGGCTGCTTTGGGTTCTCGTTGTAGCTGTTGACATCAGTTTTGACATCAAACCAGGTAATACGGGGTCGAGGGAGGAATGATGAGAATGGTGGAGAATTTTTAGAGCGAAAGAGCTGCTCACTGATGACAATTGGTGGAGGGAGGAAGGGTTTGATGAGGTGTGGCACCCTCACTGAAGTGGCGAGATTAGTTGCTGAGGCTTTGGCTCGTGATACTGAAGTGGGGTTTTCTCGTGAAGTTGGTGTCCGCAAAACAGGAGAACACTATTTGCTTGTGTGGGTATCGCCACCTTTTGCAGGTAGCCCTTCTTCTAAATGGACTCCAGCGGAAAACGAAGTCAAAATAGTAGTGGAGCCCTGCCCCCGGCGTGGAGGGGAGTGTTCCCTTTGTGAAGGGGTCTGCATGCTTGAAGATGAAATTGACTGTGCCACTCAGTGGGTTAGTGAGGTTATTAGAAATGCATTTAAAGAACAGGTTTTAGT
>DAINRC010000034.1:0-3766 GCA_036742135.1 Bacillota bacterium
GGATAGATCTGGTTTGTATTACGGTAGGATTCTCTCAACTTTTCAGTCCGCTTCTCGTAGCGCTCAGCGCGCACAACAGACACAATCCAAGACACTGTTTTCAATAAATTTCATCAATTCTTGTTCTACATTTACCGTAAAAACTACCGCAAAATAGATCTGTACAATACCCGAAAATTTCTTAGATTCAGTGATTGAAAGGGATGATCCTTACGTATATCAGCAAACAATATATCAGATTCCCTGAATAACTAATTAAGTATAAAAATTATCACGTCAAATTTATTTGTTATAAAATATACAAAATTTGTAGAGTTTATAACATGAATATAAGCATCCTCATTTCTAGCCTTTCCACACAAAACTCTTCTGCTCGAATGAGAATTTGGCGTTCCATCAAAAGCTGTGGCGCAGAAACTCTGCGTGATGGTGTCTATGTGCTACCTAATGAACAAAAGCAGCGCTTTGACCCCATTATTGACGAGCATCAAAGTGCCGATGGCATTGCCTATCTATTCGATTCCGTTAGCAACAATAATTTAGACTTAATTCAACTATTTAATAGAAAAAGTGAATACTCTGAATTTTTGCTACAACTGAATGAAATAGAGAGTTCACTGAATGTTGAGCAAAAAAATGAACATTTAAAAAGCATTAGAAAATTAAGAAAGCAACTTTCATCTCTCATCGATATTGATTTCTTTCCTAATGAATTACAAAACACAGCCTTAAACGCGATATCAAAACTCGAACTTAAAATTCATCACCTAGGGGAATCAAATGAGCCCTCTTCTATAAATAGTGATCTACCTTCTCTTAATCTTCATGACTTCCAATCTAAAACTTGGGCTACGCGAAAACGACCTTGGGTGGATCGTTTAGCTTGTACGTGGCTCATTCAAAAATTTATTGATAAAGACCCTACTTTTATTTGGCTACAAGATATTAAAGATTGTCCAGCAGATGCTTATGGTTTTGATTTTGACGGTGCAACGTTTACCCATGTTGGTGAGCTTGTGTCATTCGAAGTACTTTTACACAGCTTTAATTTAGCCGATAAATCACTTCTGAAAATCGCTGAAATTGTCCATTACCTAGATATTGGCGGAAATGAGCCACCAGAAGCACTTGGGCTAGAAAAAATATTACAAGGACTAAGAAGCAGTATTCATGCTGATCAACAGTTGGTGGAATTATCCAATCACATTTTTGATGGTCTATATACCAATTTTAAAGGCGAGAATTCATGAATCAATTGCAAGAAAACGATTTCGAGCCCAATCCAGAGGTTAGCTTTAAAGAGGCCATACTGTTTTGGTTAAAACTCGGATTTATCAGCTTTGGCGGGCCTGCAGGCCAAATCTCTGTCATGCACCAAGAATTGGTAGAACAAAAAAAATGGATCTCTGAAAAGCGATTTATGCATGCGCTCAATTACTGCATGTTGCTTCCGGGGCCTGAAGCACAACAACTGGCAATTTATATTGGCTGGCTAATGCACAAAACAAAAGGCGGTATCATAGCCGGACTATTTTTCATTTTACCTTCCCTTTTTATTCTCATCGGTCTTTCATGGGTCTATGCAAAATTTGGAAATGTACCTGTCATTGCAGGGCTTTTTTATGGCATTAAACCTGCTGTCACCGCTATCGTCTTTCATGCAACCTATCGTATTGGCAGTAAGTCACTGAAGAATAAATATATGTATGCTATTGCATGTGCCGCATTTATTCTCATTTTTGCCTTTAATGTTCCGTTCCCCCTTATTGTGCTGCTGGCTGCTTTAAGTGGTTATCTCTTAAGTAAATTTGACCCAAAATTATTCACTAGCAATGTTCACGCATCAAGTCTCAAAGACTACGGGAAAGCAATTATTGATGATGATACGCCCACACCTGAACATGCCATTTTCAAATGGTCTCGCTTGATTAAATTGCTGGTTGTTGCAATTATTTTGTGGTGTCTCCCTATAGCATTACTGACAGTAGCTTATGGCTGGTCTCACGCTTATACACAAATGGCTTGGTTTTTCACTAAAGCAGCCTTAATGACATTTGGTGGAGCTTATGCGGTTTTACCTTATGTATATCAAGGTGCTGTTAACTTCTATGAGTGGCTTAAACCAACCCAAATGATCGATGGTTTAGCGTTGGGTGAAAGCACACCCGGCCCACTCATTATGGTCGTTGCTTTCGTTGGGTTTATGGGCGGGTACAACCTTGACCTATTAGGGCCTGAACATAAGTTTTTAGCTGGTGCTTTTGGAGCAACAATTGTTACTTGGTTCACCTTCCTATTTTCGTTTGTGTTTATTCTCGGTGGAGCACCCGTAATCGAATCCACTCACAATCAAATCAAATTTACTGCACCACTGACAGCAATTACCGCAGCCGTTGTCGGCGTAATTCTTAATTTGGCCCTCTTCTTTGCTTACCATGTACTATGGCCAAAAGGGTTTGAGGGGCAATTTGACTACATAGCTGCAGTAATAACCATACTCGCTTGTATTGCTCTCTTTAAATTCAATCAAAGTGTATTAAGAGTCATCGGTGCTGCTGCAATTTTAGGGCTTATCATTAAACTAAGCATATAAAAAAAGAGCAGCTCAAATGAGCTGCTCCTTTTTATCTATTTTTATACTGCAGCTTGGAGTCTAGAACTTGTATTAATTTCTACTGAAACGTGCACAATTTCCTCATGAATAGATAAGGCTTTTCTGACTTCATCTGCCGTGATATTTAAACTGCTTACATCTAGTGACAAGATACAAGAAAACTTACCTTTACCTACCTTCCATACATGAATATCAGTAATTACGATTCGGCTATCTAAGTCATCAATGACTTCCTGAATTTCTTGAACAACTGGATGTTCCATTTCAGCATCCAGTAAAGTTTTGCCTGTCTCGCGAATAAGCCCCCAAGACCAATGTGCGACTAGAAATGCACCTACAATACCCAAAACTGCATCTAAGAAATCCCAGCCAAAAAATTTACCTGCAAATAATGCAATGATCGCTAATACAGAAGTCACAGCATCTGCAACGACATGTAAGAAAGCCGCTTTCTGGTTTAAATCATGTTCATGATGCCCATCTTCATCATGGTGATGGTGTCCATGATCATGATGGTGATCATGTTCGTGGTGATGATGCCCACTATCGTGTAGTAACCAAGCACAAATAAAGTTCACAGCAAGACCAATCACTGCAATTGATATTGCTTCGTTATAGTGAATATTGACGGGATTAAATAGGCGCTCCACCGATTGTATTCCCATAAACAATGCCACAACCATGAGTAAGATCGCACTAGAGTATCCAGCTAAAATTTCTATCTTCCATGTACCAAAACAGAATCGCTGATCTTGTGAATATTTACGTGCCATTCGGTATGCAAAATATGCTAAGCCCAATGCCAGCATATGTGAACTCATGTGCCAGCCATCTGCAAGTAAAGCCATCGAATTAAAGAACCAACCTCCAAAAATTTCAAAGACCATCATGACGCCCGTCAGGATTGTCGCAATTAAAATTTTCTTCTGCGCTAGCGGATTTCCTTCATCGAATTGATGCGTATGGTTGCTTTTAACATTACTTAGATATTGCATTTTTTTATGCCATCAATAATACTCCCCTACAGTATATTTAGTTTGGACAGAAATGCTATGTCTCATTTGCATCAAGACAAAAAAATTTTAAATCGGGTTAAGCGTATTCAAGGACAAATCAACGCCGTTGAGCAGAGTTTGGCCGACCCTAACAAAT
>DAINRC010000034.1:3922-4462 GCA_036742135.1 Bacillota bacterium
GACTTGATATGATGAGTACATCTTTATTGCTTAATAGTTTATATGCGACCCCGAATACGTAAGTTTTTAACTTCTCTTTATTCAACTCCAGATTCAAAAGCGCTCGAAATAAAGTTCAATTTAAGTCATCACTGTGACTTTGAACTTTTTAAAAGGTTTAAAAAAACCAACTGCCAAAGCATAAAAAATGCGATTCACAGTATCCTTTATGAGCGAGGCTATACAACTGCCGAAATCTCCGTATTAACAAACTAATTTTTAAAGTTAGCCTCATACTTTGTATGGGGCTTTTGCATTAATGATTACATTACTATTTTATTTCAACTCATAAAAAAGAGGTCTTTTGACCTCTTGTAGACTTTAATGACAGTGGTAATCACCTGTTTTGCTGTTAGTATGGCAACCTTGTTTATTTGTACCACCCGAATGCGCATTTGTATAAGTTACAAACATTCCCAGCACACAAACTAAAACTATTTTTTTCATTTTTGTATCTTCCCCGAGTTGAATAAAACTTTTAGATTATAGAATAACCAAGTT
>DAINRC010000034.1:4472-5176 GCA_036742135.1 Bacillota bacterium
AATATATTTCAAGCAACCTCTAAATAGATCATGTAAACAACGATATATCTTAAAAATTTAGCCGTGAAAACCAAAATTATAAATGTAGTAAATTTTTCCTTTAAAACTCCACTGACTAACGTAATTGGATCACCAATCACAGGCACCCAACTGAGTAATAACATGGGTGAACCATACTTTGCATATAAGATTTGAGCCTTTAATAAATGCTTCTCTGATACTGGAAACCAACGCTTGTCTTTATAGACTTCTAGCTTGATACCCAACCACCAGTTCACACAAGAACCAAGTACATTCCCAACTGTTGCTACAAGTATGAGCAACAGCTCAGAATGCCGACCTAACAGAAAAAAGCCTGCTAACACTGTCTCAGATTGCAGGGGCAATAGTGTTGCTGCACCAAAGGCACTTAAAAATAATAAAACATAGGCCATCATTTATTTCGGCCATCTTTGATGGTTTTCATCTATCACATAGTCATGTGAATGCTTTCCATCATGGTTGTGACTGAGTAGATGTTCATGATCCACAGGTAAATCATCATGTGAATGTACGATTACGGATTCATCTTGTTTTGGCCAAATCATAAAGGCAATACTCATTGCTACTAGAGCAATGACCGCCATAGGCACAAATGTAAAGAGTGTTCCAAAATTGGTACTCAGCCAACCCACTAAAGGGTAAGCTATCAACCAGCATGCGTG
>DAINRC010000034.1:5186-7704 GCA_036742135.1 Bacillota bacterium
AACTGCGCGGCAAATAATGAAGTTCTATTTTCACTAGATGCAGATTTACGAATTAACCGACCTGTAGGTGTTTGAGATACTGAGTAACCTATTCCCAAGACAAACCATAAAACTAATAGTCCGTTGTATGAGTTAATAAAAAACCCACAGAATAAGCCAACGACTAATACAGCTGTGCCGCTCAGCATCACAGCTCGATCGTTAAATTTATCCAGAACATTAGGCAATATAAATGCCGAGAGCATAGACCCTAAGCCAAACAAGCCAAAGGCCCAAGTGGAGGCATGTTCATTTAGCTTAAAGGTTGATTGAACGAGTACAACCGTATTTACAATCACTACAGCACTGGCTGACGCAATCGCAAGGTTTAACGCTAGGAGTGCCTTTAAACGCGGAGTATTAAAATAAATTTTTGTCCCCTGCTTTATTCTGTAATACACCCCTTTAAATACAGGTACTTTAGCAGCAGGCAATTTTGCACTGACAACAAAAAGTGCTGAACCAATAAAGCCAATGACTGTGCCTAAAAATAGATTGTGATAGCTTATAAATCCAAGTAAAAATCCTGCCAACATTGGGCTAATAATATTCTCTAAATCATAAGCCAAACGAGAAAGAGACAAGGCATTGGTATAATCTTTTTCTTCAGGCAATACATCAGGAATCATGGCCTGAAAAGTAGGTGTGAATGCAGCTGATGCAGATTGCAGAATAAAAATTAGAATATAGATTTGCCAAATTTGGGTCACAAAAGGCAGGCATAAAGCAGTTAAAGCACGGATGATATCCAACCCCACTAAAACTTTTTTACGTGGCAGCCTTTCTGCAAATGCTGAAGCAATAGGTGCTACCCCAATATAAGCAATCATCTTTATCGCCAATGCTATGCCTAAGACCTGAGCAGCCTCCCCTTTAGCAATATCATACGCCTGTAAAGCCAAAGCAATCGTAATCAGCCCAGTTCCAATAAGCGCAATGACTTGAGCTAAGAACAAATGCCTATACGTTGTATTTTTTAAAACTTCTAGCATTTTTGGGCCCCCTTTTAGAACCTATTTTTTATTTCAAAAATCAATGCCAATTAAAATCTCCTTGGATTTTATTCCAAGGAGATTTTTTTAAAGCTTAAAAGACTTTCTTCATATCACTGAATTGGCCTTCAACTTCCAATGTCACTGAAACAGGACTTTCAGTTCTATTACGCCAGAACCAGCCGTGTTTACCATCAAAAGCTGCTGTTAATGTACCTGTTTGCTGAGTTTCATTACGTCCTTTGCCATAACCATGGTAAAAGCCCTTAGGAGCGCTCACTGGATCACCATGCGTGTCATAATTTAGACCACCGCCTGATGTTGTCCATTTAAAATTCACGCTAGCACTTTCCGGCATCGCCAACTTAATTTCAGTGGCTTGTCCGGGCTTCAACTCAACTGTCATCTGTTGCTTTTGAATTGCAGGCATTAGCATTTTTTCTGCTTCACCAATTGGCATAGATGATTGAATATTAGGGTCACTTGCAGCTTCACTCGATATCGTGTTTGAAACTGCCTCTCCCATACCATTTTCAGACTCTTGAGCCAAAGATTGCTTAATTTCACCCATCGTTGTTAAGCCTAGAACTTTACCAACCCCAGTAGGATCAATATTGTATTCAGCTGGCATAACAACTGTAACTAAGACAACTGCAGCACTCACTGCAGCGATAATGGTTGATTTAACAAGTTTCTTTGCAGAAGGTAATTCAACATCTTGTGGAATTTGAGCGTTGTACATATTTGAAAATCCTTATTGAGTAACGAAGCCAGTAAGCTGAAAGCCCACAAGTAAAAAGCCAAGGAACATTAAAAAAACGTTGCTTTGATAAGCTGTTTTGAAGAAATACGGCGTTTTTCGCCACATTGTCATCAACAGCAAAATCATCGCTAAAGCCATAAATTGACCAAGCTCTACCCCGACATTAAATGCAATGAGGTTTGCCAATAGACCATCTGCCGAAACTTCATACTCTTGAATTTTTACCGCTAAACCGAAGCCATGAATCAGACCAAAAATTAACGTCGCTGCTTTAGTGTTGGGCTGGAAACCAAACCAACGCTGATATGCACCTAAATTATCCAAAGCTTTATAAACAATAGAAAAACCAATAATTGCATCAATAATGTATGCATTCATGGAAATGTTGTAATACACCCCAATCAGCATTGTCACAGAGTGACCAATCGCAAAAAGGCTGACATATAAGCCAATATCTTTCATGCGATATAAGAAAAAGATAATCCCGACGAGGAACAGCAAATGGTCATAACCTGTAACCATGTGCTTTGCACCAAGGTAAATAAAGGGAATGATGTGTACCCCATAAATTTCTTGAATATAGCCTTTGTCACCTTCTGCCACGCCATGGGCAAAAAGTGCAGGACTCATCAAAACAGCACTTAAAGTAATCAATAACTTTAAAAATGCCTTGAGTCTCACCCATTGTGGAAAAATAAATTGCATGTAAATCAAACTCCAAAGT
>DAINRC010000034.1:7714-9535 GCA_036742135.1 Bacillota bacterium
AGTTTCTAGCGATGTTTTGGGAGGTTTGAAAATACGACTGATCATGAGATAGAGATAATTTTTCACTCTATCCATGATCAAAATAAAGGCTAAAGTAAATAACAAAGTCATCGATTGACCAGACTGATATTCACCAAAATGCTCATGAAAATTATCATGATGAATATGGTTTTGCTTTTGATGCACATCATGAAAATGTACACTTTCAAACTCATAAACCGCATGTTCTTGGTATGCAGTCTCTGCATTGTGCGTATTAAAATGCAGGCATAGTGCAAGACTGATGATGCAGACGAACCACATCATCAAATTTCTAAACTTTCTATCTCTCACTATGCCTATCATTGTTTCACCTAGGCTTCTTGCTGCTCAGAAAAATCATCTGATTGCTTTTTACGTCCTTGGTTAAACCAAACGTATAGCGTAGGCAAAATAATCAACGTCAATAAGGTCGAAGATAAGATTCCGCCAATCACAACAGTCGCAATTGGTCGTTGCACTTCAGAGCCAATCCCAACATTCAATGCCATAGGGATGAAACCTAAAGATGCCACTAAAGCCGTAATTAATACTGGGCGAAGTCGTTCCAATGCACCGTGTCTAACAGCTTCGAGTAGTCCTTCACCTTGATCTCTAAATCTCTGGATTGCAGACACTAGAACTAAGCCATTCAGTACAGCTACACCCGACAGTGCAATAAAACCAACGGCTGCAGAGATAGAGAATGGGATATCACGTAAGGCTAAGGCAATCACACCGCCCGTTAAGGCAAATGGCACACCCGTAAAGACCAGCACGCTATTTCTGACATTTCCTAATGCCATATAGATCATGGCAAAAATTAAGATCAAAGCGAGAGGTACAACAATCATTAGACGATTTGAAGCTGATTCCATTTGTTCAAATGTACCGCCCCATGTCAGCCAATAGCCTTCAGGTAATTTAAAGTCAGCATTCAACTTAGTCTGTGCTTCTTCGATATAGCTACCAATATCTGTACCACGGACGTTCGCTGTAATCACAATTCGGCGTTTACCGTTTTCACGTGAAATTTGGTTTGGACCCTGAACATTTTTCAATTCGATCAGTTCAGATAAAAGTACGCTTGAACCATCAGGCAAATTCACTGGAACTTGATAAAGCTTTTCTAAATCCGTAACAGAGTTTTGGTCCATTCGAACCACAATATCGAACTTACGATCTCCCTCAAAAACCTTACCTGCTGTTTGCCCCGTAATCAGACTGGATACTTGCTTTTGTACATCTTCAGCATCAAGACCGTAGTTGGCGATCATGTCTTTTTTAAGTTCAACAGAGACCATTGGAAGCCCACTCATCTGTTCAACTTTTAAGTCGGCTGTTCCATTCACACCTTCTAAAATTTTCGCTGCAGCATTTGCAGATTCAAGCAACTGATCTAAATCATCACCATAAATCTTCACTGCAACATCTGTACGGACACCTGAAATCAGTTCGTTAAAACGCATTTGAATCGGCTGAGTGAACTCATAGTTGTTGCCATAAACGCCTTTTGCCACACGTTCAATATCGGCAACGATAGCTGATTTTTCCTTGTCAGGATTCGGCCATTCGCTACGTGGTTTCAATATCACAAAATTATCAGCGACGTTTGGTGGAACTGGGTCAGTCGCAATTTCAGCTGTCCCCACTTTGGCAAACATGGTTTTCACTTCAGGAATTTTGACGATTTCTTTTTCAAGCGCATACTGCATTTCAACAGCTTGAGTTAAAGAAGTTCCAGGAATTCGAAGTGCATGTAATGCCACATCACCTTCATCTAATGAGGGAATAAATTCGGAA
>DAINRC010000034.1:9623-13487 GCA_036742135.1 Bacillota bacterium
GATAATGATCAATTGACCATAAAGAATCGCTTTTCGAGATTCTCTAGTTGCTTCAAATACGGTAATAAAACGTTCTTTACGCGTCAGAATCCGACCCAACTCTTTTTGCTTCATCGCTAATTTTGCAAGTGAAGCTTCAACAATAACGACAGCACCATCGACAATGATCCCGAAATCTAGCGCCCCTAAACTCATTAAGTTTGCACTTATTCGTTGATTCACCATGCCAGTAATGGTCATGAGCATAGATAAAGGAATCACCATCGCAGTGATGAGCGCTGCACGGAAATGTCCAAGGAATAAGAAGAGAACAACAATAACGAGGATTGCACCTTCAAGAAGGTTTTTCTTTACTGTGTCTATCGTTGCATCAACCAAAGTTGTACGGTTATAAACGGCTTTCGCCTCAACACCGTCTGGCAATGACTCTTGGACTTTTTGTAACTTTTGATCTACTGCGTGAGCAACATTTCGCGAGTTTTCAGCAATCAGCATAAATGCAGTACCTAGGACAATTTCTTGCCCATCTTTAGTTGCTGCACCTGTACGTAGCTCGTGACCAATTGATATTTTTGCCACATCCTTCAATCGAAGAATGTAACCGCTACTTGCCGTAATCGGGATATTTTGAATTTGCTCAATTGAGTTAATTTGAGAATCCGAGCGAATCAAATACTGCTCACCATTCTTCTCAATATAACCAGACCCTTTGTTCATGCTATTTTTAGAAATAGCATCCAAGATATCCTGCTGATCTAAGCCAATGCTGCGTAAATATGCATAATCCGGCTGTACCACGAATTGTTTTAAATAACCGCCAATGGTATTGATTTCATTCACACCTTCAACATTTCGAAGCTGTGGTTTAATCACCCAATCTTGCAAGGTTCTTAATTCAGTCGGTGATAATGGGTTTGGATTATCTTTTGCGTTCTCAACGGTGTACATAAAGATTTCGCCAAGCCCTGTTGAAACAGGTCCCATTGAAGTCGATATGCCACCCGGAAGTGTTGATGTGACTCCTTGCAACTTTTCATTCACAAGTTGTCGAGCAAAATAGATATCCGTGCCTTCCTTGAAAATCGCCGTAACCTGAGATAAACCATATCTCGATACAGAACGTGTGTATTCCAGATTAGGAATACCAGCCAAAGCCGTTTCAATTGGATAGGTCACTTGTGACTCCATCTCCATTGGAGATAAGCCTTGCGCTTCACTATTGATTTGGACTTGTACATTGGTAATGTCAGGTACAGCATCAATCGGCAGTTTAAAATAGTTATAAACGCCAAATGCACCGATAAACAGAAAGACAATCAGTACAAGCCATCGATTCTTGATCGAGAGCTTAACAATTTGATCAAACATAGTCGCTACCCCTTAGTGATCATGAGTAGCGCCAGATTTACCCAGCTCTGCTTTTAATAAATAGGAATTGCCTGCTGCATACACCTGACCTGCTTTAAGACCAGATTTCACCTCAACAAAACCGTTATATTTATCGCCTAGTTCTAAAGGACGTGCTTCAAAGTCATTTCCTACACGGATAAATACCACATCCCAATCACGGAAGTTTTGTAATGCATCTTCACGCACAACCATGGCTTTCGTGCTTTGATTTTCAAATATTTGTGCGGTAACAAGCTGACCAGAACGCCATTTAAACTGGTTCGCAATTTCAATAAAGACTTGAGCAGTACGTGTTTTCGGATCAATCACATCACTAATGTATTTAATCTTACCCAGTGCTTCCTCCGTACTTTCCTGTACTTGAGGTTTAACGGTTACTTTTGCATTTGGATTAATTGCATTCAGCTTATCAGCCGGCACATTGACCACTGCAAGCAACTGTGAGGTATTGGCAATTTTAAAGAGTGGTGAAGCTGGTGTTACATTTGAACCAACCGCAGCAAGCACTTGTAAAACTGTGCCCGACATTGCTGCTCTTACCTCAATCGTTCCATTACCTGAACCACCGTAAGAGCTGATTAAGCTATTCAGCTCATTAGCACGAGTCTGTGCATCATCGTATTCACGTTTTGCATTGATATAGTCAATTTCAGGCGATACACGTTTTTGAAATAATGCGCGTTCCTGTTCCATTTTTTTGCGAGAAAACTGCAAATTATCCAAAGCAATAGATCGCTCAGCATTTAAACGGATCAGATCTTGGCTTTGAACAGTCGCTAACAGATCACCTTGACTGACTTTATCACCAATCGTTCGATAAGTTTTGATTAGTGTTCCGCTTGCTTTAGGTGTAATAAAACTTTCAAAATTATCGGGAAATTTAAGCTCGCCTTTGAGCTCAAGCGCATTCTCAAAAGTCATAGGTTCAACTTTAAGAAGTTCTAAACCGCTGCTTTTGATACTGCTATCCAGCATCGTTACACGGCCTTCTTTGGTATCCCATTTCCAGCTGTGTTTCTTGCCTTGATAATCAACATTTATCACCATCAAGAACGAATGCGGTTCATAAACAATTTCATCGCCAATCAAGTAATCACTTTCAGGTTTGAAGCGAATGGTTTGCTCAGCATCTAAACGCTTAATAAAAATATTCGCGTTAATCTCACTCGGCTTTAAAGGCTGATCTTTGTAGTAGCCATAGACACGTAAATGCGGCTCTACACCTTCTTCA
This sequence comes from Bacillota bacterium, assembly GCA_036742135.1. Lineage (GTDB taxonomy): Bacteria > Bacillota > DSM-12270 > Thermacetogeniales > Thermacetogeniaceae > 50-218. The sequence goes on from DAINRC010000034.1 coordinate 12,265, forward strand.
AAAATTTTTACCTCTGCCGAAAAGTCTCCATCACGATATAAGCGACCACCATGTGGACCTTTTTCATCACCTGCGACAGCAGCTTTTTCTTCGATAGCTTCACCATGTGCTGAAGACGTCTGTGATTTGTTTCCTGTTTTATACCAAGCCAGAGCACACAACATGACAAGTAAAGCTATAACGCCTGTAGCAATTACTGTATTCTTTGGTTTATTCATATTCTCTGCCCTTATTCTTGATCTAAATTCGTTACATAATTTCGTTCAACTTCTGCAATCTGATTTTGCAAAGCCAACCACAGATCAAATCGAGCGAGATGTTTGTCTAACCAAACTTGTTTAATGCTATTAAATTCCAATAATGAAATTTTTCCTGCCTGATAACCCATTTCTGCAATGCGTAAACTTTCTTTTGTTGCAGGTAAAACAGATTGGTCATATTGCTTGATTGCATCAATCAAACTGGATACCTCAATAGATTTGTTATCCAATTCAATCTTTGAATTTCGATTGATTAATTTTGAACGAGTTTCAGCATTGGTTTGCTGTGCTTGAGCGAGTGCAATATTTCCACTGTTGCGATTGAATATCGAAAGCGGAATAGAAGTGGAAACCAAAAAAACTTTGTCATCTGTTTCTTGATAATTACGTACACCAACGCCAAGCGTGATATCAGGAACCGCTTCTTTTCTTGCTAATTCAAATTGAGTTTTTGCCTGCTGCTTTTTTAGTAAAGCCTGCTTTTCAGATAAGCTAACCTTGTCAGTGAAGTTAATCGTTAAAGGAACATCTATAGCATTGGCTGGCAAATCAAAAGCAAATTTTGAACAGAGATTTTTCTGAAACTGAACCTTTTTCAGCTCATTTTGATAACGTAACTTGGACTCAGCAGATAAAGCTGAATTAAGCTGAACATCAGATGGAATCACACGTCCATACTTTAGCTTTTCATTTAGAACTGTTGCTTGTCTTGCACTCAGCTTGCTCTCTGCAGCATAAATTTCTGCTCGCTGAGCAGCTGCATACCAATTAGACATACAGATTCGAAAATCAGCTTTTAACTCTGCTTGTCGTTGAGTAATCTCAAATTGGTTATTATTTCCTTGCAAACCTGCCAATTGCTTACGCAAAGCGAGTTTATTATTCAACGGAATTTCTTGGGACAAACCCATGAATGCAGTTGGGCCATCCAAATCTTTCAGCTTAGAATTACCCAAATTATCC
>DAINRC010000035.1:0-13169 GCA_036742135.1 Bacillota bacterium
AATTGTGTCGAGGTCTCTTAAGTGTAAAGTTACCTACTAAATCTTGACACGGACGGGTCTTCATATATTGCGGTTTGTTGCCCTCTGTGGTAGAATAAAAAAAATTCTTTTTGCAGGATTTTGGAAGGACGGTAGGTTGGTTAGTAAGGCTGAGCAAAACTTATTCACCAGAAGAAGGACGGCAGAACGGCAGGGAGGAGGAGAAGACCAGAAAGGGTACTCCTTGGCGGGGTACCCTTTTGCCTTCCGCCTGCTGCCGCAAAACAGGGGGGTTGGTTGATGATTATCGTTATGGACTCTTCAGCAACTGAAGAGGAGATTCGTACTCTTCAGCAGAAATTGATTGAAGAAGGTTTTTCTGTTCACATTTCCCAAGGAGTTTCCAGAACGATTATTGGAGTTATTGGAGACAGGACGCGTGCTCTTAATCTCTCCCTGGAAGCTTATCCTAAGGTGGAAAAAGTGATTCCTGTCCTCAGTCCTTTTAAGCTCGTGAGCAGGGAGTTTCAGGAGACAGATACCGTGATCAAAATTGGTCCCCACCTTTTTGGAGCGACAGAAGTCCAGATTATTGCTGGTCCCTGTGCCGTAGAAAGCAGAGAACAATTACTAGAAACTGCTTATGCGGTAAAAGAAGCAGGAGCAAATTTTCTGCGCGGAGGTGCTTTTAAGCCACGCACATCCCCTTACTCCTTCCAGGGGCTTGAAGAGAAAGGATTGGAAATCCTTGCCGAAGCGCGCCAGAAGACAGGACTTCTGGTGGTTACTGAGGTAATGGACCCGCGGCAAGTGCCCCTTGTTGCGTCTTGTGCAGATATCCTCCAGATCGGGGCACGCAATATGCAGAACTTTTTCTTGTTGCGGGAAGTGGCAAAAGTCAACAAGCCTGTGCTTCTGAAGAGAGGCCCTGCAGCAACAATTGAGGAGTGGCTGATGGCTGCAGAATACATCGCGCTTGGGGGTAATCATCAGGTCATCTTGTGCGAGCGCGGAATTCGCACCTTTGAACCCTATACCCGGAATACTCTTGACTTGAGCGCGATACCAGTAGTGAAGCGGCTGTCTCACTTGCCGGTAATTGCGGATCCCAGCCACGGGACTGGCAAGTGGTGGCTTGTCGAGCCGATGTCAAAAGCAGCGATAGCTGCCGGTGCTGATGGAATCATGGTAGAAGTGCATCCCTGTCCTAGTGAAGCTCTTTCTGATGGACAGCAGTCCCTGACCCCAGAAAATTTCAGTCAGCTCGTAAAGGCTCTTCGGGATGTCGCTGCTGCAGTTGGAAGAACGTTGGCTTCTGGTGGAACTCGTCAGGAGGAACAGGAGACGTGAACATTTTCAGCTACCTGGGCCCACCGGGGACGTTTTCAGCCAAGGCAGCGCGGATCTTTGCTCAAAGATGTAAGTTGGCAGATGCCCAGTTGTGCCCTTATCCTTCAATACCTGAGGCAATACTAGCAGTAGTAAGAAAAGAGGCTGACTTCGGAGTTGTTCCCGTCGAGAACTCCCTAGAAGGTTCTGTGAATATTACCCTGGACATGCTGGCGCAGAGTTCAGAGATAGTTATTTTTGGAGAGGTTGTGCTCACTGTTAGGCACCACTTACTTGGGAAGCCAGGGTGTAAGGAGATCAAAGTTCTGATAACCCACCCGCAGCCCTTTGCTCAGTGTTATCAGTTTATCAGCAAAAACATTGGTCCGCACGCAGAAGTGCGGTTTGTCTCCAGTACTGCCGAGGCTGCCCGAATCGTAGCTACTGCACCTTCTGGGTGGGTGGCTATAGCTGGAGAAGAAGCAGCAACAGAGTATGGTCTTGAGATTCTGGTTCCAGATATTCAGGGTAACCCTTTGAACAAGACCAGGTTCCTTGTGCTCTCACGGGAAGCTGCTCCACCTTCGGGTAATGATAAGACATCTCTTGTGTTTGCTTTACCTGAGGACCGTCCTGGTGGGCTTTACCAAGTGTTGGGAGTATTTGCCGAGGCAGCAGTCAACCTTACGAAGATCGAGTCCAGGCCAGCTAAAAAGGAGCTTGGCGACTACATCTTTTTCCTAGACTGTCTCGGCCATTCTGCTCTTCCTCCACTGCAGCAGGTTCTGGAGAAATTGAGGCGAAAAACGGCAATGCTCAAAGTTCTCGGTTCCTATCCTTGCGCCCCAGGGGTCGACTGTTAAGAGGTGAGCCTTGTGGAAAAACAGAAAATTGCCATTATCGGGCTTGGTGTCATTGGTGGTTCTCTGGGAATGGCTCTTTCGGCAACGGGAAAGTATCATGTTATTGGTGTTGACCAAGACCAGGAAACTTTACAGATAGCTAGAGAAACGGAAGCAATATCCGAAGGGACCCATGACTACCTGGAGGCAGTTCAGGATGCCAGTGTGGTCTTTCTTGCTGTTCCTATTGGAGAGATTATTAGGATCGCCAGGGAAATAAGGGAAAAGATTGGTCAGGACACTGTTGTTACTGATGTCGGGAGCACGAAGGAACCTGTTGTTGCTGAACTTGAGAAAATCTTTGGGGGTCGGTTTGTTGGTGGTCATCCTATGACTGGTTCGGAACTGGCAGGGATCAAGGGTGCTGATGAATACCTTTTTGAAAACTCTATTTATGTGTTGACGCCAACAGAGAATACGGAAAAGGAAGCAGTTGCCAGGGTTAAAAGCGTTGTTGAGGAAACTGGTGCTCGAGTTATTTACCTGACCCCCCAAGAACATGATCTGATTGTGGCGGCAGTCAGTCATCTGCCGCACCTCCTTGCGGTTGCCTTAATGACCCAGGTAGGAGATTTTGCCGCTGATCATCCGGTAACTTTTCTCCTGGCGGCAGGAGGGTTTCGTGATGTGACCAGGATTGCTGCTGGGCATCCGCGGATGTGGAGAGATATTTACCAGAGCAATCGTCATTACATTTTGCAGGCCAGCAGTCAGTTCCGAAAGATCCTCAGCAGCCTCGAGCAACTCTTGGCAAATGGGGACTTCGAAGCTTTTGTGGGGGTCATGGAAAAAGCAAGAACAGAGCGTCAGAAAATCCCTTACAAGCTCAGGGGATTTCTTCCTGCAGTTCATGAAGTAGTTGTAACTGTTCCTGACCGTCCTGGAACAATAGCCAGAGTTGCTGGGATTTTGGGGGAGAGGGGAATCAATATTATCGATATCGAGATCCTTCGGGTAAGGGAAGGAGAAGGCGGTTCGATTAGGCTGGCTTTCGCCAGTGAAGAAGAAGCAATTGCGGCTTATCACGCTCTTCGCCAAGCAGGCATTGTTGTTAAGAGACGCTGAGAAAGCAAGTTGTCTTTAGACTTGAGGAGGTTGGAAATGAAACTAAAGGTTCTCCCAGGAAAACCACTGCGAGGTGTTTGTAGAGTTCCTGGTGACAAGTCGATTTCCCATCGAGCTGCCTTAATGGCAGCAATGGCTGAAGGAGTTACTGTGATCAAGAACTACCAGAAAGGAGCAGATTGCCTAAGCACCCTTCGTTGTTTGCGGTCTCTTGGGGTTCTCATTGAAGAAGCTGATGGAGAAATCCGGATCACAGGGAAGGGATTACATGGGTTTCAAGAACCAGATAATGTTTTGGATGCCGGAAACTCGGGAACAACGATGCGTCTCCTTTTGGGGATCTTGGCCGCGCAGAGGTTTTTCAGTGTCATTACTGGGGACAGTTCCCTACGCCGTAGGCCGATGGGGAGAGTAGTGCGACCACTTCAGGAAATGGGCGCTGAAATTTGGGGACGTCAAGGAGGAACCAAGGCCCCACTGGCTATAAAGGGGGTTCCTTTTCTGAAACCAATTAGTTACCAGATGCCAGTGGCGAGTGCCCAGGTAAAGTCAGCCCTTCTTTTGGCCGGTTTGTATGCAGAGGGCACAACCACAGTGATTCAGCCTGTTCCTACAAGGGATCATACTGAAAGAATGCTTCGCTCGTTTGGGGTTCAGGTTGATGTTCAAGGGCTTGCTGTTAGTGTTCGTGGAGGTGGGAAATTATCTGGTGGAGAAGTTACCGTTCCAGGAGACATTTCCTCTGCTGCCTTTTTGATGGTGGCTGCGAGTATTCTTCCGGAAAGCAAAATTTTAATCAAGGATGTTGGGGTTAATCCCACAAGAACGGGGATAATCGAAGTGCTCCGGGAAATGGGTGCAGAGGTCGTCATTACTAATGAACGGATGTGGGGCGAAGAACCTGTTGCCGACATTCAGGTTTCCAGCTCGGCTTTGAGAGGGGTGGAAGTAAAAGGAGAGCGCATTCCCCGGCTGATTGACGAGATTCCAGTGCTGGCGGTTGCTGCGTTAAGTGCTGCAGGAACAACGGAGATTCGTGATGCAGCCGAACTCCGCGTGAAGGAAACAGATCGTTTGCAGGTTTTGGTGACTGAGTTGCGGAAGATGGGGGCGAGTGTCAGAGAGTTACCTGACGGCCTAGTCATCGAAGGAGGAAAACCTCTTCAAGGTGCAGTTACTCATTCCTGGGGAGATCACCGCATGGCAATGGCTCTTACTATTGCTGGATTGGTTGCTTCTGCTCCGCTCATCGTCGAGGATGCCGCGTGTATTGATGTTTCTTTCCCAGGATTTGTGGACACATTGCGGAGTTTGGGAGCGACTGTAGATGTGTCAGAGTAGCAACAGCGGCAAAGTTGCGGTGGCTTGGTGCTGACACAGCCGCTGAGCTTGTGATAAAATACGGCTTGGGGTGTGATGTCTGGTGTCCAAGCTCCCGAAGATTGCTATCGATGGCCCTGCAGGATCGGGCAAAAGCACTGTGGCCAAGATTGTAGCGAAAAAATTAGATTTTTTTTATATTGACACAGGAGCTATGTATCGGGCGGTTACTTACATGGCCCTCCGTGATTCTGTGGATCTCGATGACCCCGAAGCACTGGCAGGGATGGTAGGAAAACTCAAGTTTTCTTATGTCTATTATACGAAAACAGGTGAAGTTAATATCTGGTGCAATGGGGAAAATGTAACCCCATACATCAGAACAAAAGAAGTCTCCCAGCAAGTGGCCAAGGTTGCTGCTGTTCCTCAGGTGCGTGAGCATCTTGTAAATTACCAACGCCTGCTTGCTCGTTGCGGTGGGGTTGTCATGGAAGGACGGGATATTGGCACAGCTGTCCTCCCTGATGCTGAATACAAGTTCTTTCTAACTGCTGCCCCTGAGGTGCGGCTAGAGAGGAGAGAGCGGGAGCTGCGCCAGAAAGGGGTTCAGGTGAACAGAGAAGAACTGCTTCGGGAGATCGTTTTCAGAGATCAGATGGATCTTCAAAGAGAAATGAACCCTTTAAAGATTGCTTCCGATGCTGTGGTTATTGACTGCACCTCACTAAGTGTAGAAGAGGTGGTAGCTAAAATTATGGCAATTTGTGAAGGGGGACGGCCTGGTGCTCTATAAAATTGGCCAGGCTCTTTTTCGTTTTTTGTTTACTTGTTTCTTCCGTTGGGAAGTTATTGGTTTGGAGAATTTCCCAAGGGAAGGACCTGTAATTGTGGTAGCTAACCATGTCAGTTATTGGGATCCGGTAGTTGTCGGCAGTGCTCTTCCCCGTCAAGTTTACTTTATGGCGAAAAAGGAGCTTTTTTCCTATCCGGTTCTTGGATTTTTAATCAAGGGGTTGGGGGCCTTTCCAGTCGACCGCAAGCGCCCTGATCGGGCAGCGATTAAGAAAGGCCTAGAGATCTTAAAAAGCGGAAGTGTTTTGGGCATCTTTCCTGAAGGAACCAGGAGTAAAACCGGGGAACTCCTTGCTCCCTATGCCGGAGCTGCTTACTTTGCGGTGAAGACGGGAGCGCCAGTTTGTCCTGTGGCTCTGGAGGGGACTCAAAAAATTCTAGGCCTCCGTTTCTGGGGAAAGATACGCGTGAAGATCGGACCTGTGTTCAGGTTTGAGAGAGGCGGGGAAGGGGACCTTGACTCTGTGTCGCAAAAAATTATGGAAAAACTCCGGGAGTTACTTGAGGAACCTCGAGCAAAAGAAGCAGGAATCTGAATTTTGATGCCGAAAATTGTTTACTATAAAGATCGACAAGAGGGAAAGGGGTTAAAGAACAGATTTTGAAGGTCATTCTGGCGAAATCAGCAGGTTTTTGCTCTGGGGTCCGCAGAGCGCTCAAAATTGCTCAAAAGGCTCTTGAAGAGTATGGTGCCATTTACTCCCTGGGTTCTCTTATCCACAACCCTCAAGTTGTCGAAGAGTTAGAGAAAAAGGGAGTCAAGGTAATTGGGGATCTCTCAGAAGTAAGAGAAAACAGGCCAGTGCTGATCAGGTCCCATGGTGTTGCTCCTCAAGTACTGGAAAGAGCAAAGCAACAAGGAATAAAGCTTATTGATGCCACTTGCCCTTTTGTGCGGAGGGTCCAGCAGCATGCTGCTGAATTGGGAAAAACAGGATATCGAGTGGTTATTGTCGGGGATGCTGAGCACCCTGAAGTGAAAGGTATTATGGGATGGGCGGGAACTTCGGCAATGGTCGTTAATGATCCTAGAATGGTGGAAGATTTAGACAGCTGTCACCAAATTGCCGTTCTTGCCCAGACTACTTTATCGCCTGAAAAGTTTTATGAGGTTGTTATAAATCTATTAGGTAAAGCATACGAGTTGCGGGTTTACGAAACGATATGTAAGGCAAGCCAGGCTCGTCAGCAAGAGGCGCAGGAGATTGCGCAGAATGTCGATTTAATGGTTGTTGTTGGTGGCAGGAATAGTGCGAATACACGCCAACTGGCGAGGATCTGTCAGGACATTGTTACCACTTACCATATTGAAAAAAGTGAAGAACTGGACGAACAGATGTTTAAGGGAGCGCGTGTTGTTGGGGTAACTGCTGGGGCCTCGACCCCAGATTGGATAATTGAGGAGGTAATTGAGAAGATGATGATGTTTGATGGCGAATTCCGCAAAACCACAGAAGAGGAGGTAACTGCGAGCCCCCAGGCGGTTACCCCGGTGGAGAGTGGTTCACCTGAGCCAGGGGAAGAGAAAGCAGCGGAGCCTGGACAGGAAGAACTGATGAATCTGGATCTCGGCAGTGCCCCACGCCAGATTCGGAGGGGAGACTTGATCTCAGGGACAGTTGTCCAGGTTGGGGATGATGAAGTTTTACTTGATATTGGCGGAAAATCTGAGGGGGTCATCCCTCTTCGGGAACTCTCCTTGAAGGATATTAACCACCCCAGGGAAGAAGTTAGTGTTGGTGATACAATTAATGTCGTTGTTTTACGGGTAGATAATGATGAGGGGCAGTTGCTCCTTTCCAAAAAGCGAGCAGATCGGCTCCGCGCTCTTGACCTTATCGAAAGGGCTTTTAATGAGACCATTGAATTGAGTGGCGAAGTCGTAAAAGTAGTTAAGGGTGGTTTACTTGTTGATGTCATGGGGATCCGGGGGTTTGTTCCTGCTTCCTTAATCGAGAGGGGTTATGTCGCTGACCTGGAGAAATACTTAGGGACGAACCTGCGGTTGCGGGTAATCGAGTTTGACCGGAATAAAGGAAAGGTGGTTCTCTCCCAGAAGGCAATTCTCGAGGAAGAGTATGAACGTGCCCAGAAGGAGTTCTGGGAAAATATTCAGCCAGGAGAGATCAGAAGAGGGACTGTTCGTCACCTGACAAGTTTTGGAGCTTTTGTTGACATTGGTGGGGTAGATGGTTTGCTGCATATCTCGGAGATGTCCTGGGGTAGAATCAATCATCCTTCAGAGGTTGTGCAGGAAGGTGATCAGGTAGAAGTTTACGTGATGTCTGTAGATAAAGAAAACAAACGCATTTCTCTCAGTTTGAGGAAAACCCAGCCTGACCCCTGGACTACTGTTGATGAGCGCTATCATCCCGGTGACATCGTGAGGGGGAAAGTGGTGCGCTTGGTTTCTTTTGGGGCTTTTGTGGAGTTGGAACCAGGTGTTGAAGGATTGGTTCATATCTCTCGGATTGCTGATTACCGTGTAGAAAAACCGGAAGACGTGCTCTCAGTAGGACAAGAGGTCAAGGTGAAAATCTTAGGTGTACACAAAGATGAACGGCGAATCAGTTTGAGCATCAGAGATGCTCGCTCCGACCAGAAAAAGAATCGAACTTCGAATGTCAGTGTTGGTCTCAATCTGGGGGAAGTCTTTGGAGAGGTGCTCTCCAAGGCTGAGCAGTAAAGGTTAGGGTAGTGGCAGTTGGGGAGGGGCTTCAATGCCAGTCTACAGCTTTGAGTGCTCTCAGTGTGGAAAGGAATTCACCAAACTGGTCAGTGTCAGAGATAAAGGTGATGTTGTTTGTCCCCAGTGTGGTAGTAGGGAGCTGAAACAGCTTTTCCGTCCTTTTAACTACGTAAAAATTACCCAAAAATACAATCCAGGTTGTCCTGTTTCCTGGAACTGTGTTAGTGCCAAGCGGTTTGGGTGTGGAAAGTATTCTCCAACGAAACCGCCTGAGGTTGATCTCTCAGAGCTTGAGAAAAGTCAGGCTTAGTCTAATTTCTTTGTTGGGAGTTTGTCAGTTATGAATGCTGCAGGTATCATTTTGGCGGGTGGGAAAAGCTCCCGCTTCCAGGGAAATAAGGCCTTTGTTGAGCTTGAGTCGCAACGGATCATTGATCGTATCGTATTTACCCTTAGAGAAGTTTTTCCCAAGGTGATCCTCGTTGCCAACACACCTGAGGAATATGAGAATCTTGGGGTAGAAATTGTTTCTGATCTGATTCCTGGACAGGGTCCCTTGGGTGGAATTCACTCTGGTCTGTTGGCTTCTCCTTTTGACCTCAATTTTATCGTTGCTTGTGACATGCCTTTTGTCAGGGGTGACCTTGGTGCTTATCTGGTGAGCAGAGCCGCACCCGAGGATGATGCAGTGGTTCCTGTTATTAACGGTTATCCCGAACCGCTTTGTGCCGTTTACCGGAAGTCATGTATTCCAGCGATTGAGTCCAGGTTAGAAGCTGGAATCAGGAAGGTGACTTCTGTCTATCCGCTGGTGCGGGTTTGTTATGTTCCTGAAGAAGATCTGGCGGTTTTTGGGGGAGCAGAAACCTTCTTTAACGTTAACACCAGAGAAGACCTAAAGAGGGTGTTGCAGAAGTTCCGATCCAGGTGAAAATTTTTCTAGCTAAAATTAGTTCGCCTGAACCAACAGCAGGGGTTTTCCCCTGCTTTTTTTGTTTTCCACTGGATGTGGATGATCTTTCCGCGTATGGTCTTCTTTTTGCTGAATCAAATTAGTATTAGCAGGTCCTGCGGGGAGGTGCAAGAGAGATAAAGTGGTTGTTAATCTTTTTGTTTTTGCTGTTACTTTTATTGCCATTTTCTTGGGGATGCCAGGCTACCATAGAGTCCCAACAGTTCCAACGACCACAGGTCACTTTTCCGAGAATTTCCGAAGATGCTCGGCGTTTGGCTGAGGCTATTGCTGGTGTTGTTGTTAAGGTTCCCGGGGTTCGGAGAACCACGGTGATCGTAGATGATAACACAATTTTGATCGGTCTTGAGCTTGTCGGAGATGTTAAAGAGACGCAGATTCCTGCAGTTGAGGACGAGGTGCGAAGAAGAGTCCAACTGACATGGCCGGAATTAACTACAGTAAACATTACCTCAGAACCTTTTTTAGTTCTTCGCCTTCGAGAGATTGCTAGTAAGGTTAAAAAAGGAGCCCTTTTATCATCTTTTTCTGCAGACCTTGCAGACATAGTCCAGAGAATCCAAGATGGAAGGAGTTGAGCTTATTTGGTGAGATTTCCCATAGGCATCGTTTTGTTGTTGGTGGTTTCTGTTTTAATCTACTTTGGTGTTGCTCAGCGTGTCCTTGACCGATTGCGTCTCTCAGATAAAGCAGCCCTAGGGGTGATTGCGGCAATAATCGTAGGCAGTTTTATCAACATTCCCCTTCCGGGGAAACCTCGAATCGAAGCATCTCTTAATGTAGGTGGGGGGCTAGTTCCCCTGCTGCTTTCGATTTATCTGCTTTTGGAAGCAGGAACGGTAAAAGAAAAGACCAGAGCAATTGCGGGGACCTTGTTCACTGCGGGTGCTGTTTACCTTACCGGTTTCTTTCTAGGTGCAGAACCAGAGACTATGTTTCTTGATCCTCTTTATGTTTACCCTGTCGTGGGGGGAGTTGTTGCCTATATTATTGGGAGATCACGGCGTAGTGCCTTTATCGCTGCTACTGCCGGCATCCTTTTGGTAGATGTGCTCATGTATTTCTGGCTGTTGTTTGCAGGAAGACCGGGAGCTGTGTTGATTGGTGGTGGCGGTGCCTTTGATGCTATTGTTACCGCTGGCTTGCTGGCGGTGCTTTTAGCGGAGTTTATCGGTGAGACCAGGGAGTTTTTGCAGGGTGGGCCCGAGGCCAGAGGTAAAGCAAAATCGCTTCTTCAGCAGTTGCGCCCAATCCGCGGAAAGGAGGAAGAAGATCATGAATAGATACAGCTTAAGGTTTTTTGCCTTCATCTTTGTGCTTCTTTTAGCGCCCCTACTCAGTTGTTCGCCATGCTTGGGATGGGAAGGGTTCACCGGTCGTTTCGAACAAGAACGCACTGATGGTGGATTTTACACTATCCTTGATAATCACGGAAACATTATTCATCGAACTGCTCACAAGCTTTATGTTGGTGATGAATATTTTACTGCTGACAATGTGCATTACCGGGTTACTAAAATTAAGGGTAACTGTGCTTATGCGGAACGAGTTGCGGATGAAGAAAAGTTACCCCAAAAAAGTGCTGTAAATCTAGAAACTCTTTTGGCAAAGGCCGATTTTAGGTCTGGGAGAAATCTCGTGGCGATCTATCACACTCATAGTGATGAATCATACGTTCCTAGCGATGGTTCGGCAAGTGTCTACGCAAATGGGGGAATCTTCAAAGTAGGTAAGGTTTTTGCTGAAAAACTGCGTTCTGATGGTTTCGAAGTGTTGCATAGCTTGAGGCCGCACGATCCCCACGACGCTAATGCCTATTATCGTTCCCGGAGAACTGCTGTTCAACTGCTCCAGAGACAACCTGTGGCAATTATTGACGTCCACCGCGATGCTGTCCCTCCTGATGTTTACGAAACTGTGGTCAGTGGGCAAAAAGTGACCAAAATAAAGTTTGTCATCGGGAGAGAGAATCCTCGCATGAGTGCTAATCTCCAGTTTGCCAAAGAGCTTAAATCTGTTCTTGATGAAATTCATCCCGGCTTGGTTGAAGGGATTCTGGTCACCCGTGGAAATTACAATCAGGACTTGGCACCAAGAGCGTTACTAGTAGAAGTAGGCTCGCATACCAATTCCAGGGAAGACGCTCAGAAAGGAGTTGCATTGTTTGCTGATGCTTTCCCTAGAGTATTTGGAATTACAGGAGTACGACCAGAAGCTCCTGTCCCCCCAACAAATCGAGGTGACTGGAAAGCTCTCTTTTGGGGGATCCTGATTGCTGGGGGGATGCTTGCTGGATTTCTCTATTTGAATAGCGGGAGCTGGAAAGGTGCCAGGGAACGCCTTCTTGAGTTCTTTAGAACGGAATTCGGGAATAAAAAAGGAGGGAAAAGCTAGGTAATCCTGATGGACTACAATTTGAGTATTGGCTTTGGTGTGGTCGCAGGGGTATTGGCGCGACTCCTTATGCTTCGTATTGATTACCGCCAGTACCCTACCTATCCACATGGCATGGTTACCCACCTTGCTTTAGGGTTCATTGCTGCTCTCATTGGCTCTGTGCTTGTTCCTGCTCTTATCTTCAAACAGTTTACAGCAGTAACATTTCTTGCCCTAGCAGCTCAGGAATTTCGCCAAGTCCGCAATATGGAGCGGGAGACTCTCGCAAAGCTAGAAGAGGCGGAGCTTGTGCCCCGGGGGATGGATTATATTGAGGGGATTGCCAAAACCTTTGAAGCCAGGAACTACCTGACGATGGCCACTTCTCTCACTGTGAGTGGCTTGGCTGTTGCCAGCGGCTGGGGGGCAGCTTTGGTTGGGGCCCTCTTTTGGATGATTGCTTCTCAGTTTTTGATGAAAGGTAAAGTGGTCGGCGACATTGCTGAGGTAGTTCCTGCAGAACTGCATTTTCAGGGGTCGTTGTTGATGGTTGACAAAATATTTATCATGGACGTAGGTCTACCCGAGATGAGGGAAAAGATTCTTGCTGAGGGACTTGCTGTCCTCATCAAGCCCAAGGATGACAACGGCAGGGCGACCTTGCATCATGTCGGCCAGCGTCAGGCAATCTTGCATACCGCTGCTTCTTTGCTAGGAACGAAGAAAGATATAGGAGAGTTAGAATTTACTCCACTTGCGAGAAAAAATATCGATACCGGGGAAATAGGTTTGTTTCTTCTCCCAATAGAGAAGGACTTCGATTGTTTGCGGGAAATCATCAACAGGGTTCCAGTTCTTGAGAGCGCCTCTAGAAGACCTTTGTCAACACTTGCGGGAAGGATTGCTGCAGACTAGGGGTGAAATTTATTGAATACTGAAGTGGTAGGGGTGGTTTTAGCTATAATTACTCTCCATCCAGAAATGGTGGCGGGTGGTGCTCCTATTTTTGTTGCCCGTAATGAGGATGAACAAAAGCGCATTGCTCTGATTTTGAGCCGGGTTCTTAAAGGAATGGTGCACGACTTGGAGAATGGTACTTATATCATTGTCAAACACTAAAGGGGTTACTTGGAACAGAAGGTGGTTGACGATTTTCTGGTTGTAGGAGATAATTGTAAGCAAAAACGGAGAGTTCCCTAAAGATGGTTGCCATAGTTGGAGTAAAACCGGGAAGTATTGCTGAAAAACTTGGTGTCCGGGCTGGAGATTATTTGCTTACAGTCAACGGGATCGTGCCTCGGGATTATATTCACTACAAGTATCTTATAGCTGCAGAGAAATTGAGGCTAAGAACACAAAATGCGGAGGGAAAAACCTGTCTATTTTCTCTTGAAAAGGCCTATGATACTGACTTGGGTCTTATTTTTTCTAGTGACTGTTTCGATGGCATCCGCCATTGTCAAAATAAGTGTATTTTTTGTTTTGTTGACCAGTTGCCCGAGGGGCTCAGAGCGTCCCTTTACGAGAAAGACGATGACTACAGGTTGTCTTTTCTCCATGGAAACTTTATTACCCTGACTAATCTGCGTCCTCAGGATATTACCCGAATCATCACCTTTCACCTGAGTCCTCTTTATGTTTCCGTCCATGCCACTGACCCTTCAATTCGAGGTTTCATGCTAGG
>DAINRC010000036.1:0-13168 GCA_036742135.1 Bacillota bacterium
ATCCTTCCTTTGAGGGGAAAGATTATTAATGCGGAAAAAGCCCGTTTAGATAAACTCCTAGGGAACGAAGAAATTAAAAACATCATCACGGCGATTGGCACCGGAATCTTGGATGACTTCGACTTAAGCAAGGCTCGCTATCACCGCATCGTGATCATGAGTGATGCTGATGTTGACGGATCTCACATCAGAACCTTGCTCTTAACCTTTTTCTATCGCTACATGAGGCCTTTGATCGAAGCAGGCTATGTCTACATCGCTCAGCCTCCATTGTACCGGGTCAAAAAAGGAAAGGAAGAGTACTATCTCTATAGTGACCAGGAACTGCAGCAGCTCTTGGAAAAACTGCAAACGACAAACGTGGAAATTCAGCGCTACAAAGGTCTGGGGGAGATGAATGCAGAACAACTGTGGGAGACCACCATGAATCCCGAGAAAAGGATAATGCTTCAAGTTACTCTTAGTGATGCCGTTAAAGCTGATGAAATTTTTACGATTCTCATGGGAGAAAAAGTGGAGCCTCGCCGCGAGTTCATCCAGGCCCATGCTCGGGAAGTGCGCAATCTGGACATCTAGGTGAAAAGGAGGAAAGAACTTGGCTGTTCCTAAGGGACAAATAGTTCCTGTTGACATTGACGAGGAAGTCAAAAAATCCTATCTCGACTATGCCATGAGCGTGATCGTCGGCCGGGCCCTCCCTGATGTGAGGGATGGTCTGAAGCCTGTTCACCGCCGGATTCTCTACACCATGTACGAAACGGGAATGGGGCCAGATAGGCCCTACAAGAAAGCGGCACGCCTCGTTGGTGATGTCCTCGGAAGATATCATCCTCATGGTGATGCTGCTGTTTACGATGCTGTCGTCCGCCTTGCTCAGGATTTTGCCTGCCGCTATCCACTGATTGACGGGCACGGAAACTTTGGTTCTGTTGATGGGGATGCTCCAGCAGCAATGCGCTACACTGAGGTGCGGATGACACCTCTGGCAGTGGAGATGCTAACTGATATTGAGCAGGACACTGTGGATTTCATCCCCAACTATGACGGCTCCCTCAAAGAGCCTGTTGTTCTTCCCAGTCGTGTCCCTAATCTGATGGTCAACGGTTCTTCGGGCATTGCTGTGGGCATGGCGACAAACATCCCTCCCCACAACCTTACTGAGGTTGTCGATGCCCTGGTTCATCTCCTGGAACATCCTGATGCTTCCATTGACGAACTCATGGAGTTCTTGCCAGGGCCCGACTTTCCCACGGGAGGGTTTATTCTTGGCCGCGAGGGGATCAAGGCAGCTTACCACACCGGCCGGGGCACGATTGTGATGCGGGGGAAGGCTACTGTAGAAAAGGATGCTGATGGCAGGAGCCAGATCGTGATCACAGAACTACCCTATCAGGTAAATAAAGCGCGTCTGGTAGAGCGAATCGCCGAACTCATCCGCGAGAAAAAAATTGACGGTGTCAGTGATCTTCGTGATGAGTCTGACCGCAGTGGGCTGAGGGTTGTCCTTGATTTGAAAAGAGAAGCCAACCCGCGCCTCATTCTCAGGAGGTTGTATAAGCATACCCAGCTCCAGGAGAGTTTCGGGGTGATTATGCTTGCTCTAGTTGACGGACAACCCCAACTGCTCAACCTGAAGCAGGTGTTGCAGCACTACCTTGATCACCAGATCGTGGTGGTGAAGCGGAGAACCAGCTACCAGCTGCGTAGAGCGGAAGAACGCCTTCATATTGTTGAAGGCTTGGTAAAGGCCCTCGACCGCATCGATGAAGTTATTTCCTTGATTCGGGGCTCGCGGGATGTGGCTGCAGCGCGTCAAGGCCTCCAGGAGCAGTTTGGTCTTACGGAGCAGCAGGCCCAGGCAATTTTAGAGATGCGTCTCCAGCGGCTTACTGCCCTGGAGAGGGATAAGGTGATTGCCGAAAAGCATGAGCTGGAACAAAAGATCAGCCATTTCAAAGAGATTCTGGAGAAGGAGGAATTGGTGAAGGCTGTTGTCCGGGATGAGTTGCTGCAGATCCGGGAAAAGTATGGTGACCCCCGGAGGACGCGGATCATTGCTCCTGAAGATGAAGAAGAAGAGATTGAGGTTGTTCCTGAAGAAGTGGTTGTGGTCACTTTAACCAGGCGGGGCTACGTCAAGAGGATTCCTGTGCACACCTACCGCAGCCAGCACCGTGGAGGCAAAGGAGTGACTGCGCTTACTACCCGGGAGGAAGATTTTGTAGAACATGTTTTTGTGACCACCACCCACCATAACCTGCTCTTTTTTACCAATAGAGGCAGGCTTTACAGGTTGCTTGTCCACTCCCTTCCTGAAGGCTCGCGTCAGGCAAAAGGAACGGCATTGGTGAATTTACTGCCTCTCAGGAGTGATGAGCGGGTGACTGCGGTGATCCCGATTAAGGAATACCAGCATGGCTATTACCTCTTTTTCGCCACAAAAAATGGCCTGGTGAAGAAGGGCAAGCTTGAAGAATACCATACAGCAAGGCGTGACGGGATCATCGCCACCCGGCTCCACGAGGGAGATGAGGTGATTGGGGTCAAGCTCACTGATGGTGACAGGGAAATCATTCTGGTAACGAAAAAAGGGATGTTGTTGCGCTTCCATGAGGAAGATGTCCGCCCCATGGGGCGCTTTTCCGCAGGAGTGAGGGGGATTCGCCTCCGCGAGGGTGATGAGGTTGTCGCCCTCGAGCAAGTGCATGATCGGGCAGACTTGCTGGTGGTTTCCGAAATGGGCTACGGCAAACGGACTTCCATCAAGGAATACCGCCTTCAGAAAAGGGGAGGTATGGGGATTACGACACTGAAGGTGTCTGAACGCAACGGTTATCTGGCGGGAGCCAGGATTGTGGCCCCAGCTGATGAGGTTCTTGTGATGAGTGCTGAAGGAAATGTGATCAGGATCTCTGTTGCGGAAATCCCTGAACAGGGGCGCTATACCCAAGGTGTTCGCCTGATGCGCTTAGAGCCTGGTGACCGGGTAGTGGCTCTGGCTAAGGTGACCCCATCAATGATGAAGAAGAAAGAGGCTAAAAATTAACTTGTCACTGCATCCTGGGGCGGGTAAAATTTCGATTTAGAGGAGGTGAGATGAATGGGTGAAGCCAAAGGGACTTGGGTCCTCAAGAAAGGCCTTGCCGAGATGCTTAAAGGTGGAGTGATCATGGATGTAACCACCCCAGAGCAGGCGAAAATTGCGGAAAAAGCTGGGGCCTGTGCGGTGATGGCCCTGGAGCGGGTTCCCGCAGACATCAGGGCTGCAGGTGGGGTGGCCAGGATGGCTGATCCCGAAGTGATCCTGCGGATCATGGACGCGGTGACGATTCCGGTAATGGCAAAAGTGCGCATCGGACATTTTGTCGAGGCTCAGATTTTGGAGGCTCTTGGTGTCGATTACATAGATGAGAGCGAGGTTCTGACACCTGCAGATGAAAAACACCATATTGACAAGCACCAGTTTCGCGTTCCCTTTGTTTGTGGGGCGAGGAATCTCGGGGAAGCCTTGCGGCGCATTGGTGAGGGAGCAGCAATGATCAGGACCAAAGGAGAAGCAGGAACGGGAAACATTGTTGAGGCTGTGCGCCACATGAGAACTGTTCAGGGAGAGATCCGCTGGTTGCAGAGCCTGCGCCCAGACGAGTTGATGTCTGCGGCTAAAGAGCTGGGGGCACCTTATGAGCTTGTTAAGGAAGTAGCTGCTACTGGTCGGCTCCCGGTAGTCAATTTTGCGGCTGGCGGGGTGGCAACACCTGCTGATGCTGCCCTGATGATGCATTTAGGTGCTGATGGCGTTTTTGTCGGTTCTGGTATCTTTAAGTCCTCAGATCCTGAAAGAAGGGCTGAGGCTATTGTGGCCGCTGTTACTTACTATAATGATCCCCACGTGCTTGCCGAGGTTTCCCGGGGACTTGGGGAACCAATGCGGGGTATTGACCTGGCTACTTTGAGTCCAGAGGAACGTCTTGCGGCTCGCGGTTGGTAGTTATTCAAGGATAATACTAGATCCAGGAAGGGATTACAGAAGATGAGAATAGGCGTTCTTGCAGTTCAGGGAGCTTTTCGAGAGCACATTGAAGCCCTGCGCAGGTGTGGTTGTGCGGTTGCCGAGGTGCGCAAAAAGGAAGAATTAGAAGCAGTTGATGGTCTGGTGATCCCCGGTGGAGAGAGCACCACGATCGGAAAATTGATCTCCAGCTTTGGACTTGCTGATGTGATTAGAGAACGAGCCTACCAAGGAATGCCGATTTTGGGAACTTGCGCTGGAGCCATTCTCCTGGCAAAAGAAATCATTGGGAGCGAGCAACCGACCCTTGGTTTGATGGAGATCAAAGTTCAGAGAAACGCCTATGGGCGGCAGGTTGACAGCTTCGAGGCAGAGTTACAGATCCCTGTCTTGGGCAGTGATCCTTTCCCAGGAGTTTTTATCAGGGCCCCCTTGATTACAGATGTCGGTCCCGGAGCTGAGGTTCTGGCTACCTACAAGCGGGGGATTGTTCTGGTGCGCCAAGGAAAGTTGCTGGCAGCAACCTTCCATCCAGAGTTGACTGCTGATTTGCGGTTACACCGTTACTTTTTAAGCTTTTTCGGAACTTGACAAACCAAGATGAAAAATAATTGCTCTCCACTTGAGTTTGTGCTATAATATCACAACAAGAAAGTTGGTCATTGGTAAAGGCGATGCAGGGGATAAGTACACTTGGGCTGGTCCTCCAGAGAGTTGGCGGGTGGTGCAAGCCAACGGACGGTTCAGGTGGAATCCACCCCGAAGGCAGGCTCTGAAAACCGGTGATTCCGGGGTAAGGGGCACGGCAGGCTGCCGTTAACAGCCAGAAAGTGGGCTCCATATGTATTTTCTATATGGTCTATATGGAGCCAAAATGGGTGGCAACGCGGGAACTTCCTCTCGCCCCATTAGCGGGTGAGAGGTTTTTTATTTCACAAGAAATTCTACGTGAGCATTGGGGAGGATAGCTATGGAGGAAAAGCAGTATCTGATGTTACCAGGACCAACACCGGTTCCGTCTCGGGTCTTGCGGGCGATGGCAAAACCGATGATTGATCACCGGGGACCTGAATTTAAAGCACTTTTCGAAGAAGTCACGGCAGGGCTCAAAGAGGTATTCCGTACCGAAAACGAGATCATCATTTTTCCCTCAGCAGGAACTGGAGGGATGGAGGCTGCGGTAGCTAATTTTGTCTCTCCTGGAGACAAGGTTGTTGTTGTTTCCATTGGTGTTTTTGGGGAGCGTTTTGCTGAAATTGCAAGATGTTTCGGTGCTCAGGTGGAGAAGCTGGAGTTCCCTTGGGGGAGTGCCGCCGATCCCGAAGCACTTGCTGAGTTAATCGCGAAGGATAAGAAAAAAGAGATTAAAGCAGTTTTTGTGACTCACAACGAAACTTCTACTGGGGTCACCAACAACCTCTGGGGTCTCCGAAAGGCCTTAGGTGACCACCCGGCGCTCTTTATTGTGGATGCCGTTAGTGGATTAGGAGCAATGGAGCTGGAAACCGATCAGTGGAACCTTGATGTTGTTGTTGCGGGTTCTCAGAAGAGCTTTATGATCCCTCCAGGTCTTTCGTTCTTAAGTGTCAGCAAGCGTGCCTGGGAAGTTGCTGAAAAATGCAGTAACAGCCGCTTTTATTGGGACATCAGGTCTGCGAAAAAATATGCGGAAAGAGGACAAACTCCTTATACCCCGGCACTACCGCAATTAGCGGCACTTGCTGAATCCCTGAAATTGATCAGGAAAGAGGGTTTAGAGAAGATTTTTGCTCGCCACCGGAAACACCGCGATATGGTGCGTCAGGCCGTCAGAGCGATGGGACTAGGACTTCTCGCTCCTGATGAGGTTGCTTCTGCGGCAGTTACCGCGGTGCTTCCTCCTGAAGGGATCGGAGCAGATGAGATCCGCAAAGTGTTGCGCCAGGAGTTCAATGTTGTTGTTGCTGGTGGTCAGCAGACATTGAAGAACAAGATCTTCCGTATAGGGCACCTTGGTTATGTTCAGGACTTGGACATAATTGCTGTTATTGCTGCTTTAGAAATGGCTTTAGTTAGGTGCGGCTATCAGGTGGAACTTGGCAAGGGAGTGCGTGCCGCCCAAGAGGTGTTGCTCAACAGCTAATTCACAGGAGGTGGCAAACGGTGGTTGCTGCAAGACCAAAGATCCTTGTGGGGGATACGATTGTCGACGAGGCCATTGAGATGCTCCGCAAAGAAGCTGACGTCGATGTCAAGATCAAGATTCCCCAGGAGGAATTGGAGAAGATCATCGAGAACTACGATGCCTTGATTGTGCGCAGTGTTCCCTTAGTGACTGAGGAAGTCCTCCGGAGGGGCAAGAGGCTTAAAGTTGTGGGAAGAGCAGGGAATGGTGTCGATAATATTGATGTGGAAGCAGCTACTCGCTATGGGGTAGTTGTGGTCAATACTCCGGACAGTAACAGTATTTCTGCTGCAGAGCAGACCATTGCCTTGATGCTTGCCTCGGCCCGCAATTTACCCCAAGCCCACCAGAGAGTTAAAAGCGGAGGTTGGGGAAGAAATGAGTTCATGGGTAGCGAACTCTACGGAAAAACTGTAGGGATTATTGGCTTGGGAAGGATCGGCTCTCTCGTGGCGACGCGGCTAAGAGCCTTTGGGATGCGCGTCATTGCTTATGACCCCTACATTCCTTTGGAAAGGTTCAAGCGCTTTGGTGCTGAACGCAAGGAAACTCTGGAGGAGCTTATTCGAGAAGCTGATTTCATCACTGTTCACACCCCGAAGACTGAAGAAACTGTAGGCATGATCGGAAGAGAGCAGTTTAAGATTGCCAAGCGGGGGGTGCGGGTGGTTAACTGTGCCCGTGGAGGCATTATTGACGAAGAAGCTCTTGCCGAAGCTTTGCGCGAAGGCATTGTGGCTAGTGCTGGCCTTGATGTTTTCAGTAAGGAACCTTGCACTGGAAATCCCCTCCTAGAGTTCGACAATGTTGTCGTCACTCCGCATCTTGGGGCGACGACTTTTGAGGCCCAGTACCGTGTAGGAACTGATGTTGCCAGGTATGTTCTCTCTGTGCTCAAAGGCGAAATCGTCCCCAATATGGTGAACTTGCCTTGTGTTCTTGGTGAAGAAGAGCTGCAAACACTGCGTCCCTACTTGAAGCTTGCCGAATACCTCGGGAAGTTGTACTACCAGTTGGAAAAAGCGCCGGTTGAGCGGATTGAGCTTATCTACAGCGGTGAAATCGCCCAAAAAGAAGTGGGGATGGTCACCAGAGCTTTCCTGAAGGGGTTGCTGACCCCGATCCTTGGTGATGATGTCAACATGGTCAATGCCGCTTGGATTGCTGAGAACCGGGGTATTCAGGTTTTCGAACACCGGGATGAGGAAGCAAAATCTGGTTATGTGAATCTGATCACGGCAAAGATCGCTGGTAATGGAGTCAGGGCCGAATATGCCGGGACGATCGCCTGGGACAATCACCCGAGGATTGTCCAGGTGAACAAGTACAAGATGGATATCATCCCCACACCACACATGCTTTTTGTCGATCACATTGATCGGCCCGGGGTAATTGGGCCCTTTGCCTCGATCCTCGGTCAGGAAAACATCAATATTGCCATGATGCAAGTGGGGCGCTGTCAGCCAGGAGAGGAGGCTTTAATGACTTTGAGTGTGGATTCCCCTGTGGATGAAGCTATCTTAGAGAAGCTGCGCACTGTAGGCGGAATCCTTAATGTCAAGGTGGTTTCCCTCTAAGAAAGCGAACCTCTCAAAAAGGGGTGAAGGTTATTGCTAGATTTGAAGTTTATCCGCAGTCACCCGGAAGTAGTCAAAGATGCTCTGGAGAAACGTGGTGTCGATTTCGACCTTGACCAGTTTTTGTCCTGGGATGAGAAGAGGCGGATGCTGCTTACCCAAGTAGAGAAATTAAAGCACCAGCGGAACACCCTTTCTGAAGAAGTGGGTAAGTTGAAGGCTGCCAAGCAGGATGCCAGTGAAATCATCCAGGAAGTGAAACAAATCTCTAGGCAAATCAAGGAGTTTGAGCAGGAGCTTGATGAGCTTGAGCAAAAAATCAAGAAAGCCCTTCTTCTCATCCCTAATATCCCTCATTCTTCGGTTCCTGTAGGTCCTGATGAAAGTGCCAATCAAGTGGTCAGGGTTGTCGGGGAACCTCCAGAGTTTTCTTTTGCCCCACGCCCTCATTGGGAAATTGGGGAAGCTTTGGACATCCTTGATTTTGCCCGGGCGGCAAAGATTTCGGGCTCACGGTTTACTGTTCTCAAAGGTTGGGGTGCCCAACTGGAGCGTGCCTTGATCAACTTCATGCTTGACCTGCACACAAGGGAGCATGGCTACACGGAAGTTTTTCCTCCTTTTTTGGTGAACAGGGAAACCATGGTAGGCACAGGCCAACTGCCCAAGTTTGAGGATGACATGTTTCTTTGCAGCCGCGAAGACCTTTTTCTGATTCCCACAGCCGAAGTTCCGGTGACCAACCTCTATCGGGACGAGATTCTTCCGGGAGATGTGTTGCCGATTTACCATGTAGCGTATAGTGCCTGTTTCCGAGCTGAGGCTGGGGCCGCCGGAAGGGATACCCGAGGACTGATCAGACAACACCAGTTCAATAAAGTTGAGCTTGTCAAGTTCACTAAGCCTGAGGATTCCTACGATGAACTGGAAAAACTGACTAATGACGCTGAAGAGGTACTACGCCGCCTCGGGCTTGCCTATCGGGTTGTGGTTTTGTCAACAGGAGATCTTGGGTTTTCTGCGGCCAAGACTTATGACCTGGAAGTGTGGTTCCCTAGTGCCAACTGTTATCGGGAGGTCTCTTCGTGTAGCAACTTCGAGGACTTTCAGGCACGGAGGGCCAACATCCGCTTCCGCCCGCAGCCTGGTGCCAGGCCGCAGTTTGTCCATACCCTGAACGGGTCGGGACTTGCTATTGGAAGGACCCTGGCGGCGATTTTGGAGAACTACCAGCAAGAAGACGGAGCTGTAGTGATTCCCCCGGTGCTTCGTCCTTACATGCACGGGCTGGAGAAAATTCCTCCTTCCTAAAGATTCGTTTTTCTTGACACTAGTGGGAGTCTTGTGATATACTGGCAGCGGAATAGGAGCGCGGGTTTCCCGCGCCACTTGATTCTGAAGGAGGAGTGTCCGAGTGGTTTAAGGAGGCGGACTTGAAATCCGTTGGACTCTTTCTAGGGTCCCGTGGGTTCGAATCCCACCTCCTCCTCCAGAAGCAACAATGCGCCCGTAGCTCAACTGGATAGAGCGACAGACTACGGATCTGTAGGTTGGGGGTTCAAGTCCCTCCGGGCGCACCATTACCCCGTTTATCATGAAAGAAGCAGGTCACGCGGAGAGATGGCCGAGTCTGGCTGAAGGCGGTCGCCTGCTAAGCGACTAAGCGAGTGTAAAGCTTGCTTCGGGGGTTCGAATCCCCCTCTCTCCGCCATTATTATTTTGATTCGGCAGCAAAGTGCGCCTGTAGCTCAGGAGGATAGAGCAGCGGTTTCCTAAACCGCGTGTCGGGGGTTCGAGTCCCTCCAGGCGCGCCATTTAATTCGAGGACTACCTGGCAAAAGAGAGGGTTTTCGCTTCTGGTAGTTGAACACAGCCTTGATGATGAAAAGTTCATGCGAGCAGCGCTAGCGGAGGCGCGCCTTGCAGCAGCAAAAGGCGAAGTTCCGGTAGGAGCTGTAGTTGTTTGTGGTGGAGAGATCATTGTTCGAGGTCACAACTTGAGAGAACACCTAAAGGACCCTACAGCACACGCCGAGATCCTCGTTTTGCGACAAGCGGCATTGCTTCGAGGGGACTGGCGGCTTAACGACTGTGACTTGTATGTGACTCTTGAACCTTGCCCTATGTGCGCGGGCGCTTTGATTCAGTCGAGAATTCGGAGGCTTGTCTACGGTGCTCCTGATCCCAAGGCGGGAGCTGTGGGCAGTTGCTTTAACCTTCTGGAGATGGATTGTTTCAATCACCGGGTTGAAGTTACTGCAGGTGTCTGCGCTGGTGAGTGTGCTTCACTTCTTCAGGAGTTTTTCCAGAAACTTCGACAGGAATAAGGTAAGCGGAGAGATGGCTGAGCCTGGTTGAAAGCGCTCGACTCGAAATCGAGTAGGCGGGCTAAAACCTGCCTCGGGGGTTCGAATCCCCCTCTCTCCGCCATTTTCGCGTCTTGGGAATCTGCTGGAAATACACGAAGCGAGTTAAGCTGGCGAGGCACGACGACTTAACTCGACTCTCTCCTGCCTCCCTGGTGGAAGGGAGGCATACTTTTTATGGCGAAGGGGAAAGTGGTGAAACTCCGCAGGGAAGCACCTGCTACCTGGAGGCACTGCAGCAGTACCTCAGCTACCAGCAGGCGAGGAGCCTCAGCAGGGTGAAAATCCTCGGTCACACTGATTTGACCATCCAAATGCTATGTAGCCTTAACACAGCAGGACGTGAGGCAGGAGCACGCTTTAGCTTCGTCCTTGAACACTAGAACAGGGTGCGGAAGATAAGAGGTTGAAGGGGAGAGGTTCGCTTGCTTAGGGTGATTGTGAAGGCTATAGGGGTGCTTGCTGTGGTTTTGTTTTTCCTTGCCGCCGGGGTGCTTGTCCTGGGTTTCTCATTGGGTGCTGGCTTCCTCCTTGGTTCTCTTCTCAGTGCGCTGTTCCACCTTCCCATGTGGCTTTCTGTTACGGCCTGTACTATCTTTTTCGCCCTTTTCCTGGCAGGTCCGCTTCTTGGGTGGTGGGAAGAAAGGGAGCGGAGGTTTAACTTGTTTCCCCTCCTGGTGGCCTTATGGCTGGGGCACAAGATAGGGAGTGGTGATAAAGGTGAACCAAGACACGAGTGAAGGTTCTGTTCAGGCGGTTGCCGCTCAAAATCATGGCCTTGTCTGGAAGAGGCTTTGTGGTTAGCAGCCAAGCGAGGCGTTGTTCCGTTTTTCTGAAAACAGCCGCCGCTTCTATGCCGCTTGCAGTTTTACATTTTCCTCTGCTGCCGCAGTGTGAAGGTGTGCAAGTGGTGCGAAAAACCGTTTCGCCTTGACCTTGGTAACCCCTATAGTAAAGACAGGAGAAGCAAAGAGTATTGCTCTCTTACCTCTCTTACCTGCGAGCACTCGGCCAAAAGCCGCCGTTACAGGGGGAGACAGAAGCTGAAGGCCTTTTTAAAAAACCCCTCCATTTGAGCAGGATTTGGCCCACAGAAAAGCTAAAACTTACTTAACCAAGGCATACTATGTAAGGGCTGGAATGCGTCTTAGGAGGGAAAAACATGGCCCGTTTTATTGTCTACCTCGAACCCGCCGAGGAAGGAGGCTATATTGCTTCTGTACCGGCGCTACCGGGTTGCGTCACCCAGGGGGAAACTAAGGAGGAAGCCTTGGCAATGGCTGAGGACGCCATAAGAGGGTACATCGAGAGCCTGAAAAAACATGGAGAGCCGCTACCCTTTGGCTTTGAGAAAGCGGAAGTAGAGACTATTACAGTAGACGTGGCCTAAATATGGGAAATTACCTGTTCTTAAGGCGAAGGAAGTCATTGCCGCCCTGCAGAAACTTGGCTTTGAGGTTGACCATGTGACCGGCAGCCATTACATTCTCCGCCACCCAGACGGCAGAAGGACTGTTGTTCCTTATCACGGTAACAGGGATATAAAGCAGGGGGTTTTGAGGTCTATCTTAAGGCAGGCTGGACTAACCGTTGAGGAGTTTAAAAACCTTCTTACTTGAGCAGGAATTTGCGAAAACATAACGAAGAGAAACACTTAACTCGACTCCGTAGCGGAAAGGTTTCTGAAAACTCGAATCGAGTTAAGATAGTGGGAGGTAGTAAGCGAAAAGTTCAAACATGCTGCGGGTTTGAGGGGTTTGAGCCTATTCGCTCGACTCGAAATCGAGTAGGCGGGGCTAAACCCTGCCTCGGGGGTTCGAATCCCCCTCTCTCCGCCATTTTCGCGTCTTGGGAATCTGCTGGAAATACACGAATCGAGTTAAGCTGGCGGGAGGCAGTTAGCATTATTATTTTGATTTGGCAATAAATGCGCCTGTAGCTCAGGGGGATAGAGCAGCAGTTTCCTAAACCGCAAAACATAGGCTTCGCAAAGCTTTGCGGGGCTTTTACTGGGAGAGACTGCAGTGCTCCAGTTACTCCCGATGTTACTGCAGTGAAATTGTCCTGGGGAAGCTTTTGCGACCGGAACTTTTACCAACACTACAAAATGCTCGTTTCTAAAAGTTGACAGGGATTTTCACTTTGTCTTGTTCACTTCCGTCTTCTGGGCTATACCAAAAAACTTCGAGATACCCTTTGGGAGCAGCCGGCTTAGGAAAAACGAGAGAGGTTTCAAAGCTGCCGCGCTCAGGGGCACCAGCGGTAGCAGTGGTGAATGTCTCTGCTAGTTTAGTGCCGTCTTCGGTTACAAGGCGCAGAGTAACAGTGCCCTCAAAAACCCGAGCAGAGCCGCTAACCTTTAAGGGACTGGTAATTTTCTCTCCAGAGAAGGGGGCAGTAACCCAAATCGCTGGTTCCCAGACCACAGAAAGGTTCCTTGAAAATGGTTGCTCATAGAGACCGACATGTCCCCACCAGTCTCTGGCGCGCTCATCGACCTTCCCCTCAACAGTAAAGGCCACTTTAGTGATGTCTGGAAATTCGGTTAAAGTGTTGACAATGCTTTGGATGCCCAGGGCTTCTCCTGTCGAACCGACATTGGCGTTGAGCACTTCCTGAGAAAAGTCGACAGTGGCTAATCCGTTGTCTACTTTGAACCCGCGGATCTTGGTATCCGGAGGAAGCACCTTCGCTGCCCCTGGGGTTGTCGGGGTCCCGTGGATAAGCTCTTCGAGGGCTGCCAGCCGGGGATCTTGATCAGTTTGAACCTCATGGACCTCGCGCACGAGGTAGGCGTTATTTTGCCTGAACTTGAGGTAATACACTGCTACAGTGACTTGATTTAGTGTTTCTTGTGGTGTCTTTTCGGCAGGTTCTCGGGAGCCACAGCCTGAGCTGGTAAAGAGAGCAAAAATAAAAAAGGGCAAAAGGATTCTCGAATACTTTATCGTAGTTGAACACCATTCCTCTCAATGGGGGTGTTGGTTCTCTTATTATAGGCCGTGTAAAATTTCAGTAGGTGAAAGAAGGGGATTAGCTCCTAAAAAAAGAA
>DAINRC010000037.1:0-9871 GCA_036742135.1 Bacillota bacterium
GTACATTTTCTTTCCCTGCGGACAGTAGTAAACATCCTCTTTTCCATCGTAAACAAAAGAGTTCTACTCATGTTCAGCGTCCACTACCCAATCTGCCCAGCCGTCTGAAGGACGGGATTCCGCGTACTCCACCCGGATGCTTTTTTCGTCCACACATCGATGCCGGACGGAAACGTATTTCCCTGGGGTGAGGTTCCGGGATAGAGGGTGCTCGTGAACAGAGACTTTTCTGAACCTGATAGGGTTGGCCCCGAGGACCAGGGCGATCCCCTCATCAAAGGGGAGACGGCCCACTTCTGAGGGGTCGAGCAGAGGACGCCTGGTGGGTGATTTAATCACCTGGGCAGGGTCAAAGGTGAGGCTGCGCCTGCGGATAGATATACCCTCAACTGTTTACATCCTGAGAAGACTGGAGGCGTATTCTGCTGTTTCTTTCTCGGCAGCGTCCCAGATCAAGCGGAGGGCGCAGCAGCCGATGATCTCTTTCCAGACTTCTTTAGGATAGCGCTCTTTTAATTGAGACAGCGACTGGGCAACCATCATGCAGTTGATGCCGCGGGAGCGCATGGTGGCGATCCTGTCCTTGAAGTCCGGGAGAACCCCGATCGTGCAGAACTCGTCCATATGGAAGTTGACACGCAGGGGGTTCCGGCCCCCGAAACGGTCGGCCTGGCGGGTCAGGCGCAAAAAAAGAAACGAAAAGAACAGTGATGATAAAAACTGGAACGTGTGGTCGGTGTCGGGTATGATGCAGTAGTAGATTCATTTTTTTCGGCCCGGGAGTTCCAGGTCGATGTCGCTCGCCGATGTGAAGTCGCGGACCTCCTGGGTTTGAAAGACCTTCAAGCGCGTGCCTAAACCTGCGATGATGTTGCCCCTCGTTCTGGATTCGGCCATGCAAGAAAAAAGTAGAGCCATTTTCACAGTCCGCTTGCAAACCGTCTGCAAACCGCTTGCAAACATTCTGCAAACATTTGCAAACGAACTGTTTCGGAACCTTTGATTTTACTGGGATTTTTCTGGACTGTTTCGGACAACCTAGAAACTGGAAGACCCCGCCCGGCCTTGATTTTACTCAATTTCGAGGCTTTTTGAGCCTCACGGTCAGCTTCTCTCCGTAACCAATGATCTGCCGCAGACTTGCCGCCTGGGCGATCCCGGTGAATATTTCCCGCTTATGCTGAGGGAACCAGCGGCACCCTGCCAGGACAGTCACCTTCGTGCCTTCAAAAGCCTGGGGATACATGGGTGTGCTTGCCCCGGTGAGGACTATTTCTCTTGCCCCTGAGCAAAGGGAGACTACTTTAGAGAAAGTGCCGTTAATCAGGGAAGAACTGGTGATCACCACCAGATCACACTGGGGCAGGAGTTCTTCCTGCCGCTCCTCTGGATAAACATCCTGAGAGTGGGCCCTGTCGAAAATGATCATCCTGTTCACCTTATGCTTCAGTCGGGCGGCGAGGGGCCTGATGTAGCCGACCATTCCCAAGGTATCCCCCGGCCGCGCATCGAGGGCAGATGAGGCATCTTGCGCTTCGGGAGAGAGTTCATCATAAGGGGCAACAGCGTTGCAGGCGGCCAGCCCTAAAGCAGTGCGCAGTGGGTTTTTACCATCAAGCATCCATGAAGCCAGAACTTCGGCCCTCATGCCGTTGATTTTGCCAGCCTCGGGGAGTGAAGCACACCCCGCAGGCAATTCCTTCCGCAAAACGTAGGCGACCCCAACTGCCCCGTCGTCGAGCTCCACGGCGAGGAGTTCGAGACCGATAACTGCATCCTTCACCTTTTTTCCTTCCAGGCGCGGCAGAGCCAGTTGGTAAACCTTCTGCAGCATCATGATCACTCCATATCCAGGAAAATGCCTTACCAAAACCATCGCATCCCACCAAACAATATAGCAGATCCTGCCCAATGGCGAAAGCTTATCTCTTTATCCCATTCTCAACTACTTGAACTTGGAACACTTTCAGACTACGATTTTCCCAAAGCCAAAAACCTTTCAGAACCCCAAAAAGGAGGAAAAAACGATGGCGTTCGTTTACGGGCCCGTCCCTTCCTGGCGACTGGGAAGCTCCCTGGGGATAGATCTTGTTAGTAGAGATGAGAAAACATGTTCCTTCGACTGTATCTATTGTCAGCTCGGAGAAACTGTTAATCATCAGAGCGAACGTCAGGAATTTGTTCCCATTGAAGAAGTTGAGAAAGAGCTTCACATGCTCAAGGGTGTCGAAGCAGACTGTGCTACATTTTCTGGAGTGGGTGAGCCGACACTCGCAAGCAACCTGGGAGAAGGAATCATCCTTGCCAGAAAAATACTGGGCCTTCCTATTGCCGTTCTCACCAATTCCAGCTTAATTTTCAGGGAAGACGTCCAGGAAGATCTTTTAAACGCAGACCTAGTGGTGGCAAAATTAGATGCCGCTGATGAAGCGACATTTCAAGCAGTCAACAGGCCTATCCCAGGGTTGCATCTCAATCATATATTAACAGGTCTCAGGGAATTCAGGAAAAAATACCGAGGGAAGCTCGCCCTGCAGATGATGTTTGTGGAAGTAAACAAAAACTGCGCTGCCGATATGGCCAGAATCGCTGAAATGCTATCTCCAGACGAGGTCCAGATCAACACTCCGCTTCGTCCGTGCAGTGTTACACCACTGCCGCCTGAAGAAATTGCTGCAATCAAATCCGAATTCAAGAACTTAAAGAGGGTGATTTCGGTCTATGAAGCACCAAGAAAACCACAGACCAAACCACTGAATATAACCGCAACGAAAAAGCGCAGGCCAGAATAAACCCGATATTCGAGAACTTGCGAGAAGGTTCATGGGCCGTTGTGGCGGAAGCAGGCCACTCGATGAGCGGAGCAGACCCTCATTTTCGGTTTTTCCCGGTAACACCTGGGTAAGGGATGAGGACAGCGCTGGACAAAAGGGCAGGACTGCCCGCTGACGGCTTTAGAGTTGCCCTTAACGAAGATACCAGTTGAGCTTCGGTGCGGAGGACTCAGAACTCCACCTGAGGATAACCGGGCAACCCCTTCACGGATTTCTACCCCTCGGGTGGCTCTCAGCGGTTCAGAAACTTCTCTTGAAAGCGCGGGTGCTGCTTCCACCAGGCACTTGGTGTAAGGATGGAGAGGGTTGGTGACGACTTCGCTGGTCGGACCCTCTTCCACGATCGAGCCCAGGAGCATTACTGCCATGCGGTCACTGACCTTCCTGGCAAGAGCAAGGTCATGGGTGATCAAAAGCAGAGCCAGCCCCCTCTTCTCCTGGAGGTCGAGGAGGAGTCTCAATATTTTCGCCTGGACACTGGCATCAAGCGCAGACGTCGGTTCATCAGCAATAATCAGTTTCGGGTCCAGCACCAGGGCACGGGCAATAGCCACTCTCTGGGCTTCTCCACCGCTCAAGTGATGGGGGTACTTCTTCAGAAACTCGTCATCTGCAGGTAATTCCACCTCACCTAAAACTTTTCGCACTTTTTCCAGCTTTTCCGATTCACTGCCCCAACCGTGGATATCAAGCGGCTCTTTGACAGCCTGGTAAACGTTCATCCGGTGGCTGATTGACTCCCCAGGGTTCTGGAAAACCATCTGGACGCGCTCGTAAAACCTCTTTTTTCTCTGGAGCACCTTTTCACCTTCGAGAAAGACTTCTCCCTGCTCAGCCTTGAACAAGCCCATGATCGTCTTCGCCAGAGTGGTCTTTCCGGAGCCGCTCTCCCCGACGAGGGCGAGAGTCTCCCCCTCGTAAAGGGTGAGGTCGACATCGTGCAGCACCCCAACCTTGCCGAAACTCTTGCTGAGGTTCCTCACCTCCAGCAGGGGGATGATCCCGCCGCGGTGACAGGCAAGGAACCTGCTGTTCTTCTTTTGGAGTTCCGGAACCTGCTGCTGGCAGACAGCTATCCTTTGGGTGCACCTGGGGTGGAAAGGACAGCCATCAACCCTGTGGGACATCCTTCCAGGTATCCCCTGGAGGTCCTTGGTTGTCGTCATATTGGGATAAGAGCGCAAAAGCCCTCTGGTGTAGGGGTGCATGGGAAACTCCAGCAGTTCAGCAGTAGGACCCATCTCGAGGATCCTGCCCCCATACAAAACAGCGATCCTCTCCGCCAGTTTGGCGGCAGCAGCGATGTCGTGAGTGATCACCAGGGTGGCCTTGTCCCTTGTTACTTCTCTAAGCAGAGCGATGATCTCGGCCTTGGTGAGGGCATCAAGGGCGGCGGTCGGTTCATCGAGAATCAGGACCTCAGGGTTATTGGCCAGAGCGATGCAAAGGAGGGCTCTTTGCTTTTCTCCCCCACTCAGTTGGTGAGGGTAGGCCTCAGCCCGCCTTTCATCGAGGCCAACTTGGGCGAGCAGCTGCCGGGCACGTTCCCTGGCAAAATCCTTGTCTTTTTCCCCGTGCACCAGGATCGCTTCCACTACCTGCTGGGTGATGGTGTAAAGGGGGTGCAAGGCATCCTCGATGTTCTGGAAGACCATGGCGATCTGCCTGCCGCGCAGGCTCCGCAGTTCTTCCTCAGGTAAGGCGAGAAGGTTTTTCCCATGGAAAAGGATCTCCCCGGTGCAGCGGCCCTCGACGAGGCCAAGAATGCTCAGGGCAAGGGTGGTCTTGCCGGCACCTGTCTCCCCGATAATGGCAAGAGACTCACCCTTGTTCAAGACCAGGTCGATCCCTTTAAGCACAGTCAGCCCATCGTAGGACACTTTTAGATTTTTAATCTCCAGCATGGCTAACTCCTTCGCGCAAGCGTGGATTTAAGGCCTTCTCAAGTGCATAACCGAGAAAAGTCAAGGCACTGATCGTCAAGGAAAGGGCAAAACCTGGGGGCAAGAGCCACCACTTCCAGACATCAAGGTAAGAAAACCTCAAAGCATGCTGCATCATTTTTCCCCAACTGACGACAGTGGGGTCAGAGATGCCCAGGAAGGAAAGTCCCGCCTCCATGAAAACTGCCCTCCGGGCATCATGGATCATCGTGGCCAAAATTACAGGACCCAGATCAGGGATAATGTGGTGGGAGAGGAGATGAACCCAGCCAGCCCCAAAAGTGCGGGCTGCGGCCACATGCATCCTTTCTTTCAAAGACAGGGTCTGGGCCCTGACGACCCGGGCACCCCCGGGCCAGAGGAAGGAAGAGAGCAACACGACCATCAGCAAGATGTTGGGGCGCAGGTAAGCTGCCACCAGGATGACCACGATCACCGGAGGAACGACAATCATGGCGTCCACCAGCCGCATCACCAGGCGGTCGTAAACTCCTCCGAAAAGCGCCGCGGTGCATCCAACCAGGACGCTGATCAGTGCAGAAAACAGGGCAACTCCACAGCCGACCGTTAGTGAGGTGCGTGCCCCGTAGAGAAGCCTTGCCCAGATGTCCTGTCCGACATCATTGGTCCCCAGCGGATGCTGCCAGGACGGGGGCGCGAAAACAGAACCAGTATAAGTGTGAGGCTGGTATCTGGTAAGCAGTGGAGCCAGGAGGGCAAGAACCACCATCAGGGTGAGCAGCACCAGCCCCAATTTTCCAAAGTTGTCCTTTTTGATCTCCTGCCAGTAGTTGATATGCACAGCAACCCCTGCCCCCTAGCGAGCATAGGCAACCCGAGGGTCGAGTTTAGTGTACAGCAGATCCACCAGATAATTTGTGGCCAGGATCACCACCGTCGTCACCAGGAGGATCCCCTGCATCAGGGGATAATCACGGGTCAGCAGAGAATTGTAAAGCAGCGAACCCACCCCAGGATAAGAAAAAATGATCTCGATAAACAAGGCCCCGGTAACCGAATGGGCGAGCTGAAGGCCCGTGGCCGTGACCACTGGCAATAGCGAGTTCTTCCCGGCGTGCCTGTACCTGATCACCCTTTCCTGGCAACCCTTCGCCTTCGCAGTGAGGATAAAGGCTTCCCCGAGGGTGGTAATCATCGTATTCCTGGTCAACAGGTAGGTTCCTGTAAGGCGCACGAGAACAAGGGCAAACAAAGGAAGCACCAAGTGGTGGAGGACGTCAAGAATGAGGCTGACCCCGGTTTTTCCGGCATAAGGAGTGACAGCACCTGCTAGAGGCACCACTCCTAAGGCCACCCCGAAGAGCAGAAGCAGCAAGATGCCCACAAAAAAGTCGGGGAACCCGCTCAAAAACATCAAACCAGCCAGTAAAGCCTTGTCCACAGTGCGGCCGCGGCGGTAGCCGGCCTCGATCCCCAAAACAATGCCGAGAGCACTGGAAACCAGCACTGCAAGCCCCACCAGAAGAAGCGTCCAGGGAAGAGAGCCAATGATCACCTTAAACACCGGGGCATTGTAGTAATAAGAATAACCCAGATCTCCGCGCAGAAGCGCCAGAAGGTAAGAGATGAACTGCTCATCCAGCGGCTTGTTGAGAGAAAACCGCTGGATGAGCTCTGCCTTCAGCTCCGGGGTCATGGCAATCAAAGCCTCTTCCCCATAAATCGCCATCAGGGGGTCCCCAGGCATCAACCGCGGTAGCAAAAAGTTAAGCACGATGATCAGGAAAAAGGCGATCAAGTAGCTTGCCGCAGTCCCCGCTCTTTTCACACTCAGATCCCCTACTTAACAAAAGCCAGCTTGTTCAAGGGAATAGGAACTCCAACGGCGATCCCCTGCCAGGTGTAGAAAAGCTCTACTTTGCCGTCATGGGCCCAATACCAGGTCGGATAGTAGACCGTCAGCGCAGGAACCTCCTCGGCGTATACTTTCTGGATTTCTGCAATGAGTTTCTTGCGCTCCTCTTTGTTCATTTCCTGCTGCTGCTTCTTGAGCAGGCTCACCAGAGTCTCGTTGCTGGTGTATCTGGCACTGTTGAAGCCCTGACCGATAATCGACCTGCTCAAGGTGTCCGGATCTCCTCCAAGCCCACCGTGGCCGCTCAAGGCGAGGTCGAACTTCCACTCATTAACCAGACTGTCCAGGGTCTTCGAATCCAGGCTCCGCAAATTGACTTTGATCCCCACCTTCTCCAGCTGCTGCTTGATCATCTCTCCTTCCCGTTCTCCAGGAGAACCGGCCCCGCCGGCAACAAGGAGCTCAAGTTCGAGCACTTTTCCATCTTTCTGATAGTAGTTGCCCTTCTTCACATAGCCCAGACTCTTCAAGAGCTCTTGCGCTTTTGCAGGATTGTAGGGGTATTGCTCTGTCTCTGGACTAAACCAAGGGTTGTCTGGAGGAAGAAGCCCTGGGCTCCCTGCCAGGCCGTGCCCCCGGAGGCAAGTAGAAACGATCTGCTCTCTGTCGATGGCGTAAGCAAGGGCCTGCCTGAACCGTTTGTCATTGAGCGGCGGCTTCTTGTGGTTGATCATCAGCTTAGCGTTCCAGTCGTGGGCGCCCTCCAAAATTGTGAACCCCTCTTTTTTCATCTCATCCACAAGCTCAGGGGGGATGCTCGCAGCATTGACCTGCTTCTGCTTCAAGGCACTGGCAGCCATTTCCTCACTTACCTTAACGAACTTCAGCTGCTTGACCTTTGGTTTGCCCAGGTAGTAGTCATCGTAGGCCTCGTAAAGATAAGTGCCCTGGGCTTTATTGTAGTCAACGAGCTTAAAAGGCCCGGTCCCAATCAGTGCTTTCTCTTCCTGGAACTGCTCCGGATTTTGGACATCTTTCCAGACATGCTCAGGAAGAATGGGCAGGGTGCAGGCTACATTATCCACAAACGGAGCATAAGGTTTGCTCAAGTAAACCTTCACAGTGTAACCATCCACAGCCTCGGCCTTTTCGACAACACTGGAATCAACCCATTGATAAGGGTGCTCCTTGATGTAGTTGAAGGTAAACACCACATCTCTGGCGGTGAACTTTTCTCCATCATGCCAGGTCACATCTTTCCTCAGTTTAAAGATGTAAGCGTTTTCATCCTTGAGGTACTCCCAGCTCTCGGCGAGAGCAGAAACATAACCCTTGTCATCCTTCCAAACGAGGGTATCGAAAATAAAGCTCATCCGCACATAACCCGGCCCCCGTGAATAGTGGGCATAAGGTGAAGGGAAACCCCAGTCTCCTGTGTCATCAGCAACTGTGTAAACGGCAATTCTTTCACTACTGGGAGCCGCTTCCTGGGACGCCTTCTCGGCACCACAGCCTGCAACAGCAAAAACGAGCAGGCTCAAGACAGTTCCCAGTGCCAAGAGCCGTCCAAAGCCCTTCCATCTAGATCTGCAAAAGCCCCAATACATAAACTCTCCCTCCTCCTCAAAAATATCCTGAAGAGTTACCTTGCTAAAACACCGCGCTTGAACCAGCCGATGCGGGCGTTTTCGATGCTGTCAAGGTCAGAAGAGTAAGGTTTGAGGTCCAGTAAAGGGCTGCCATCAATAGCGTCTACGCCCCGCACCAGCAACCTGTTTCCCTTGACTTCCAGTAGTTTGGCAACACAAAAGGCGATTGGATTGGGGCGAGCTGGTGAGCGGCAGGCAAAAACACCCCGCAGTTCTGGACCAAAAGGTGTCCGCGTCTGGAGAACATCCCGCCGCGCCTGGTGGCACCAGTAAAGAACAATCAGGTACTCAGCCTTGTCTATGTCCTTGAGAGCATCGGCAAACTGGGGGTAGATTTCCAGTTCTACGGTTTCCTCGGAAAAACGCCCCTGGTTAGGTGCTTCCGACTTCTCCCGATAAGGGCTGTGAATCACCCCAACAGGCACCAGTTCCAAAAAATCACCTCCTCAAAACGCGCATAAATGCCCTCTAAAAAGCAAAAAACCACCAAGGCTCTTCCTTCTGGAAGAATGCGACACCTTCGTGGCGCCAGTACACTTCAAGTTTCATGCTCTATTTTCAATCACCAAGCAACCTTTTTCTTCTTAATTCTCCAAATCCTCAAAAATTCCTTCTCCTTGGTCTTACACCTCGAAAAAGCCAACCTCAGCAGGGCTTGCAGGCTGTAACCAGGTACCTTTCAGGTGAATTAGTGATGCTTATCTGCACAAATCCGTTTTCTTCAAGCAGCTTCCGCATCTCCCCATCCTCAGGAAGGAGATCATTGGCAACAACCCCACCAATGGACCTGTGCAACTCGTTCACTGCCTCACGGCTCTTTGGATGGCAGATAACCACCCTGCCACCTGGTCTTAAAATCCGAGCCATTTCCCTGAGAGCTGCAGACTTGTCGCGCAGATGAGGGAAGGTGTTGTTACAGATGATCTCATCAAAGGTCCCTTCCTGAAAAGGTGTGGAGGTTATGTCTCCCAAAACATACTCAATGTTTCTGTCCCCATTTTTAGCTCGCGCCCGGGCAAGCATCTCTTCAGCAATATCGAGGGCGACAATGCTTCCCGTGGGTCCCACTGCCTCTACCAAAAATGGAAGGAGGACCCCTGTGCCTGTTCCTACATCAAGAACTCTGCTACCCGGCTTGATCGCCAATTCCTTGATGATTTCAGCTAAGCGCTCACGCGTTTCCGGTTCCATAAGCTGATCCCAAATACGGGCTTTTTCATTAAAAAATTGCCTGAGTTCCTCGGTCAACTGGCTCACCTCCCCACTGTTTTACTTTCCGTTTCGGAGAAAATATGCTGCACAACACAAAAATTCCTGCTGCAACCATTACAATTGTGGCACCACTTGGGAGATCAAAGAGATGAGACAGCAGCAATCCCAGCCAACAAGAAGCAACTCCAAAGATGCCGGAGAGAACAAACATCTTCTTCAGGTCATACGTGAGCTGGTAAGCTGCGGCAGCAGGATTAAGAATTAAGTTGAAAATGAGCAATCCGCCGATGCTGCGTAAAGAAGCGGTAATTGCTGAACCTGTCAAAAAAAGCAGGGCGTAAAAAATTAGGTTAGCAGGAATACCAACAGCTAAAGCGACCTCCCGATGAAATATCACAGCCTGGATTTCTTTATAAA
>DAINRC010000037.1:9881-12920 GCA_036742135.1 Bacillota bacterium
TATAAAAGAGCACCACCAGAGCCAAAACAACAAAGGCAACAACGGTCAGCAAAACCAGGTCAAGGTCACTCACTGTAAGAATGCTTCCCCAAAGGAGTTCGAGGGCTTGAGTCTTCGGTCCAGGAAGCAAACCCATAAACATGAAAGCGAGCCCCATCGTAATTGAAAAAACAATTCCGATAGGTGTGTCAGGATTAAATTCCCCTCGATCGGCAAGGGGTCCGATAATCGCAGCACCCACCAAACTAAAGACAAACGACCCAACCTGGGGACTGAAACCCAGCCACGCCCCGCAAAGAGCGCCAGCAAAGGCGGCATGGGCAATGGCAACTCCAATAAAGGAAAGATTCATAGTCACCACGAAGACGCCAAGGAGAGAACAGGCTATTCCACCCAGCAAACCGGCCAGGATCGCATTTTGCATGAACTGGTAACCCAAGATAGAGAGATCCAAATTTGTCGCCCCCCGGTGGTAGCCAGCGGCTCAGCCTCTTTTTTTGGCTATGATTATTTTGGAATCCAGCGCATCGCCAATCTTTCCCAGCGGGTGACCAGCAAATTCAGCTGTTTCGATCACCTTTTCAATAGAGAAATATCCAGACAGCAGTTCCAGGTAATCTTCAAAGGAAAGGTCTCCTTCAAAACTGTACACCCTGTCCCCTTTCCTCACGCCGGCGAAAGCGGTTAAATTCCACTCCAGATCCAGGAAAATATCTTTTGTTTCTTCGCCTTTCCGGTAAAAACAGTGTTTGCTGACAAGAAGCCCTCCCTCGTTCAAGCTGGCGTGGATTTTAGGCACGAGTCCCGGATTTTTGCCGCCAGGGTTGTAGGCAAAAAAGACCAGGTCGTAGCCGCTGCCTAGATCATCCACAAAAAAGTTTCCATCTATGACTGTTACCTTTGCTCGGTGCTTTTCAATATACGCTCTTGTTTTTCGCGCCACCTCGGGAAGATCGTAGACGAATACCTGCAACTCTGGGTTTAACCTGGAAAACGCAATAGCGTAGAGGCCGTGGCCGCCACCGAGATCGAGAAGTTTTCTTGCTTTTGGAAACTCTGGAAGTCCGGCCACGATCCGGACTGTTTTTTGCAGTTCCCCGGTCAGGATTTCCGCGGCTATGGCGTGGATGTGATCCTCCCCGAAAAAGTCTTCCTCGCGAACCTTAACCGGTCCACTCTTCAAAATTTCGGGTAACTTTTCCCAGAGCCGAAATGTACCCTGTAAGGTCTTTAAAACGTTCTCTTGCGCCAGGAGGGAACCAGTTCGTAAATAAAGGCTACTGATTTCAGCATTTTGATAAGCCCCGTTTACTTCAACAAGGAAACCAAGCATTTCCAGGCACTTGCAGACGATGCGAGTAATCCGCAGGTTTAAGCCCAGTTCACGGGAAAGCTCGTCAACCGGGCGCGGGGCCTCCAGGTGGTCGAAAAGGCCGGTTTCAATGGCTGCGGCCAGGAGGCAGAACGTTTTATAACTTATGGCGCAGTTGTTTAAGAGTGAATATAATGGCTGAACATCGACAAATGGCTCTTGGCCAAACACATCCTTTATGGTGGAGAGTTTTCCGGCCATCATGTTTCCCCCCTTTTTCAAACCGCGTCTTCCATTATGTTTTAACCACCGTAGAGGAGGTCTAAAAGTTCTTCACGCAGGACTTCTTCCGGCCGGCCCTGGGCCCAGATGCGTCCTTCTTTCATTAAAACGAGCCTATCGCAAACCGCTGCTGCCGTTTTCAGCTCATGGGTCACCATCAGGGTGGTCAGGCAGCGCGAGCGGTGAATTTCTTCGACCAACGACATTATGCTGATCCGTGCCCTGCGGTCAAGGGAAGCTGTAGGTTCATCAAGCAAAAGTATTTCCGGCTCCTGGGCAAGGGCACGAGCAATGGCTACGCGCTGCTGCTCACCCCCCGAGAGGTGGCCAATAGGGCGTGAGGCCAGGTGGCTCATCCCCACCAATTCCAGCATTTTGTCGACGATCTCCCAGTCATGCGAGGTTGGGCGGCGCAGCAACCCCAAACGCCCGTAGCGGCCTATCATCACTACCTCCCTGGCGTTGATCGGCATCCGGGGATCAATGTTTGGCAACTGGGGCACATAGCCAACAAGTTTGCGGAGAGAAGCTGAACAGCCGCTATTCAGCGAGTACCCGAGAACTTCTACCTCACCCCGGAGCAGTTTAGCAAGGCCGTTGATCAGAGTAAGCAGAGTGGTCTTCCCCGCTCCGTTGGGACCAATAATTCCTACCAACTCACCTCTTTTTACTGATAGGGAAACACCCTTTAGGGCAACATCCTCTCGATAAGAAACAACAGCATCTTTTATTCTGATAACCACATTATTTTGTGATGCTTGTGCCATACCTGACACCTTCATCCAGTGAGGAAAGGAACTCACTTACCCTTATTAGATTTTGATTTGCTTGACTGCATCCAACAGCAGCTCCACATTTTTATCGACTGCAGCAGCCCAGGTGTCTGTTTGCGGCAAAGCTCCTGGGAAATTAGAAATCGTAACCTGGACAGCTCCCAGTTCTTTGGCGATCCCTTTCCCAGCGTCTGGGCCGCTCTGCAGGTTGTCAACCACGAGTTTGACACCCTCCTGCTTTCCTTTGTTAATCAACTCCTGGACCGTTTGCGGGGTGAGTTCCTCAGGACGCCCATAGGTGGCAACCACATTAAAGCCAGCCCATTTGAGAAAGCCCTCCTGCATACTAGAGCACATAACTTTGATGTTGCTGACATTAGCAGCCTGGAGCTTGGCGCGGATTTCTCTTTCCTTCGCTTCTATAGAAGAAATCAGTCTCTTTTTGTTTTCTTCGTAGTAAGACCTGTTGGCCGGATCGTTTTCGATCAAGATTTCGGCAATTTTTTCAACCGCCTCTTTCTGCACTGGAGGCGCCATCCAGTTGCCTTCCACTGCCACCGGAACCACAACCAGGTCCTCGTTGTGGACGGAATTAATCAAATCCTGGGTGAACATGCTGCCCTGCCACTCGTGGCGCAGAAACAGCTTGGCGGTGGCCAGTTTCTGAACATC
>DAINRC010000038.1:0-12830 GCA_036742135.1 Bacillota bacterium
TCATCGCGTTGACCGCCCGCGGTCCAGTGTCCGGCCAAAAAACCGGACACCGGGGCGGCTCCGCGCGCTCTGTCAGAGACGGCCTACCGGTTTTCCCGACACCGGCTAAACGGGGTCACCGCAAAGCCAGGGCCAGCCTCTTGAAGTCGTGCCAGACAGAATAAAACCTTGTCTGCTGCTCCGCAGAAAGACCGTTGTGTAGAGGGATTTTCTCGTCCAGCCGCTTCAAGACGGCCCTGGCCTTACGGTAGAGAACTGACCCTTCGGGCCAGGCTCTGCTTTAGCTGAGCAATCAACTCCTTCAACTCTTTCGTTATCTTCTCCCTGAAGCCCATCGCCCGGCGACCGATCACCAGTGCCGCCGCGCAGTGGACGGGAACGGCAAAACGCTTCATGTACTTCCAGCAGCCGATGGTGGAGGTGTGCCGTGCAGGGGTGAGCTTGAAGGGCACCCCCTCCTTGACCGCCCTCCGGCAGACTGCCTCCACTATCCTGGCGAAGGGGAAGTTCGAAGCCATCCGGTTGAACTTTTTATTCGTGTCCAGCCTGTCCTTCCCAAAGTCCAGGTCCTCCAGGACAATCGGCTTGCCCAGGAAAAAGGCGATGTCCACCACTACCTTGGCTAAGACGCCTATCAGGTAACTGCGCCGGAAGCCGGAAGTATAAGCAAGGTCGGGTACCCTGATGTAGAGGAAGCCGTTCGGGTATAGTCGAACCTGAAACTCTCCTTCGTACTTGCCCAGACCTCCAGGGTAAGGGACGCTGAAACCTTTTGGCCAGGGCTCAGGCTGGCCTGTAGGACCAACGTTGCACAAGGCCACACCGTCAGGGTTCGTGTCTACCCCCAGGCAGCCTTCAGTAAAATCAGGCTCCGGAGTTTCACCCAGGTCAAACGTCAGGTGGACAAGGCAACGCCCGTCCGGAGTACGGATGAGTTCGACCGAGTAGGGCAGCTTCATCGCCAGCCACATCCGCACCAGGTTCCGGTGCTTCTCCGGCAGCCACAGCCTCCCCTCTACCCTGGGAGCACGGCTCATCTTCGGACGGCCAAGGGCGTCTTCGCCCAGCTTCTCCGAAAGGTGGGAGATGGCCACCGCCAGACGGAATTCTCCATTCCGGCAGGAAATTTTTATGTTCGGGTTGCCGCCCTTGGTTTCGTCGCCCCGGGAGTAGAGGCGGTTCTTCCGCACTGTCCGCCACTCGTCAACCGAAGCCTTTCTCCTGCAAACCCTCCGCCAGAGTTTCCTGCCTCCGAAGACCACCTTGGGAATGGTGCCGTTCTCCCGGTGTGTTTTGAGTTCGGCCAGCTTCTTTTCGAGGGAGACAACCCTGTTGTTCCGACCTTTGACCGTAAGGCGGAGCTTTTCGACAGCTTCCGGATCGGCGCCTTTTCCCTCTGCCTTCGCCAGCTTCTTCGCAGCCTGCCCGAGCTTCTTGCGGGCCCGGCCCAGCTTCCTCTCCGTCTCCTCAATCTCCA
The DNA here is from genome assembly GCA_036742135.1 of Bacillota bacterium. GTDB lineage: Bacteria > Bacillota > DSM-12270 > Thermacetogeniales > Thermacetogeniaceae > 50-218. The sequence continues at coordinate 1,478 of DAINRC010000038.1, forward strand.
GCTCAAGAAGCTCTTTCTGAGAGTCCTGCACACCTTGTGCCTTAAGCCTGGCGTCGTCCGCATACCGGGAGTTGAGCCCGAAGAGTCCCTGGCCTTGCTTCTTGATTTTGTTCCGCGATGCACCTCCCAGAAGCCGGTTGAATGCCCACCGCATGCAGGCGCAGAAAAGCCGCATCTCCGTCTCAAGAGGGTCTTCTTCACCACGGCTCCACTTCTGCGAACGGAAAGCGGGGTAGGCCTCCGGGAAGAACTCCCCACAGATGGTGAAGCTGAACTTGTTTCTCCTGCGCTTTGGCACCCCCCATCAACTCCTAAGAGCCTTTTAGACAGCAGGTCCAGTCAAAAACAGTCAGCTTCAGTGCTCTTTTTCGTAGCTGCTACGAACCTCCTAATTAGCCAGGTCTTCCCCTCCCTTCATCCTTTATCCCGATGCGGGGCTTTATACAGGAGGCCGCACAACTACCCAAAAGTGTCGAGGAACAACCCCACTTTCGGAGGCACGACAAGGCGGGGTTCCACATAACCCCACGAAAACTCAACGTGAATGTCCCCCGGGGCCACCTGAAGCTGAAGCTCTCCAGGTTCACCAAAAACCCTCAAAGGCATTACTTCCACCCTCACCTGTGGAGGGCGGATGGAGCCGATGTTCAACTCTTTTGCTGCTCGCTCCCACATTGCTTGGACAAGCTCAGCAAAAGAAAAATTCGGGTCTTCGATCTGGGCGATTCGGTCACCTTCACCAGCGTAAGCAGCAACAGCCCTGAGGGCAGCTTCCTTTCCCTCCTCGCCGCCGCAACGGGCGAAAGGAAGTGGACGATAAAAACCCAGGTCAGCCTGGGGCTGTTCGTAACTGATCTCCAACTCCACCCTCCCAGGGGCAATCTCGATACGGAGAGGGTCAGTGTGTAGAGAAAGCTCTGGAGCCTTGCACCGGACCTGGGTCTCAGGGAGAACTATCTCAATGGCAATCTGACCAAACTGCTGGTGGATCTCTACTCGAGGGACCACACACCTTCACCCTCAGCGAAGGAAATCGATCAGAGTGGGCATGATGATCCGCGCCCCAGCAGCCAGACAAACCCGATAAACGTTTTCCTGAGCCTTCAGATCGACGATGGTTTCGGCGATGTCAGCGTCCTCGGCAGAGGCCAGGAGTTCAGTCTGTTTAATCTGCTGCTGCTGCGCGCGGTCAAGAGCCATTTCCGCTCTGTTAATTCGTGCTCCGAGTTCGCCCCGGGTTTCGATGATCCTGTCGATGATTTTATCAATCTCTCCGATCCGCGCACTGGAAATATCCCCAGTTTTACCATCTTTCAAGTCATTCACCAAATTGTTCAAGACCTTGAACACATCTGATTGTTCGTCCCCGCTTCCTGTAAAGACAATCTTCCCATTACAGTTCACCGGAATGGTCACACCGGGTGCCACTTCGTAGTCGATGTTTTTTTCGTTGCCTTTCCACTTAACATCACCATTGGAATCAACTACGCACGGAGGCTCCTCGGTCCGGGTGCCTCCGAAAATGTAGCGACCCCCAAGAGTGGTGTTGGCGATCAACACCAGTTGGTCCCTTAACTGCTCGACCTCACATGCCAAAGCATCACGTGACTCCTGCGGCAGGGTCCCATTCGCCCCGTAGAGGGCAAGTTCCCGCGCCCTCTGCAGAACCTCAGTAGCATTGCCAAGGGCACTATCAGTAATTTCCATCCAGGTCTTGGCATCTTCAATGTTGCTGATGAACTGCTCATGCTTCCCCAGGTCACTGCGGAGATACAGTGACCCGACAACACCCACAGGGTCATCAGAAGGGCGGCGCAGCTTTTTCCCTGAAGCCAGGGTATCCTGAATTTGTTCCAGCCTCCTCAAGTTGATCTGCATGTTCCTTACGAAATTGTTAATGAGCATACTACTGGTGACCCGCAATTGAGCTTCCCCCTCAACCATCCAATCTAGTTTTTTATTCGGGTTTTCCGGCACCCAGCTTAAAGCTCAAATTCGGCAGGTTTGCGGGTTTTTATCCCTTGTTCCCTTCATTTTTCGAAAATTCAGCCAGTTTCCAGCCCGTTCCTGGGCTTCTCGCCTACCGGGAAGGTAAAACAAAGAGCCTGGAGAAATTGTTTATAAGAGAAGAAGTCAAGATTAAACTAGAGCAAAGGGAGAAAAGGGCAAATGGCAAATTTACCCATTATTAAAGACTTAAAAGTTGCCGACTACCTTGCCGAACTGGCAGCAGACTCCCTTTTTCCCAGTGCAGGTGCTGCTGCTGCTTTGGGGGGAGCACAGGCCGCTTCCCTCTTCGCTATGGTCTGCAGAGTCAACCTGCGCAAAAGCAAAAGCGGGGAAACCAATTCTGGAGAAGATTACTGGAGCCAAATGCTCGCAAAGGCAGAAGATCTCTGCAACCAATGCCTTGAGCTGGCCCAGGCCGATGGCCTGGCTTATAGGAAGGTTGTCGATGGCGACCCTCAAGGCCCTGACCACGCCATCGAAGTTCCCCTGGAAATCGCCTCTAATCTCAGCAAACTGGTTCTGATGATCAAAGAAGCCCTCCCCCTTGCTTACAAACCTGTGCAGGCTGATGCGGAAACTGCTCTCCACCTTGCCGAAGGAAGCAAAAATGCCGCCCTCGCAGTGGCGCGGCACAACCTGAAGATGATCACTGATACTGCCAAACGCGCTTGCTACAGAAAAGAAATCGAGAACCTCATGGGATCAGCGGCCGACAAGACCCATCTGATTGATGATTCTATCTAACATTTCATCAATAACGGTCACCATGCGGGCAGCGGCACTGTAGGCGTGCTGGAAACGGATCATGTTGACCATCTCCTCATCAAGGGAAACCCCAGAGACTGATTCCCGGTTGTTCTGCAACTGGGACACCAGGAGCTCCTGGTTTTCCACCATCCGGCGCGCTTCCTGTCCAGCGACACCCAGCTGACCGATGACTGCCCGATAATAGTCCTCAAAAGTCCCTGTGGCCTGCTCATTCCCGGGAAGCACCATGGTGAGCTCGTGCTTCAACTGGGCTAATTTCAAGGCATTGCTGCCATCACCGGTTTCCCAAACCACATATTTTTGTTGACCATCTATCGTTATTAGCTCGTAATAACCCTCGGTTGGTTGCTGATCAACAACAAACCCGGTGGCAGCAGCGATTTTATTGAGGTCCTCAAGAATCACCGGATTGACTGCGATCGTCCCTGCCCCCTTGTTATTCGGGTCGGTAAAAGTAAAGAAATTAATACCATAGCTTCCGCTCGATAATCCGTGAGCAACAACACCATTATCAAGATCTACAAGCCCATGAATAGCATTAAACTCATTTACAAGGGTAATTGCCAGGAAATCCAGTTGTTCCCTGATTGAAGGTATAAACCCGACTTCTTCACTGCCAACGGTGTAACCCCGCATCTCCATCAAACCACGCAGAGTCCCCCCTTCGACCTGAACAGGTTCCCCATCAGTCTCCCAGTAAACTCCCGCATAGCCAGCTTCACTTGCAGGATCTTCTCTGGTCACAAGACCGTAAAAGTGGACCCCCTGAACCAGGGGGCGCCCCCCGATAATCACCTGGACAAGGCCTTTGTCGTCCTCATATGCCTGAATGTTAATAATTCGTGCTAACTGATCGAGGAGAACATCCCTGCGATCCCGGAGGTCATTGGCCCGCGCTCCGGTCACCTCGATCTTCAGGATCTGCTGGTTAAGGTCAGCAATCTGACGACCCAAAGAGTTAATTTCATTTACCTTCACCCTGACACTGTTATCAAGGTCATCCTGCAGTTCTTTGAGCTGGCGGTCAAGGTGGTTGAAGGTCTCCACCAGAGCCAGTCCTCGCTGGCGAACAACAGAGCGGACTGCCAGACTTTCCGGGTTTTTGCTCAATTCTTCCAGAGACTGCCAGAATGCTTCCAGCACAGAGCGCAACCCACTGTCTGAAGGCTCATTCAAAATCACTTCGATCTTTTCGAGAGTGTTCTGCCGAGCTTCCCAGTAGCCAAGAGCCTTAGCTTCATGACGAACCTGGAGATCGATAAAGCTATCCCGTAAGCGGCGGATTTCCGCCACATCAACACCTGTGCCTACTTGCTTCGCTCCCCAGGGCAGATGCAACCCAGGAGCAGGATACGGAGTCTCCGTCACTAGGATAGCCTCCTGGCGCGTAAACCCGGGTGTATTGGCATTGGCTACATTATGACCAGTAACATCAAGAGCACGCTGCTGCGCCTGGAGAGCCCTTTTAGCAAGCTCAATCCCGAAAAAGGTGGAACGCAAAAGAGCACACCCCCGAAGATGGAGAGAAGATGATTAGACCTGGCGGTCAACACCCAGGGAGACATCTCCAGTCCTCTTGGTAACTGCCTTCAACAGAAGACCACTGTAGGTCTGGAGCCTTTTGAGAAGTTCCCCATTCTTCTTGTTTAATTCCTTCACTTCCCAAGCAAGCTCCTGCAATGCTCCCAAGTGTTCTGTATCCCCAGATGAAGAAGGAAAAAACTCCAGATTCTCTATTTCCTTGAGGAGAACTTCTTGCTTCTGAAGAATTGAGTCTAAACTTTTGAGGTTTTCTTCCCCACGCCAGGGTAGATCTAACAAGAGCTTCTGCTTTTTCTTTTCTAGGGCCAGCAGCTCTTCTAAGAGCCTTCTCTGTTGAGCTATAGTTTCCAAGACCAGTCAGCCTCTCTTAGACAATGCGATTAATGAAGAATCTCCTCAAAATCTTTTCAGCAACATCTTCCGGTTGAACGTTATAGGACCCGCTTTCTAACTCCTTTCTAATCCTTTCGATGAGCTCTTCTCTCACCTCTGGAGCCTGAAGCGCTGCTTCCCGTGCCCTCTGGAACAATTGAGCCTCTTCCGAAAGCTCAGCACGGTCTTTCGCTCCCTTTCTTACTTCCTGAGTAGAACCATTGGTTCGCTCACCTTCGGAAACCTGGGCCTTGGTCACACCATAGAGGCGGAGAATTGCTTGAATTTGTTGGTTAGAAATGATCATTACTTCTTCCTCCCTGTTCACAACCTTCTTCCCCAAGTAGAGACGCAAGCCTCACCAACAACCACTGAAACACCCTGCTCTTTCTTTTTTTTATATCGTCTTCAACGAAAAATGACTTTAGAGTTACTTTTTAAAAATCCCAGCTTACGCCTTCAATCTTCGCTCCGCCAGCGGCGCAAACGCTCCGCAGTGTACATCCGCCCCTTTTCTCCCTTCACTGGACGAAAGTGGTAACTCTGTTCTTCTTCTTTTCCTAACTTCGGCTTTAGTGCTGGTGAGGCCAGAGTCCCTACAGTAGCTCTCAGAGCCTCCAGACAGTCACCACAAAAGCGCCCACTGGCTATCGGCTTCCCACAGCGCTCGCAGATGACTTGCTGGAAGGGTGTCCGCGCTACAAGTCTGCCTTCCTTCAAAAAATGTATGATTTTCTCTTCAGGAACACCAGTTGCTTCACTGATCTCCTGAACAGAAGCACCTGAGTTTTTTCTTAGAAACTTCTCTACTTTTTCAAACATTTCCTCTTCCGTTTTTACACACTCTGGACAAAGGTCCCTTCCCACATACACAAAAAGCTTCCCACATTCAGAGCAGTTCCTCAGGTCCACGTCCCCACCCCTTCCAGAAAAATGAAAACCCTCTTTGCCTCCAGTATATCAGAACCAATCCCTGCCATCAACAAACACCTGCCTTTTTAGCCGAGAAAGGCAGCAATAATCCCCACTAGAAAAATCCCATCGAAAACCCCAGCACCACCGATGCTTACCATTTGGGCACCCAACCCCTGAATCGACTTCCAGTTGAGGAGATCAGCACCAATAAGCGTCCCCATCGTCCCGGCAACGTAAGCAACAGGTGCTGTTTGGCCCGAAGGAGCCAAGAGCAGAGCTGCCGCTGCGGCCACAAGGGGAGGAATAAAAGCTGGCATGACAATCCCTACTCCAGGCTGAGGCCTGGACATCAACTTGGCTACCGCTGTGACGATAGTCAAAGCTAGAAAAGAAGGCAGCAAAGGCGCCCTCCCAGTTAAGAGCAGATACAGCGAAAAGAGCACAGGAAGACCTGCACCCCCTACATTAAAGCAGATCACCTGTTCTCTAACCATGGGAGGGTAGTAAAAGAAAAGCAGGGGGAAAGGGAAAACCTGGTGCTCCTGGACGACCACCCGCCTCCTGCTGAGGGGAATGTTGATCAAACTCCCCAAAACCGAAGCAGTCAAGAAAAGCAAGGCTCCAGTAGGAGAAAGCCCAAGCCTGGAAAACGAAATCGTGGCCACATTAAAGAAAAGCATCAAGAGCAAGAAAGGTAACATCAAAACCAATAATAGAATGAAAGCAATAGGCATAAAATACCTCCTTGAAGGACTATCCTTGTAGGCAAAGCACCAGAAAGTCACCTGTCGGGAACAGCTTTGAACTTCACCTCCTCAGCCTCCTTCTTGTGGAAGATGCGCACCCTGATTCCTGAAAAACAGGCACCAAGAACTGCGGTAAGTGCGGCAAAGATGAAAGCAGCCTGCCAGCCATGCAAAAAAGCCCTTATTTCTTGAAGATGACTGGGATTCCCTATCTCGGCCAGGTAACTCCCCTGAAAACTCGAAAAAAGCAGAACAACCACAGTAGTGCCTAAAAGCATCCCCAGATTGCGGATAAGGGCGTTCATTCCACCGGCAACTCCGAGCTTGGAAAAGGGCACTGACCCCATAAGAGTGCTGTTGTTGGGAGAATGAAACATTCCCATCCCCAACCCGAGCAGGGCAAAACGCAGCGCCAGATCGAGATAAGAAGCGCTGGCCCCTAAGAATGCCAGGGAAAGGAGCACAAAAACATTAAGCAGCAAGCCCCCTGTCGTCAGGTAAATAGGCCCCCAGCGGTCAGAAAGCCAACCACTCAAAGGGGCCACAAGAGTAAGCAACAGAGGGTAGGGAGTCATCAAAAAGCCCACCTGTGAGGGAGAATAGCCGAGCACTTCCTCCAGATAAAAGGGGCCAAGAATCATCAAGGCAGCCATGGAAAGATAAGCAAAAAAGGCAGCCGCTAGTGAGGTACTGAAAAGGGGAATTTTAAACAAACCGAGATCAAGTAGAGGAACCTGCTGGTTGTTCTCCCACCAAAGAAAGATCCCTAAAACAGCAACACCAACAAAGGCCAGAGCAAAAGTAGTGGTCCTGTCTCCAATCCCGGAAAGCGCCAGGAGGAACATGACCACTGAAACGGCAAAGAGAAAGGCACCAACAACATCAAAACCCTCCTGCCTGCGGTCCTGAGGGTCTTGAGGGAGAAGCACCAGTGCGGTGAAAAAAGCCAGCAGACCTAAAGGAATATTGATAAAGAAGATCCAGTGCCAACCCAGGGCATCAATGAGAAAACCGCCAAGAACAGGACCTGTCAAAGAACCGACACCAACCATGCTCCCAACAATTCCTAAGGCGCGACCCCGCTCTTCAACAGGAAAAGTTGTTGTGGTGATGGCCATCCCGTTGGCCATTGGCATGGCTGCGCCCAGCCCTTGAATAAAGCGCCCCACAAGAAGAAGAGGAAAATCTGGTGCAAGACCGCAAACCAAAGACCCCAACATCAGAATCAGAAAACCCGCGGAATACACCTTTTTCCTGCCTACAAGATCGGCCAAGTTACCGGCAATCAGGAGTGTGGCCGCAACAGTTACCGAAAAGACGAGAACAATCCACTGCGCCTGCGAAATTTTCAGGTTCATAACCCTGCTAATAGTAGGTAAGGCCACATTAACGAGATTGACGTTGAGGACAGAAACGAAAGTTCCCAAAGAAGTACTGGCAAGAATCCACCAGCGACGACTCAAGCTTCCACCTCCTCAGAAACAACTCCTGAAGCCAAGGTTACCACATAGACTGCGGCCACACCAGCACTGAGGAGAGTTCGTGTGCACTCCCCTGCAGTTGCCCCTGTGGTATAAACGTCATCGACGAGCAATACCGTTTTCCCGCGTAAGGGGGAAGCATCCTCTCCTGCCAGAAAAGCTCCATCCAGATTGGATCGCCTGCCTACACGCGGAAGGGCGACCTGGTCGGGGGTTTCCCGGCACTTGACAAGAGCACCAGGAAATAAGGGAAGCCTCAGGCCTCGAGCAATTACTTCTGCCAGCAGAAGCGCTTGGTTAAACCCCCGCTCCCGCTCCCGTGACCTGTGCAGAGGCACCGGAACAACAGCATCAAACCGCTGGTAAGGAAAAACCTCTCTCACAAGAGTTTCCATCAATCTACCCAAGGGCAAAGCAAGCTCTCGTTTCCCAGCAAACTTAAAAAAGTGCAAAGCTTCGCGGACTGGCCCTTCGTAAGGGGCCACTGCCCGCGCCAGCATAAAAAGGGGTTGCTCCTGTAAACAGTCACGGCAAAGGCCAGGTTCTGTAGCTCCTACCCTGAAGGTAGCACAGTGCTCACAAACAAGCTTCTGATGCGTCAATTCCGCCCAGGTTTGGAGGCAGTGTGAGCAAAGCTGCCAAGAAAACCCAGGGCTCCCACACAAAGGGCAGGCAGAACCCGAACTTGAAAGAACTTCTTTAACTATACCTAATAGAGTATCCCCCAGCCCCAAATTTAATGCACCTGCCACAATGATTCGTAAAAGGTTACAATCTCTACCTTCATTCATTCCTACCAGCAAATCTCGTCCAACAAAATGAAAAAAGCTGTTTTAAAAAACCGCGCTTTTCCAGAAACAACTCCTCCCAGGGGGCTTCCTGAGAATTTTTTCTGTTCTTCGCAACAAAATTCGTTAAATAACCAGCAGCCATGGCCTCATCATTAAAGGCTCTAATCTGTTCCAGGGCCTCTTCCATCTCCCTGGTAACAGTGGGAGCCACAAACCACACCTCTCCCCGAGGGTAGTCTGGGCTGCGCCCACACCTCCCGGCGATCTGAACCAGTGTCGGGGTGTCGAACACAGCAGCATGGTCAGCAAAGAGAACAATGACATGAACGCGGGGAACAGTCACTCCCCGTTCCATGATTGTCGTCGTCACCAGAACGGGAAACTTCCCGGCATAGAACCTTTCCCTTTTTTCGAAGCGGTTCTGATCACTGGCAAAGCTCCACTCGATCCACTCAGGACGAAAGTTCTCAAGGGGAGGTTTGCCAACTGCTTCCCTGAGAGCTTTTCCGACAAGCCGCGTCATTTCCACTGTGGGAACAAAGATAAAAAGCTGAGCTTTCGACTTTTCCACTGCATCCCTGATGATCTCGAGTACCGAATGTTCAAGACAACCTCTGGGGAACGGGTTGACCTTCAAAAAACGGGGCTCAGGTAGAGGAAAGCCGTGCGGTCTTGCCGGGATTTTGATGAGGTCAATGGAGCCGCTTCTCGCCTTTTTAAGCAACTCTTGATCCGGAGTAGCCGTCAGATAAACAACCTTTCCTTCAAAGCAACGCGCCTCCTGAACACCGAAGTGCAGCATTCTGTTTCCCGGATAAGGAAAAGCATCTCCCTCATCAAGGATCACCATATCGAAAGCCCTGTGGAACCTCAGCGTCTGATGTGTTGTAGCCACAACAATAGGTGCTTTCTTGTAAGCGTTACCACTTCCCCCATAAAGCGCAACCACCATCTTCTCCCCAAAGGCTCTTTCCATCCGGGAAGCGACCTCGAGAACAACCTCCCTGCGGGGAGTCGCAAAAAGCACCCTTTCACCTTTCCTTAGCGCGCTTGCAATGAGGGGAAAGGTAACCTCAGTTTTGCCTGCTCCACAAGCTGCCCAAACAAGACACTCCTTGCTCGCGGCACCTTTTTCTCCGAACTTTAGAAGGGCATCTACTGCCGCCTTTTGGGGTGGAGTAAACTCCACTCCTAAATTCAAAAAGATCTGCCTCCGATAGACCGCCTTTTTCCCTTCTCTGCTGTTTTGAAAAAAGCGCTGAGGATCATCTTCGGAAACATCAGCCCCCGAAAAAACGATCGGTCTCCAAAGACCGACCTGCCTCAAGGCAGTCCCTTTTCTAAACCCGCGGCCACCGGAAACAGGTGCATCTGATGCCGTAAACAAAGCCTCACAAAGACTCACCTTTCCCATAATCAAGCATTCGGGGCAGGAGCAACAATCCTCCCTCCCACACGAAGAGCAAGAAACCAATTCAGGGAAACCTTGCCAGCCGCAGCGTTGGCAGAAAAACAGGTCTCCGTGAAAAGGAACAAGGGCAGGCAGAAAGTCTATCCTCCTGGTGAGGCAGAGAACCTGGAGAGCGTGCAAAAGATTTCTTCTCTCCTGCTCACAAACAACACCAGTAAGGCGGGCGATCTCGGAGAAGCGCAACAGACGCCCCCGGAGCAACTGCTCTAATGCGCCAAGCTCTCCAGAGGACGGGAGAGACTGCGTGCTGGAGGAATAAGCTTCAGAAATTAGTCGGACACCGCACTCCTCCAGCAGTTTCTCAACACCATGGGACCTACGCGGTTGAAGAGATGACGCAAGTTTTTCGCCAATTTTAAGCAAAAGTCTTGCGGCAATCCCCGCAGGTAAAGCTTCGGTCAAGATGCTAAACTTTTTCCAACCCCCAGTCCGACAGAGGTAGGAACAATCAAAGGAAGGCTCTGGAGAAAGAAAAATCAAGCTCTCATTTTCTCTTTGAGCAAGATACAAATAATAGGGGTCCACCCTTACCCCCTCCTCAAGTCGATTTTACCACACAACAACATCAAGTAAAACAAATGTCAAAAAAGACGGAGAAGAGCCACGACCAGCATCCCCGCCAGCAAAGTCCAGCCCAGGCTCCTGGTCCAAACTGCAACAGCGAATGTGGGCATAAAAGCAAGGAGATAAGTGTTATCCAGGGAAAAATCAACTTTCTGATCCGGGGCAAAAACCCCGGTAGCGACCATTACAGCGATCACCGCGCACGGAGTGAGGTTGAGGAACTTCTCCAACAGCTTCGGAATTTCTACTTTGCTCAAGACTACAACAGGAACCATTCTCAGAAGATAATTTAAAACAGCCACAATGATGACCAAGGAAATCACTTTTTGATCCATTTCTCGCAAACCATGCCTCCCACGCTAGCCAGAATTGTTGCAACAATGATGTTCCAGAAGCTCTGACTGCAGAGGGCCAGCACCAGATAAAAGAAAACCCCTAAAAGGGCAACAATAAACTTCTGACGATCGGCAACCTGCCACACCAAAAGGCAGATAAACATCGCCGTGAGAGCAAAGTCAAGTCCCCACTCCCTGACATTTCCGAAGATACCCCCCAGAATCGCCCCAAGGCAAGAACCCGTGATCCAAGACAGGTGGGCGGTAACGAAAAGCCCAAGCAGGTAAGGAATCGTCGGCTTTTCTCGGGAAAAACGGGTAACCCCTACCGCGTAGCTTTCATCAGTTATCTCGGCAG
>DAINRC010000039.1:0-12766 GCA_036742135.1 Bacillota bacterium
TAGGAGCTAATCCCCTTCTTTCACCTACTGAAATTTTACACGGCCAAAAGACCCTGAGCTATCCCCACCTTTTAGACTGCCACATCTAGGAGTTCCGCTGCTTGCCTGAAAACCAAGGACCTCAAGAAGGGTAGTTTATACCACAGGCTTCTTTTCCAGGAGCAGAAGATGTAGGAACCCACCCTGAAAGGGGCAAGAGTGCGCTTCTTTTCGGTGTTCACCATAAGCCTCCGGTGGAGCCCTTCCCTCTCAGCCCAGAGACCAATTAGGGTGAAAAGAAAATAGGCATAAGCCATGAGGAGAAAAAGGTGATGGTAGCGCCCAGACGAAGAGAGCCCAAGGCCTCGCAGTTTAAAACCGTCACGCCCATTTCTAAGGTCCTCCACTTCCATACGGCAGGCTTCCCAGGCAACAATCCTGTGAGGGAACATATCTTTCACCTTCGTTGCCAGCAGCCAAGCTCCCTTTTGCTTTCCATCAAAGCAGGCGATAATTCGCACAGGCCGACGTTCTGTTTTGTGGTAACTAACAACTTACGCTCTCGTAGCGGACCGGGCACCCGCACGGCCCCACGGGCGAATAACTACCAGCCCTAATAACAGCCATAAATCTTCTCTATTTTACATCTCTCCAACACTCTTGGTATACTATGGCACGAATTAAGATTAAAGGAGCAAGGAGGGAGAAAAGGATGACCATCAAATCTCTTACAGCCACAGACACCAGCCAGGGGCTGGGTTTGGTTCAAGGTGTGGTATTAACTTTGATCTTGGCCCTTGTTGCTAGAGAACTCGCCACCCTTCCCGTCCTGAACATCATGGGAAGCATGGTGCTGGCAATTCTGCTAGGGTTTACCTGGCGCTCCCTCATGGGGATTCCGGAAACGGCCGCTGTAGGTGTCAATTATGCTAGTAAACAGATATTGCGTTACGGCATTATCCTCATGGGATTGAGGTTAGATATTCCCAAGATCCTAGCTGCCGGACCGCAGGCAATCTTACTAGATATTTTGGCTATTCTGATTGCTATTACAGTTATTACTTTTTTGGGAAAAAAAGCTGGCCTTAATAAAAGGCTAGCTACTCTGATTGCTATAGGTACAGGCGTCTGTGGTGCCGCTGCTATCGCCGCCGCCGCTCCCGTAATCAAGGCGCGTGATGACGAAACAGCTGTATCTGTGGCCATCATCGCTCTGCTAGGAACTTTATTTACCATTATTTATACGCTTCTTTATCCCGTACTTAACTTGACCCAGTTCCAGTATGGCCTTTTCTCCGGGAGCACCCTTCACGAACTGGCCCACGTCATTGCCGCTGCCCAGCCCGGCGGTGCTGCCAGTGTTGATCTAGCTCTTCTGGTAAAACTTGGCAGAGTAGCCCTTCTGGTCCCTGTAGTCCTACTTCTGGGAGTTGTTTTTATCTCTGAAAATAAAACGGCGGCTACTGGCAACTGGCGGCAGCTACCAGTACCGTGGTTCATCTTCGGTTTTCTCGCCTTCAGCGCCATTAATACTGCCCAAATCTTGCCGTCCTTCTTGACGACTACCTTGATCCAGGTAGGGGTTTTCCTCCTTACCATGGGCATGGCCGGCCTCGGACTTAACGTTAGCCTGGAGATGATCAAAAAAGTCGGCACTAAAAGCCTGGGAGTTGGCCTGGCAGGCTCCTTGATACTGAGTATTACAGGCTGGCTGGTCATCTCTCACCTGGCCAATTAAGTTAATTAAGTTAATATTTAGAGCCCAGCCTAAGCCGCCAAATTAATCCAATACTTTAAATGCCTCTTTAGAAAGCAAAAGATCTAAGAAGGCTTCAGCTGCGGGGCTACGAAATTTATGACGGCTGTAAGCCACGCGCAGCATCCGTTTAAAATCTACTCCCCGCAATCTTACTTCCCGGAGCAGGTTATTCCTGCTTTCTTTTTTAATAGCTAACCGCGAAATAATAGCTACTCCCAAGCCGGCTTCTACAGCTTCTTTAATGGCCTGAGTGCTACCCAATTCCATGGCTACCTTCAAAGACCAGAGTTCCACCCCTACCTTCTTTAATCCTTCTGCAGCTACTTGCCGGGTACCAGAGCCTTCTTCCCGAAGGATAATAGGTTCTGATTTCAATTCTTCGAGGGTAATCTCCCCCCGTTCGGCCCAAGGGTGCCGGGGTGAAACGATGATCACCAGTTCGTCCTGGAAAATATCTTCTTGAATTAAGTCAGGATGTTCCACCTGGCCTTCAATAACACCTAAATCCAGCTCGTGGGCCAAAACTCTCCGGACAATTTCCTGGGTGTTAGCAATCTGTAAGGTTATTTCCACTTCAGGATATTTCTGCTTGTAATAACCTGCCACGCGAGGCAAAAGGTATTCACCAATAGTTAAGGTAGCGCCTATTATTAGTTTTCCCTTGACCTTCCCGCTGACCTCGGCCACCGCCTTCCTGGCTTCATCGTAAAGTCGGCTAAGTTGCACTGCGTAGTGGTAAAGCACTCTTCCAGCTTCGGTAAGGGAAACACGGCGGTTGGTGCGGTCCAGTAAACGCGTACCAAAGTAGTCTTCCAGGGTCTGAACATGAATACTGATGGCCGGTTGGGTCATATGCAGTACCTGGGCAGCCCGTGAAAAGCTCTTCTGTTCCGCGACAGTCTTAAACACCAACAACTGAGTATCCAGCAAAGCTTATCACCCTATACTAGCTAGTAAATTTAGTAAAAAACCAGAAAAAGAAAACAAAAAGGAGCTCTTTTTAGAAACAAGCCCCTTCTCTTTACTTAAATTGGTGATGTGGGCAGGAAGATTTAAACCTCTATAAAGGAAAAAGGTCTCCATACCCACAATTTTAATTTAACACGTTAAAATTCGTGCGGTCAAGGGGAAAAGCAGCCTGTTGTAATCGTGCTGTGATATTGTCACCTTGAAATCCGTCTGTGATAATGTCACCTATGAAGAAGGTGATGGTGACATTGTCGCAGTCTGAATTGAATAGGGTGCTTGTTTTGCAGCGGGTAGTAGATGGCCATCTCACCATTCGGGAGGCGGCTTTGGTTCTCGGGCTTAAGTAAAACGTGCCAAAGCAAAGGTAGGGCGCAGACAAAGGCGACCGTCCCCTGAGATAGGCGATTAAAGCCCGGCTCCGGACGGCTGCCCCCGCCGCACCCCTGGCTCTTGTCCGGAAACTAAGGGTTAAAACTGTTTCAAAGCCAGTTCTGCCGCATTAACTAAAGGGTAGGCAAGAGGAGAGGCGGTCAAAGCCGGGTGAGTCCCCATCTGGAAGACAGCAATTTCGTCAGCCTTGGCCCCATATTGGATCATTGCCGCGATGACATTGACAAGCTCTCCAACACTTTCCCCACAACAAACCTGTCCCCCGATCAGTGCCCCAGTGCGCCTCTTGAAAATCAGGGTAACCTTCAGTGGAGCAACCCCAGGCATACCCCCAGGATGTCTATTGACAGTTTCTGCTCTTCCTACCACAAAATCAAGGCCTTCACTTTTCGCCCGCTGCTCACTGTATCCCGCCACCCCCACAGCAAGATCAGCTACTTTCGTGGAAAAAACCCCAATGGTTCCCCGATTTTCCCTGCGCAACTGGAAGACATTAGCCCCCGCAATCCTTCCTTCAGCAGTCGCTATTGAAGCCAACCGCAACGGAGAAGGCATTCCCGTAAGGAAGTCAAACTTCTCAGCACAGTCTCCAACGGCGAAAACGTCTTTCTGACTCGTTCTCATATACCGGTCAACCAGGACACCGCCTCTATCTCCAATCTTAAGACCAGCCTCCTGAGCCAAAGCAACACTCGGCC
Organism: Bacillota bacterium; assembly: GCA_036742135.1. Classification (GTDB taxonomy): domain Bacteria; phylum Bacillota; class DSM-12270; order Thermacetogeniales; family Thermacetogeniaceae; genus 50-218. The sequence goes on from DAINRC010000039.1 coordinate 3,796, forward strand.
TGACACCAACGGCCAAAATCACCATGTCTGCTGGCAAACGATCACCGTTTTCCAGGAGGACATGTTCCACTTTTTGGTCACCTTCAATCGCCTGGACTTTTGTGCTGGTGCGGATCTCTACACCAACCTTGGTCAACTCTTCTTCCACTTTTCTGCACAATTCCTCATCAAAAACCTGATACAAACAATGCGGCAACATTTCCACAACTGTCACCTTGCACCCTGTTTTCCTGAATTCATCAGCCATCTCCAGCCCGATAAACCCTCCACCAATAATCACGACCTCTTTTGCCTCTTTTAATCTTTCCTGGATCTCCTTGAGGTAAGCAACATCTTTCTTGACAACGAAGACGTTTTTAAGATCTGTTCCAGGAATTGGAGGGACCAATGGCTGAGAACCAGTCGCCAGAATCAGCTTGTCAAACTTCAGTTTTCTACCTCCTGCCGTCGTTGCCACCTTTTCTGAAAAATCTAATGCAGTCACTTCGTCAACGATCAGTTGGACTCCATTCTGGGTAAGGATTCCATCAGGAATCAAGTTGTTTTCAGGTGCCCCCACTGTTCCAAAGATGTAAGGAATACCACAAGGAACCAACACTTGCTCTTCCCTTCTCACAAGGACCACATCAGCATCTGGATAATGTCTTTTTACCGCAACTGCAGAAGCAATCCCACCAGCGCTACCACCTACTACCACCACACTCCCCTGCACTTTATCCCTCCTCGCTAATAATTATTGCGCACATGGAGGTTTATCACAGGGAACCTCCCTGCCGCAGCACGGCCTCTCTTTACTACAATGCAGCTCAGATTTGCTATTCCAGCTGGTAGTAAAACCAGAACCTTTGTAGATAACTCCTGCACCAGTTCCCAAAAGCCTCCTCACTGTGCCTCCACACACAGGGCAAACCTTTACTGGTTCCTCGGTAATCTTTTGGAAGCGTTCGAAGCAGTGTCCACACTCCAAACATTCATACTCATACGTGGGCACATTCCCACCCCCTACAGCAGTTCTGACTCCTTCGGACGTTCATTACCCGGACCTGTCTCCAGAGAAAGGAAACTTGTCCCATCGCCCTAAATTATAACCCTTTCGTTGGAGATCACTGCTTTTTTGATAACCTTTTTCAAGAAGAAAAGCGCCGCAAATAAACGCGGCGCTTTGGAATTTTGAGGCAAACAAGTGCAGTTATTACTCGAGTGTAATTGCTTCTTCCGGACACTCCTCAACACAGCTTTCGCACTCAGTACAGTCATCAGGGTTGACCACTTTGCACTTCTCGTCTACAACCTCCAGCACCTCATTCGGACAGACATCAACACAAGTCCCGCAACCTGTACACTTATCAAGGTCTACTTTCGGTGGCATATTTTTCCTCTCCCCTTTTGAAAATTTTTAAAAAAGCCGCTTTGATAATAACAAGACACTAGACCCCTGTCAACCACTTTCAGGATGATCCTTCGGAACCAAATCCGGCCTCAGTCTAACCGCTTCCCGCAAGTAGACATGTCTCACCTCCTCCTGTTTTCGTGAGGTATATGCATGAACCAAAACCCGAACGCATTTTTCGAGAGATCCGGGAACAGGGATCTCGGTCGTGCAGAGAAGAGGAACCGTGAGCCACCCCAGTTGCCTGGCAGCTTCTGCAGGAAAAGCGGCATTCAGGTCTGGAGTAGCAGAAAAGATGATGCTAATAATATCTTCAGGGGAAATTTCGTTTTCCCTGATAATTGCTAGCAACAGCTCCTTAGTTGCCTCACAGATCGCGGATTTGCTATTTTCGGATACAGTCACAGCCCCCCTAATTCCCCGCACCCAAACCTTCACCAATTCTCCATCCCCTGCCACTTTTACAAAATTACCTAAAATAAACTACCTTTACCTTTAAGAAACAGCACGGTGCCCTACCCCAACAGCAACCTCATCGAGATGAAGGAGCCCGATTCCAAAGAAAGCAGCCACACTAATGTGGTCCCCATAGCGGGCAATGCCAATTTTACCTCCAACATTAAAGCCCACAGCTTTCAAGCTTATCTGATTGAGTGCTTCCCTCGTCGCCCCAGCAACAGCTCCTTCTTCACTATGGGTCCCCTTGATAACCCCTTCCCTTTTAGCAGCAACAATCGCAGACTCAATAAATTTTTTGGCCGAACTGACGAACTCCCCCCCACAGTCAACGGCAGCAGTCTTAATACCCAATCTGGCATAATCAGCCTTTTTTCTAACCTCTTCTTCTCGATCCCCGGTCAGGGCCATCAATATCGCAATTTTAGCGACCTGGCGACTTCCATAGCCACTCACAAACAACTTCCCTCCATTCCCCAATTCAAAAAACTCTTACTGCCCCGTGACTACTTCTCTAATCGTGGTGATGTTTCCTCTGGCCACCTCTTTTCCATTCACGAGCACCCGGCTTCTGGAAAGCAAAAGCAGAAAGGTGCATCTATAAGCAAGAATTGTCCAGATATGAGAACAATAAAAACAACAAAAACATCTCTCCCAGAGCACCATTCTTTTACCACAAATACCACAAATACGGCCCGAATGCTTTGCGCAAACCATCCAAAGTGCTAGGCAGCAGTTTTAGAGGAAAACCCCGATATTTCTCCGTTATTTCGTCGTACCGAGAAAAGAATTTTTATCAACAAAGAGGTCACTCAGTCTATCGATCAACTCTTCTATGATCCCCTGCTGCACCCCTAAAAGAGAAAGGGCCTCAGAAAAAACGGGGTAACAAAGACCATCTCCACCGAGCCCAATCCCCATCATCATACAAACGGCATCAGCAATATGAACGAGCGCAGTAAGTCTGGCGTTTTCGCCAGTTTTCGTCGGTTCGTGATGAAAAGCAATCGCTTCTACCAAGGGCACCGGAAGATTCCATTTTTCGGCAACTTTAGCTCCTACCTCAGCATGAGTAAATCCCAAAACGTCTTTTTCTGCCTCACTAAAAGGAATTCTTTTTTCTTTAACAGCATTGATGATCTCCAGATAGGCATCTTGCATGTACACACTTAAAACAATCTTCCCAATGTCGTGAAGCAGCCCAGCAACAAAAGCTTGGTCCGGAGAAGGGAAACGCACCTGACGAGCAAGCAATCTGACAGCCATTGCACAGGCAATAGAGTGAGACCAAAGTTCACCCTTCCCCAATTGATACCCAGGAACCTCTCTGTTTAAAAGGTCATAGACCGAGGCCGCAAGGGCAAGATTGCGAATTGTATTAAAACCAAGGATCACGATCGCCTCAACGACAGTACTGATCCTGCGGGGAAACCCATAATATGCAGAATTTGCCAGTCTCAAGATTCTTGCTGTAAGAACCTGGTCCTGGCAGATAATATCGTTCAATTCATTGACTGTAGAATCCGGATCCTCAGTAACCCTGATCACCTGTTCGACGACCTGGGGTAAAGCGGGCAAATCTTGCACATCCCTAATAATTTGCTCTAAAGTCGGCTTCACTTTCTCACCCTTAAGGAGATTTCGAGTCACTTAGAACTGAGCCTCTTCTCCAGATAAATCCGGTAATTACGAAATTTTTCATTAAGCTTGTAAATGATCCTTTCGACTTCATTTTTGGTTAAAGTGATACTCTGAGGATGGAGAAGTTCTACTTTTCGGAACTCTTCTCTCAGGAGAAAAGGGATTACATCCTCGATGGCATCAGCCTCTAGAACGAACTCCACTGGCGCATAAGCAATTTCGCGGCCAGAACTCTCATCCCTAAGCAAGTAAATCTCTCCATCAGTATTGATGTCTTTGATCTCGATACCTTGGTAAGGAATGTTGCGCAACAAGATGACTTCTTGTTCCCTTATTTCTTCGGCAATCTGCTCTCCTTCTTTTCCTCCCCAAAAGAGGCGACCCGGTCTGCTTTCTCCACGATAATCAAAGCGGATTTTGAAACACAATCTCTCATTCGACCTGATCTCGTTCATTTGCTGCTCCTTGCCTCCCCCGTTGAAGTCTCCGCTGACCTTTATTCGTCACAAAATTCCAAAAATCCTCTTTTAATACTCAATTCCCCGCCGACTGGTGATCCCTTTCTGGTAAGGATGCTTGATTATGTTCATCTCGGTAACAAGGTCGGCAAAATCAATTATTTCCGGAGGAGCATTACGGCCTGTAAGCACAACCTCTACATGCGCTGGCTTTTTGGAGAGGATCTCGAGCACATCTTTCACCGAAACCAGTTCAAAATAGAAGGCATTATTGATCTCATCAAGAATCACAATATCATACTCTCCTGAAGAAATAATTCTTTCAGCAGCTTCTAAAGCCATCCTAGCAGACTTCAGAAATTCCTCGTCTTTTTTCCCTCTTTTAGGGAAACAAGTTCCACAACCCCGGCACTTCGCTTCTCCCTGCCTGATCAAAGCACTAAAAGGGCAAGTAATCCCGTATTGGAGGATTTTCAAATTAGGATAAAGTCTTTGAGCTGCAAACAACTCTCCTGTATAAGCACCACCTTTGAGGAACTGAATCATACAAACCCTAAACCCATGCCCAATTGCCCTAAGGGCAAGCCCAAGAGCAGCAGTTGTTTTACCTTTGCTGCTCCCTGTATAAACTTGAATGAGTCCTTTCTCGAGTCGCGGACGCAAATACATCATCCTCCTTCTTCCATCCTTGCAAGAACCGAATTAGTGCCCGCTGATCAGGCAAAAACTTCAATCCCAATTCCTTAAAGGAGGAAGCTATTCTGATAGCTTTCTCCTACCGTATAGTTTCGTCGCGGTAACCCCTCTGAACCAAGGAAGCAACACTTCTTTCCAGATTCGAGAAGAGGTGGAAGAACTTCCAGGTTAGGTAAATTCCCTTTGCCAAAGGGAATTTCCAGAAGAAAGAGAGCATCAGTCTGCCTTGCTAAATCGGATTGGGAGGAAAAGCCCCATCTCTTCCGGACAAAGGTCGCCACTTACTTCTTGGCGCACTCTAGCTGTTTCTGAATTTCTTTGAACAACTCTTCCCCGCTCTTTTCGGTTCCGGTCACCTGAGCAATCGACCGAATCGCCTTAAAAACCCCCTCAATGCTTTCTGGTCCCACTCAGACCGGCTCAAGTAAACAAAACAGACCCGGAATTAAGAAAAAACCGCCGCAATTTTGCTAACCCTGAACCCTAAATCTGTTTCTTCCATAAAATCCAGAGAATGTTCGCTAATTTCTTATTCCACTAAAAAGCGCTCATTCCTTCCTTGCCATCTCTTTTAATTTTGCTACCTCTTCGCTGGTGAGATAACGAAATTGACCTGGGCGCAGGTCTCCAAGAGTAAGAAAAGCAAACTTTGTTCTTTTTAAATCCAAAACTGAGTGCCCCACAAACTGACACATTCTTCTAACCTGGCGCTTTTTCCCTTCCCTGATGCTAATTTCCAAAACTGCCTGATCATCAAATGCTTTCAACAACCTCACTTTCGCTGGTGCAGTCCTGCCTTCAGGAAGAGGAACTCCTTTTCTCAACCTTTCAATGGTGGCACGGGTAGGTTTACCCTGGACAAGCACCTGGTAAGTTTTCCAAATCCCATGCTTCGGGTGAGTCATCAAATAAGCAAACTCACCGTCATTAGTCAGGAGGAGCAATCCTGAGGTATTCAGGTCAAGCCTGCCGACGGGGAAAAGCCGCACTCCGGGAACCTTCACAAGGTCAGTAACTTTCGGTCTTCCCTGGGGGTCGTTCACAGTAGAAACATACCCTTTAGGTTTGTTGAGGAGTACATAAACATATTTCTCTTTAATGAGGACCCTTTCTCCATCAACAGTAATCAGATCTCTTCCCGGGTCTGCCTTTTCTCCAAGCACTGCCACCTTTCCGTTCACTTGTACTCGACCCGCCCTAATCAAGTCTTCACAGGCACGCCTTGAACCATAACCAGCTCTTGCCAGGATCTTCTGCAGCCTCTCTAAGACCACCTCGACCACCTCCCTCAGGCGAAGAATACTTTTTCTGTCACCTGGATTATAGCCTTCTTCAACAAGAAGAGACCTCATTTTCCGAAATACTCAATAGCTGCCAGACTTTTCTGAACTCTTCGTGTCTGTCTGATTATATCTGATTCTATCAAAACGGATAAAGTCAAGATGAAGCTAATGAACAGGAATCAGAGTAACACAAGAATTACTGAGGAGCTTCTGGAGAATCTCAGCCAAATAGGCGGCGGCAGATGTAGACCGAGGAAATAAAACTTACAATATCTGCAAAAAGGCCAAGGCCGAGGGCGTGGCGATAGTATCTGATACCTACAGAACCAAAGTAAATAGTAATGATAAAAAATGTCGTGTCAGTGCTTCCCTGCATTACAGAAGCCAATCTCCCTATAAAAGAATCTGGTCCATAGGTCCTAATCAACTCAGTGGCAATCCCAAGAGCACTGCTCCCTGAAAGTGGCCGCATCATCGCCAGAGGCAAAACCTCGGTAGGGATACCGAAGAAATCAAGCAAAGGAGCAAGAAAATGGGATGCTAGATCCATTCCTCCAGAAACCCGGAAAACCTTAATGGCCACAAACATGGCAATCATGTAAGGGATAATCTTCACTGCTGTCTGAAAACCTTCAGCAGCTCCCCGGACAAATGCTTCATAGACAGGAACACGCCGCAGCGCCCCTGTCAGGAGAAAAAAGAAAAAAAGGGCTGGTATTGCCCATCTGGAGATCTGTGCAAGCAGGGACTCCAACATCATTTTCTCCCCCACAACCACGAGCGAAAAAAAGTCCTCCAAAGGTAGTCAGCAGTCAACGCCAGAACCATTGCCGTTCCTGTGGCAAAAATTGTCGCCCCAACAATCTCAGCAGGATCGTGAGACCCTGCAGCAACCCGAACTCCAATTATCGTTGCTGGGATCAAGGTTACGCAAGATGTGTTCGCAGCCAAAAAGGTGCACATGGCATCAGAAGCAGTATCACGACGAGGATTGAGTTTCTGCAACTCCTCCATTGCTTTCAGACCAAAAGGAGTAGCCGCGTTGCCAAGCCCCAGGATATTGGCGCTGAGGTTCATAATGATTGCTCCTAAAGCAGGATGCTCCGGGGGAATCTCGGGAAAAAGCAAACGTGCAAGCGGCCGTATGAGTTTCGCCAAAAACTGCACCAGACCGGCCTCTCTAGCCACTTCCAGGATTCCCAGCCACAAGGCCATCAGACCAATCAGATCAAAACAAACGCCAACAGCTTCTCCGGCACTGTTAAAAAGAGCTTCTGTAACCAGAGAAATTCTACCGTTCCATGAAGCAATCAAGATACCCCCAAGTATTAGGGAAACCCAGAGCCAATTAAGCAACCCATTCCCCTCCCCCTGATCACCTATTTCACCTTATATGTGGGAGAGGAATCAAATAGACCAACTATGAGACGCGCACAAATGCATCGCATAGATTGTTGTTTCGCCCTTAGAGGTCCTTCTTGAAAAAACATCCTGAAACAGCGGCAGTCCTCCTAAAACTTCTCGCGCCACACATTCTGTTCTTCCTCTATAACAAATTTTGGAAGTAAATTCAAAGGGAATCCCCAGAGAGGAACAAAAAAGATATCCAGACCTAGCACCTGTGGTGTCGCATCGGGCCGAGGACATGACTCTGGAAGCAAGAGGCTCTATGTTGCGGGCTTCCTCTGGAAAGCATAGAGAGCAAACCTTAAGGCTACTGGAAGATCTCCCTGAACTTGTCCAAGAATACAGGTGCCATATCGATAAGGCGGTCAAGAGCAGGGTTCCCATCTATTGGGAGAAAACGAACCTGATTATTTCCAACTACCAGAAAACCTACAGGACGGACAGAAATGCCGCCTCCACTTCCCCCACCAAAAGGAAACTGTCTCTCTTCTTCCTTTTGCTGGTTTCTCTGGTGATCTGTTCCACCTGCAGCGAAGCCACAAGTCACCCGGGACACCGGCATAATCACCATTCCATCAGGGACCTCAACAGGGTCACCAACAACAACATCGACATTAACCATTTCTTTGATACTTTCCATAGCTGTTTTCATGAGGCTCTCAATAGGATGTTCCGCCACTGTAAGCTTACCCCCTCAACTAACTCCTAATTTTCTAAACAAAAAAGGTAATAACAGAGACCTTATCAATTCAATAATAATATGGTGCAAGCGAGTCTCAAATATGCAGTCAAAATCAACTGCAAAACAAGGCTCACCAAAACTTGGGATAACTTGCAGAGAAACCCCTGAGAAGTCGAACCTCGTATATTCACTTGCTCTGCTGAAGGTGCTTTCAACAACCGCCCAGCAAGCACCAACAGCAAATCCAGTAAGCGCATCATCAGTTGTTCCCAGAAAAAGCCTCCAATGAAACTGCCTGAATCTGCCTTTTTCAAGGAGTCTTCTGAAGAAAGCGGAAAATCTCCTGTAGTTTTGAAAAACCTTTGCTAAGCGGCGCAGAAAAGACAAAACTTGGCATTTTTCAAGTCCAGTCTCGGCAGATGGACCTGCACCCACATTCAACTGAAACTTCCCACTGATTCCCAATTTCCAACTGATCACCCCACATCTATAAAAAATCACCCCTGGCCTTTCTCTGCGGGCAAAAAAGTGAATTTGGACCGGCGCAAAAATGATGAGAAGAATGATGGCAGGTAGCAGCAAAAGAAAAAAGTTAACCCTGTGCAAAAAAGCCACCTCACACGAGAAGCCTTCAGGTCTAATTTTGCACAGGGTGCCTATGTGCTTATACAAAAAATGGCTGGACTCCCGCACCTTCTCCCTCACACTGCCGCGGGATCTTCGGGAAAAGCACAGAGGCCGCCTGGCCCTGCGCACAAATGGCGTCCTGCGCTTCCACAGTACCCAAAAACCCTGGATCAGGTGCGACCTTGTAAGGAAGCGCTGGTATGCCCACCAGGTGGTGGAAGTATCAGAGCCAGCAAGAAAAACCCGGCCCGAAAAGTACGCCGCTTCAGACCTCGGTGCCAGGGTACTGGCAGCCCTGGCCGTCGAAGGGCTGGACCGCCAGATCCTCTTC
>DAINRC010000040.1:0-11800 GCA_036742135.1 Bacillota bacterium
TTGCCTTGAGTATGGCTGCTGGGCGTGAGGGGACCCCGTTTCCTGCTGCTGTTGAAGCCTTTTTGATGGAAATAACCTTTGATTTCCTCAAAGAGGCAGGAATCAGAATGCCCCGACCTATCGGTCAGGCGATCGGGATCGTCGGAGCTGTTGTTATCGGTCAGGCAGCAGTTTCTGCTGGTGTCGTCAGCCCGATCATGGTGATCGTGGTTTCCCTGACTGCGATCTGTTCTTTCTTGATTCCCAACTACTCGGCTTCAGTTGCCATCAGATTCTTGCGCTACATAATGCTTTTGCTCGGCGGAGTTCTCGGTCTCGCGGGTATTTTCTGGGGAATAATGATGCTTTTATTACACCTTGCTTCTCTGCGTTCCTTCGGGGTACCTTACCTTTATCCTGTGGCTCCGATGGTTTTTAGGGAACTCCGGGATATTTTCGTGCGCACCCCTTGGTGGACGATGGATGAGCGGCCCCGCCTTTTGCGACCATTTGATCGCAGGAGACAGGCTCCAGGGCAACGACCTGAGCCACCGCAAAGTGAGCGGGGGAGGGAATCTGGAGAGAATCAAGATGAGTATTGAGAAAGGGCGGGTCTCCACACTTCAGGCGACATTTTTGGTGACCAACACGATCCTGGCGACAACCCTTCTTTTTCTTCCTGGGATTTTGGCAGAGGAAGTTGGCCAGGACTCCTGGCTTGCTCTTTTTCTGGCTGCGATTTTCGGCTTCCTCCTGGGGTGGTTGGTGATTTCTCTGGGCCGGAAATTTCCCGGAAAAAACCTTGTTGAGTATGGGCGCGAACTCTTGGGCTTATGGCCTGGCAGGTTCCTGGGGGTGCTCTTGGGAGTTTTTTGGACGATTCAGGCTGCCATCGTTGTTCGGGAATTTGGCGAACTTCTAGGAGGGCAGATCATGCATGAAACCCCGATGCTTGTTTTCAATGTCTTGTTGGTGCTGATGGCGGTCTATGGGATTTATCTGGGGCTCGAAGTGTTCGCCAGGGTGAGCGAAATTGTTGTTCCCGTTTCTTTAGCGGTTGGTCTGCTGGTCTGGATCAATGGACTTCCAGAGATGGATTTTGGGCGTCTGCAGCCATCCTCTGTGCATTCTTGTGCCCAGGTTCTGCGGGGTTCGGGAGACCTGCTTTCCTTCTATTCCCAGGGAGTTGTTCTGGCGATGTTTCTTCCTTACTTGCGCCGTCCGGGGGAGGCCCACTGGATCGTTGTTGCCTCTTCGGTTTTGCTCGCTGTTGCCATCCTTCTCAGCATATTAGGGGTGATCGCCTTTTTTGGGGTAGAGGAAACCTCAAGAATGATGTTTCCTGCCTTCGAATTTGCTGAGGCTGTCCGCTTTCCTTTGGTGGAAAGAATCGAGGCGTTTGTTGTGGGGATTTGGGTGGCTACAACTGGCATCAAAGTGATGGTTATTTCTTATTCTGGGGTCCTTGCATTTGCCTCTTCTCTGAACCTTGAGGATTACCGCCCCCTTGTTCTTCCAATTGGCCTCCTTCTTGCTGTGTTATCAGCTTCTATGTTTTCCGATACCGCTCACCTCCGGGAGTTTATGGCACATTATGCGAGTCCCTACGGGAATACCTTTCAGGTAGGGATTCCCCTCCTTCTGTATATCCTGGCTTTGTTTCAAAGAAAGGACGGCTGAGGTGGAGTTCAATGAAAAAAATTTGGTTTTGTCTGCTTCTTCTGGTCTTAATCACTGTTTCTGGAAGTGGCTGCTGGAGTAAGCTGGAGATCGAACAGATGGCTTTTGTTTCCATCATCGGAGTCGATCAGGATGGGGCTGGAAAGCTCTTGGTTTCTTACCAGGTGGTGATCCCGAGGAGGGTGATTGGGGGAGGTGGAGGTGCAGGGCCTCCGGTAGATGTGATCAGTGTTAAGGCTCGCGACCTTTCCGAAGCGGTGTCCCGCTTTTCCGAGATCAGCCCCCGTCGTGTCCGGTTCAAGCAGTTGAGAGTGATCATTTTTGGGGAAGGCCTGGCGCGCCAGGGGCTTGGGCCTCACCTCGACTTCTTTGCTAGGTATTGGGAGTACAGGCATTGCCTCTGTGTTCTTGTTGCCAAGGGAAGTGCTTATGACCTTCTTGTTGAGGGTCTGCCTTCCTTGGAACAGCTTCCAGCAACAGGAATCAGCTTCATTTTGGAAAGAAGACCAACCGAGACGGCCACTAGGACCCCGGTAGTTTTGGGTCAGTTGCTTGCGGCTCTGTCTGCCGAAGGAAGGGAGCCCCTGGTATCTACTATTGAGCTTTCCCCAACTCGGGAGGCTTCTACTACTGGTGGTTTCGGTGACCAGAGGGGAGCAGTTGCTGAAGGAAGGGCTGCCGAGGAGAAACGAGAGTTTGCCTTTAGGGGTGCTGCTGTTTTTAGGGATGACCGTCTTATTGGTTTTCTCGGCCCCACTGAAGCCAGAGGAGCACTCTGGTTGCAGGGAAAAGTAGAAGGCGGGATCCTTAGTGTTCCTAAAGGTTCGCCAAAACCCTGGGCATCCCTTAGGGTTGACAGGGCGAGGTCGAAAATCATACCGAAAGTTGAAAACGGGAAGATCAGCTTTCTGGTGGAGATTGAAGAGGAAGGTCGCGTCTTGAGCGTTCTTGAAGAAGATCTACCAGTTGGCGAGGTCCGTGTGTTACGGATGCTGGAAGAGGAAAAAGAGAAAGCAATCAGGCAGGAGGCTCTTGCTGCCTGGGAAAAAGCAAAAGAGATGCGCTCCGATTTTCTCGGTTTTGGAGAATGTCTTTATCGAAATAAACCGGAAGTCTGGAGGCAGGTAAAGGATGATTGGAATGACTACTGGCTCAACAAGATCAGTGTAGAAGTGAAGGTGAATTGCAAGCTCCGGCGCACAGGGGCTGTTGCCGATCCGGTCAAGGTTCAGTGAAGAGCCAGCCTTTACTGCGGCTGGTTCTTGTGGTTCTTGGGGATTTTGACTTCCAGGAGGCCGTTCTGATAGCGTGCTTCCGCTCTTTCCAGGTCACTTTCTGGGGGGAGGGGGATTTCTCGGTAAAAGTTACCGGTGTTTCTCTCCCGGTAGCGGAGAGACATCTGGCTTGCTGGGTGGTTGATTTGTCCTTTGATGATCAGAATATTGCCAACACTTTCAACATTGATTTGGTCTACCCTGGCACCTGGAAGCTCGACAATGATGAGGAAGTGCTGGTGGTCTTCGAAAACATCGATCCTCGGTTGCCAAATAAGTGTGGGTTGCTGAAAAAGCGGAAAGAAGTGAGGGTATCCCGGAGACCCTGAAGGGTTTTTCTGGATTTCTGGGCTTTGTTTTTGAGGCTGGTTTTCTTGGTGTTGCATTTTTGATCCCTCCTAGGAGTAAGTGTGAGAGCGATCCCTGGCCCTGCTTCCTGGGTTACTGGGTGGAAACCTGAATCCGGCGCCTTGCAGCCAGATCGGCTTTAGGCAGCCGGACTTCCAGAATGCCGTTGTTGTAGGATGCCGAACAGTGTTCGGCCCGCACATGTGTGGGCAGAGAAATGGTGCGGTAGATGCTGGTAGCACCCATCCCTGGCATTCCGATGGTGCTTGCACTTATGGTAATGGAATCATCAGTGACTGTTAGATTGAGGTTGTTGGGGTTGATGTTTGGGAGCTCTGCTGCCACAATAACATCACTGTTGGTTTCATAAAGGTCAACACGGGGTTGGGTAAAACCTGGTGAAGGCATGAAAAAAACGCTTTGGGGACTAATCATGCTCTGCCAACTGATTGCTGGGCTGATATTACCCCAGACGATGGGGTTTGCTACTGCCTGCCACATGCCTCCCTGGCCAGATGGGGCAAAAGAATAAGAAAAGGCAGTGGGGTTGGCTTGGAACATGGTGGGCATACCGGTTGCAGGTGAAGCTGCTGCTCCTGCTGGACCAAAAGACTGGATGTACATAAAAGGCTTCAACCTCCTCTTTTTGTCCTGGGTATTTTGCTTTGGGTCCGGGATCAGCCCTCACGCTTTTATTATCTGTCAGGATCTCGTAATTATGCATCAGAAATCAGGCTGGTTGTTGACCAAATGGCGCATTCTTGTTATGATGAGCACAGTGTAAGAAATTTTTAACCTGCAGCTCTGAGGTAGAGAAGTTATGGAAGATTGGGGAACTGTCTTGATGCCGGGCGGAGTTCGTGACCTCTTGCCGGAAGAGGCGCGTCGGAAGCGGGAACTGGAAAATCGGCTTTTGAAACTTTTTCAAAGTTGGGGTTATCAGGAAGTGGTAACTCCTACTTTTGAGTTTTACGAAGTTCTTGCTCCTGCCCTTGAAGAGATGCTGCGCTATCAGCTCTACCGCTTTATTGATGAAGAGGGCCGCGTAGTTGTCCTTAGGCCTGATATGACAACTCCGATCGCTCGCTTGGTGAGTACCAGGATGCGAGCTGAAGAGTTTCCGCTGCGTTTTTGCTATGTGGCTAATGTTTTTCGGAGGGAGAATCATGCCGGGAAGCAGCGGGAGTTTTACCAGGCAGGTGTGGAGCTGATTGGTGCCGCTAATGCTGAGGCTGATGCCGAGATCCTTACCCTTGTAGGAGAGGCCTTCAAATTAGCTGGGATTGAGGAGTTCCAGATTACCATCGGTCAGGTCGAGGTTTTAAAAGGGTTGCTCGAAGGTTGTGGCTTTAGCAGGGAAGAGCAAGAAAAAGCAAAAACAATCTTAAATAAGAAAGATTTCGTGGCCTGGGAGAAGCTGATCTCCAGTCACCACTTTTCTGGGGAGCAAAGAGAAGTTCTGGAGAATCTTCCTCACCTCCAAGGTGGTTTAGAGATCCTCGACCAGATCGAAGGTTTTCTTGAGAGCGAAGATGCCCTTGCTAGTCTCTCCAAGCTTCGCTTCGTCTGGGAAACCCTCATTGATTGCGGTTTAGGTGAGCACATCCGTTTCAGCTTAGGGTTTCTGCGTGGTCTTGGTTACTATACAGGAATTGTTTTTGAAGGCTACGCTTCTGGGGTTGGTTATCCTCTTTGTGGTGGTGGCAGGTATGATAGACTGCTGGAAAAGTTGGGGTTTCCTTGCCCGGCAACAGGTTTTGCCATCAACATTGAGCGCTTTTTGCTGGCAATGAAGAAGAAAAGGACCTATGTAGCTCCTGCGAAAAAGACTGCTGATTACTTCATTGTGGGAGAAAACTTTGGTGAAGTTGTCAAAAAGGCGAGGCAGTTGCGGGAGCGTGGTTTCGTTGTCGAGGTCGAAGTTTCCGGGCGTTCCCCTGAAGAAGCTGTTGCCCACGCAGCGAAGAAAGGGGTTCCCCACATTCTGGTAATGTAACCCGGTCGATTTGATTTTGTTTGGCGAGAGTGGAAAGAGGTAGGGCCATGGGAAAGGATTTTGTCACTATTGCCCTTCCTAAAGGACGCCTTCTGAAGGAGTCTTTGCAGCTCCTGGAGGGGGCGGGAATTTGGAGGGTTTCTTTTGATGAAAACGGAAGAAAGCTGGTTTATACTGATGAAGAGTTGCAGTTGTGCTGTTTAATCTGTAGAGCTGCTGATGTTCCCACTTTTGTTGAGCATGGGGCGGCAGACCTCGGGATCGCCGGTAAAGACGTGATCCTGGAACAGGGTAAAGACATCTGCGAATTGCTTGATCTTGGCTTCGGGAAATGCAGGTTTGTCGTAGCTGCACCTGTATCCAAGGTTGAGCAGGGGGATTTTGAGGAAGGGCTTTCTGGCTACCTTGCCCAGTACGGCAGACTCCGGGTGGCTACCAAGTTTCCAAGGGTGGCCCAGTCTTATTTGCGCAAAGAGGGCTTGCCTGGAGAAGTGATCAAGCTTTCCGGAAACATCGAGCTTGCTCCCCTTGTTGGTCTCGCTGATGTGATTATTGACCTTGTTTCTACAGGCCGGACCTTGCGAGAGAACAACCTCGTTCCAGTTGCTGAGGTTGCCCAAGCGACAGCGAGATTGATCGCCAACCGGGTATCTTATCACCTCAAGCATCAGCGGTTGGTTGGTCTTGTGAGCTCCATTCGGGAATGCCTGCGAAAGGGGAACTGATGGTGATGATCAAGTCCGTGAAAACCAGGGAAGAGCTATTTGCCAGGTTGCAAAAACGGGAGCAGTTGGGGGAAGAACTCGAGGGTGCGGTGCGAGAGATCTTGCAAGATGTGAGGGAAAAGGGGGATCATGCTCTTCTTGCCTGGACAGAGAAATTCGATCAGGTAAAACTCACCCCGGAGCAGCTCCGTGTGCAGGATGAAGAGATAGAGGCGGCCTACGCCACGTACCAGGAAATTTCTCCAGAACTCATTGATGCAGTTCGCCTCGCCAGGGATCGGATCTTTGCTTTCCATACTCACCAAAAGCCGCGGGATTGGTTTACGAGGGGTCCTTACGGTGAGGTTTTAGGCCAGATTTACCAACCGATCAGGCGTGTTGGGATCTATGTTCCTGGGGGCACTGCAGCCTACCCCTCTTCGGTGTTGATGAACGCCGTTCCTGCCAAGGTTGCTGGTGTTTCCGAAATCGCCATGGTTACTCCTCCGGGAAAAGATGGTAAGATTAATCCGCTCGTTCTCATTGCTGCTGCCGAGGCTGGGGTTACGGAGATCTACAAGGTCGGTGGTGTCCAGGCCATCGCTGCCCTGGCCTACGGGACGGAGACAATCCCGAGGGTAGAAAAAATCGTCGGTCCAGGCAACATTTACGTCACTGTCGCCAAGAAACTTGTCTTCGGAGCAGTTGACATTGACATGCTAGCGGGTCCGAGCGAGGTTGTGGTTGTTGCTGACGATTCGGCAGAAGGGGAATTTGTTGCTGCTGATCTCCTTTCTCAGGCAGAGCACGATCCCAGGGCTGCAGTTGTTTTGCTGACTCCTTCTGCCCAACTTGCCAGCCAGGTTCAGAGTAGTCTGGAGAAGCAGTTGCAAGAATTGCCTCGCCAGATGATTGCGGCTAAGTCTCTTGAAGATTTTGGGACTCTGTTGGTTACCAGAGATCTTGAAGAAGCAGTTGAAGTTGCCAATGAGCTGGCTCCAGAGCATCTGGAACTGCTCGTCAGGGAACCTTTCGCCCTGCTGAACAGGATCAGAAATGCTGGTGCCGTTTTTCTCGGCAACTTTGCTCCAGAACCGTTCGGTGATTACCTCGCAGGACCGAACCACGTTTTGCCTACAGGGGGGACTGCCCGCTTTTATTCGGTTCTCGGTGTGGAGGATTTCTTAAAGAGGATGAGCATCATCTACGGGACCAGAGAGGCGCTTGAAGCCCTTGGACCTGACGTTGTCAGGTTGGCAATTGCCGAGGGACTAGATGCTCACGCCAGATCAGTTTCTCTTCGCTTGCAGCACTTTAAAGGTTCTGGTGACTCGGGGTGGGGGGAGGAAAACGGGGCGTGAGGACCGCTGTTGTGGAGAGGGTTACTGAGGAAACAAAGGTGAAGGTAGAGCTTAATCTGGACGGAAAAGGCGATTTTAAAGGAAAAACTGGTATTGGGTTCTTCGACCATATGCTCCATCTCTGGGCACGCCACTCCCTTTTTGACCTTTCTCTTGAGGCTCAAGGAGACCTTGATGTTGATGCCCACCACACGGTTGAAGATGTTGGGATTACCCTGGGACAAGCTTTCCGGAAAGCCCTTGGCAGCAAAGAGTGTTTGCGCAGGTACGGCTCCATTTGCTTACCGATGGATGAGGCTCTTGTCTTGGTGGCTGTTGACCTCAGCGGTAGGCCTTTTTTTGCTTACGATGTCAAAATTGGCCCCTGGATCGTGGGGAGTTTCCCTGTAGAGCTGGTCGCGGAATTTTTTAGGGCTTTTACCAATAATGCCGGGATTACTCTGCACATGCGCCTGCTTTCTGGAGAGAACGCCCACCACATCATTGAGGCCCTTTTTAAGGCTTTTGGGCGTGCTCTTCAGGAGGCTGTTTCTGTAAATCCTCGCGAATCAGGTGTGCCTTCGACAAAGGGGAGTCTTTAAGTCCTTCAGAATAGAAAGAGGAGTGGAAAATGATCGCCATCATTGACTACGGGATGGGGAACCTGCGGAGCGTCCAGAAAGGCTTGGAAAAGTCTGGTTTTCAGGCGGAGATCACCAGTGAGCCGGAGGGGGCAAAAAAGGCCCAAGGGATTGTTTTGCCTGGTGTGGGGGCTTTTGCCGAGGCAATGGCCAATTTGCGGGAAAAAGGGCTTGACTTGGTGATTAAGGAAGAAGTGGCCAAGGGCAAGCCCCTTCTGGGGATCTGTCTTGGGCTCCAGTTGCTCTTCGATTACAGTGAGGAAGGAGAGGGTTCTGAGGGCCTGGGTATTTTTTCCGGGCGTGTCCGGAGGCTTCCGCAGCATCTCAAGGTTCCGCACATGGGTTGGAATCAAGTAAAAATCAAAAAAACAAACCCTCTTTTTACCGGGGTTGCTGACAACTCTTACTTCTATTTTGTCCACTCCTACTACGTTGACCCCGAAGATGAGGGGATCATCGCTGGAACTACCGAGTACGGACTCGAGTTCGTAAGCATGGTGGCTCAAGACCGAATTTTCGGAGTGCAGTTTCACCCCGAAAAAAGCAGTTCGCTGGGGCTGCAGATGCTTGCCAATTTCGGAAGGCTGGTGGAGGGATGCTGATCATTCCAGCGATTGACCTGAAGGGTGGCAAGTGCGTGCGGCTAACCCAGGGGAGAGAAGATGCGGAGACCGTTTACTCTGCCGACCCTGTTGCTGTAGCCACCAAATGGGTTGCCTGTGGTGCTCCTTGGCTGCACGTGGTTGACCTTGATGGAGCGTTTGCCGGAAAACCGTGTCAACTGGAACTGGTCAAAGAAATTGTTGCAGCTGTTTCTGTTCCTGTGCAGTTGGGAGGGGGGCTCCGCCGTCTTGAGGATATCGAAGCCGCACTTCGCTGCGGTGTAGCCAGGGTGATCTTGGGAACAGTTGCTGTATCTAATCCCAGGCTGATCAGGGAAGCCTGCTACCTTTTCGGTGGAGAGCGTATCGTCGTTGGCCTTGATGTCCGCGGTGGGTTTGTTGCCGTGGAGGGGTGGCGAGAAGAAACTGCCAGAAGTGCCCTGGAGATCGCTGCTGAGATCAGGGAAATGGGTGTGGACCTGGTAGTGTTTACGGACACCACCAGAGATGGAACAATGGCTGGGCTCAATCTCCCAGCGATTGAGGAGTTTGCCCGCGGGTCTGGGCTGCGGGTGATCGCCTCCGGTGGAGTGAGCAGTCTTGATGATTTGCTCCAGCTAAAAGCGCTGGAGCCGCTTGGTGTTGAAGGCGTAATTCTGGGAAAGGCATTATACGAAGGGAAAATTAGGCTTGAGGAGGCTCTGGCTGCGGTTTCCGCTTAGCCTTTCTGTGGTTTGGAGGAGGTCTAAAGGTGCTCGCTAAAAGAATTATCCCTTGCCTTGATGTTGATGCCGGGCGGGTTGTCAAAGGAGTGAAGTTTGTTAACCTGCGGGATGCTGGCGATCCTGTAGAGCTTGCTGCTGCCTATGATCAGGCAGGTGCCGATGAGCTGGTTTTCCTGGATATCACGGCATCTCACGAAGGGCGCAAGACGATGGTTGATGTGGTGCGCCGCACTGCAGAATGTGTTTTTATTCCCTTCACTGTTGGTGGGGGAATCAGGACCCTCGAAGACATTAGGGAAATGCTTCAGGCTGGTGCTGATAAAGTGGCAATCAATACTGCTGCCGTTCACAATCCGGAGCTGATTGAAGCAGGGGCCCGTAGGTTTGGCAGCCAGTGCATTGTTGTTGCCATTGATGCTTACCAGGTGGGGGAAGGAAAGTGGGAAGTGCTTACCCATGGTGGTCGCCGAAGGACAGGATTGGACGCTCTCGCCTGGGCCGAGGAAGTGGAAAGGCGGGGAGCAGGAGAGATTCTTCTGACGAGCCTCGATAGAGATGGTACCAAGGACGGGTATGACCTGGAACTGACCCGGGCAGTCAGTGAACGAGTGAAGATTCCGGTAATTGCTTCTGGGGGTGCCGGAAACCTGGAGCACTTATGGGAAGGGTTGACCCTGGGGAAGGCGGATGCTGTTCTGGCGGCCTCGATTTTTCACTACCAGGAGTACTCGATCCGCGAGGCCAAAGAATTCCTGGCATCAAGGGGGGTTCCGGTGCGCTTATGAAAGCAGAGCCAATCATTGAAGACCAGGAGAAGATCGAAGGGTTCATCGAGTCTCTAAAATTCAGCGAGAACGGTTTGATTCCTGCAGTGGTTCAGGATGCCGCCAGTAAGGATGTGTTGATGGTTGCTTACATGAACAAGGAATCTCTTAAGCGTTCTCTCCAGACGGGAAAGACGTGGTTTTACAGCAGGAGCAGGAATTGCCTCTGGTTGAAGGGGGAAACCAGTGGCAACTATCAGTACATCAGGGAAGTGTGGGTGGACTGTGACAGTGACACCCTTCTCTTTCTCGTCGATCAGCAAGGTGTGGCCTGTCACACAGGTGCCAGGTCGTGCTTTTACAGGTCCGTCGGAAAGGCTGAGAGCCGAGCTAATCACTCTCAGGTCATTGATGAGCTTTACGAGGTGATCAAAGAGCGCCAAAAGGAGTTGCCCGAAGGCTCTTATACTGCCAAGCTTTTCCGGAAAGGGATTGACAAAATTGCCCAAAAAGTAGGAGAGGAAGCTGTTGAAGTGGTGATCGCTGGAAAAAACCGTGACCAAAAGGAATTGATCGAGGAAGCCGCGGATTTGATTTACCATTTGCTGGTTTTGCTCGCTGAGTGTGGTGTCCATCCAAGTGAGGTTAGGGCAAAGCTGGCGGAGCGGCGGCGGTAGGTGGTCTTTATGGGTTTTTGGGATGAATTAAATCCAGTGCAGCAGGAAGCAGTGCGCCATGTGGAAGGGCCACTGATTGTTTTTGCCGGGGCTGGGAGTGGCAAAACGCGAGTCCTTACTTACCGGGTTGCTTACCTCTTGAAATTGGGGGTTTCTCCTTTTAGGATTCTGGCAGTCACTTTTACCAATAGAGCGGCAGACGAGATGCGCCAGCGTGTCCTGAAGCTTGCTGGTAATGTGGGGCGTGATGTCTGGATCAGCACCTTCCACTCCCTAGGGTTGCGGATTCTCAGGCAGGAGGCTCGCTACATTCCTTATGAGCGCAATTTTGTGGTTTACGATGAGGATGACCAGTTGACCGTGATTAAGCACTGCCTTCGGGAACTTGGCATTGACGAAAAAAAGTATCGCCCGCGCGGCCTATTGGCGGCGATCAGTAGTTTGAAGAACGAACTGATCACCCCTCAGGAGTATGCTACCCATGCGCGGGACCCCTGGTCCGAGGTTCTTGCTCAGGTTTATGCCCATTACCAGATGAAGCTCCTTCAGCAGAATGCCATGGATTTCGATGACCTGCTCTTCCAGACGGTTTTCCTGTTTCGTTCCCAGCCTCAGGTCTTGGAGAACTATCAAAAACGCTTCCAATACATCATGGTTGACGAGTATCAGGATACCAATCACGCCCAATACGTACTGGTGCGCCAGCTTGCTGACGGGTACCGCAATATCTGTGTGGTGGGGGATGACGACCAGTGCATCTACAGGTGGCGGGGAGCAGATCTGAGAAATATCCTGGATTTTGAGAAAGATTACCCTGAGGCCCGGGTGATCAAGCTTGAGCAGAACTACCGTTCGACCCAGCGCATCTTGTCGGTTGCCAATGCGGTTATTGCCCACAACCGGAGCCGCAAACCTAAAAAACTATGGACCTCAAACAAGATTGGGGAAGCGGTCGGGGTTTACCGGGCGGTCGATGAGAGGGATGAAGCCAGTTTCGTGCTCCGCATGATTGAAAAGCTCCGCCAGGAGGAAGGCAGGAATTACCGTGATTTTGCGGTTTTCTACAGGAC
>DAINRC010000040.1:11810-12521 GCA_036742135.1 Bacillota bacterium
CCCACGCGCAGTCTCGGGTTTTTGAAGAAGAGTTGATTAAAAACAATCTCCCCTACCGGATTTTTGGGGGAATCAGGTTCTACGAGAGAAAAGAGATCAAGGACATCCTTGCTTATCTCCGTTTTGTGGCCAACCCTCATGATGAGGTTTCCTTAAGGCGGATTATCAATGTTCCCAAAAGAGGGATTGGGGAAGCTGCTGTGGCGCGACTTGAGGACTTTGCTCGGAAGGAAGGTTGTAGTCTAGAAGGAGCGCTCGAACGCCTCGAAGAGGTCGTTGGACTGGGAACGCGCACGGTTCGGGCGATCCGCAAGTTTCTGGAGATGGTCGAGGGATGGCGTCAGGCCCGAGAAGAACTGTCTGTTGCTGAGCTTACCGAGAAAATTTTGAAGGAAACAGGCTACCTCGCTCTTCTAGAGGCAGAGCGGACGATTGAGGCTGAGACCCGCATAGAGAACATTAAGGAGTTTATGGCTGTTGCCCGTGAATATGATGACCTTAGTGAAGACAGGTCACTTGAAGGATTTCTTGCCCAACTTGCTCTTGTGGCCGATGTTGACAACTACCGGGCTGACGAAGATGCTGTGGTGTTGATGACTCTCCACAGTGCCAAGGGGCTGGAATTTCCTGTGGTCTTCTTGACTGGCCTCGAAGAAGGCCTTTTCCCGCACACCCACTCCCTTGGTGATGAAGAAGAGGTGGAAGAGGAGC
>DAINRC010000041.1:0-12443 GCA_036742135.1 Bacillota bacterium
CAATCTTGCTGATATTGGCCCCAAAACCATCGGGAAAAAGGACAACTGTTCCTTGCTCCACTGGACAGTTGGAGAGCAATTCTTCAGCTATTTCTTTACCGGTTGCCACTGGGTTCTCAGGATTTATCTTTACGAGGGCAGTCCTGCTAAAGATGTCTTTACCTGAAATGGTAAGCACACCAACCCCCTTTTCAAGGACACCATCGGGAGTAATTAACCCTGCCCCACAAGCCCCAAGAAGGCTAGTTTTTCCCGTTTCCTGCAGCACAGCTTCTAGAACTTTCTCCTGGTCATAGCCATCTGTAGTAAAGAGCAAGGTTATAGCAGGCTGCCCCGAAAGCCTGAGAGCACTTCGTGCTGCTTCTCTTCCCGCCACCTCGGAAGATTGATGACTGCTATAACCAACTCCTGCTTTCACACCTGGTTTCTCCCCCAATGATCTTCTGTAGTTCAGATAATTAACATTGCATCCCCGTAGCTGAAAAACCGGTACTTCAAAGCAACAGCCTCCTGATAGGCCCGAAGGACTGCTTCTCTCCCTGCAAAGGCGCAAACAAGCATCAAAAGGGTAGAACGTGGTAGATGAAAATTAGTAATTAATCCGTCAATGATCCGAAACCTATAACCTGGATAGATAAACAACCGAGTCCACCCTTCTCCAGGCTTCAAATAACCAGACTCCTCAGCAGCAGTCTCAAGTGCCCTGACAACCGTAGTTCCTACAGCAATAATCCGTTTCCCCAATCTTTTTGCCTCATTAATTACTGAAGCAGCTTGACTTTCAATCTTCCAGAATTCAGAATGCATCTTGTGCTTTTCTACTTCATCGACTTTGACCGGCTGGAAGGTTCCCAACCCTACATGGAGCACCAGAAAAACAAGCCTGACACCCTTCGCCTGGATTCGCTCAAGCAATTCCGAAGAAAAATGAAGTCCTGCGGTTGGTGCAGCTACAGAGCCCAAGAAACGGGCGTAAACAGTTTGATACCTCTCTTTATCGAGGTCTTCCACCTTTCTCCTGATATAAGGAGGCAGAGGAACTTCTCCAAGCCGGAAAACTTTCTCCCAGAAGCTGGGAACACTGTTTTCGTAAAACTTGAGGATTCTCACTCCTCCCTCTGCCTGCTGCCTGACTTCTGCCTCTAGCTCTCCATTCCCAAAAATGATCTTGACCCCGGCGCGAAACCGACGGCCCGGTCGCACTAGCGCCTCCCATACAAGAGGCTCCTTTTCCTTAAGCAGCAAAATCTCGATCGGACCACCCGTATCTTTTCTCCGCCCACGCAGGCGAGCAGGAAATACCTTCGTTTCATTGAGCACCAGGACATCTCCTGGCTCCAGGTACTCAACAACAGCAGGAAAAAGGCGGTGCTCAATTTCTTCTGAGTCCCTGTGCAAAACCAACAGCCGGGACTGTTCACGCCTAGGTGCTGGGTACTGGGCGATTAACTCTGGAGGCAAATAGTAGTCAAAGTCACTTACTTTCACAGTCCTCCTATACCCCTCTACAGCCCGTAGTTATCCACAACCTGGAGTTTGCCATCATAACGATTCTGATTATAATAGTGTTCCACAATCTGGCGCCAGGTATAACCCCGAACAGCCAAACCTCGGGCTCCCCACTGACTCATACCAACACCATGGCCAAAACCTCTCCCCACAAAAATCACTCTATCAAAGGACATCCCCAACAAGTTCTTCTGGTTATTTTTCCCTAGAACATAATACTTCTCTTCTGCTGATGACGAAGAAACAGAGCCACCTTTTCCAAGTATATAAACCTGGTGTTCGGTTAGAGTTTTTACTTCCCCGTTAAGTGTAAGCACATGAAGTTGCCCCTCAAACACCAGATCAAAAAGAGTGCTCTTAAGGTTAAAAGGAGTCCTGATGCTGTCCCTGTAGTAACTTTTCTCACCCGAATCCCCCACTACCGTTACTGCAGTTACCCTGCCAGAAACAGTACGGGTCCCGGGAACAAACTCCCGCGACAATTTACCTGTCACCGGATCCCGTGTTACCCGCGTTTTCCACCTGGAAATTCGGATCTCCTTAATCCTTCCCACTCCGAGCTTCTCTTCGAGTTCCTTTCTAGTTATCGTTTTCGTCCAGCGAAACGTTTCCGCAGCCCAACCCCCGACAGTCTCGGCAAAAGAATCGGCCGGACTAGGAACACCCCTTAAATAAGGGCGAGGTTCAAGCCAAACATTCTCCACATCCTCGGTATAACCACCAGCGTTGGAATGAAAGAAAGCCTGCACCACTTTTCCCTCATACTTGAGAACCTTCCCTCTCGTTGCCTCAACAGCTTCTACAACTGGGTTTCTCCCATTAGACGTGTAAGCAGACTCTCCTGTGTACCCTCCATAAACCTGGGTCCCTGTATCCACCCCTACATCATACCAAGGATTTAAACCTCTCATCGCGAGAGCATACGAACGGGAAACAACAGCCTGCGCCCGGTAAGCTTCTGGTGCTGCACCTGCTCCCATTTCCCTTCCCACAACACCGTAAAGATATTTTTCGATATCAATAAGATTAACTACCAGTAAACGCCCCTCCAAATTTTGAATTATCAGTTCACCACGATAAGATACACCTTTGTAAGAAAAGAGGTTAAGACTATTCCCAGACTTTTCCTGTAGATAGAGGGGTCCAGAAAACACCTTTGTTCCAGAGAAACCAGGACCTTCCAACAGCAGTGTGGTTCCCGAGGCTGTTACCTTCCACACCTGGCCTGGCTGGACTTCAGCAATCGGAAAACCTAAAGATTTATCGGTGAGCGTGTATCCCCCAGAAATCACATGGAAAGAAGCTGTGGCAACTCCCTGATCGAGAGCAACTCTGAGCAGAGGGGTTTCTCGAGCTTCTCCTCGGACGGGGAAAAACAGCAACACCAACAAACTCACCGAGATAATTAAACTTATTCTGAGATTCTCTCCCCACATCACTGATAACCTCGCCCAACTGGAAAATTGTCTTCGCTAAAGATTTTCTCGATAAACTACTTAATTCCTGCAATTCCCCTTAAAAGATGATGACTCTTCGTATTTTTTTATGGTAAAGTCTGAGATGAAATAAACCTGGCCGAGGTGTAGGAATGACTCAAATCAATGAAAAGCTCCATCTGGCCCAAAACGGCGATCGCCAGGTTCGCAACCAACTAATCGAAGAATACCAGGAATTTATCCACCAGACAGCGTGCAGAATCTGCAAGAAAAAACTCATCTGGGGCCAAGATGATGAGCTTTCGATAGCCCTCATGGCCTTCAACGAAGCAATAGACAGCTTTAATCCTGAATCCCAGGTTCCTTTTCTGGGTTACGCGAAAGTAATCATGCGAAGCCGGCTCATTGATTTTTTCAGGCGCGAAAGCCAAAACCAAGACATTCCCTGTGATTTTTCTCAATCCCAGATAGCTGTTGACCAAACCCATTCTTGGAATGAGCTAGTCAAGGAAATTGAAGCCTGGGAGAGGGAAGAAGAAATCAAACAATATGAAGAAGAACTGAGAAAATACAAAATAAATTTCGAAGCTCTCGCAAGGAATTCCCCCAAACACCAGGACTCAAGAACCAATCTCATCGCCACTGCAGAAGAGTTAGCACGTAACCAAAAACTTTTCCGATACCTGGAAGAACACCAAAAAATTCCGCTCCAGGAACTCAGCAACATTTCCCCACTCAGCAAAAAAACTCTGGAAAAGCACCGCTCCTACATCATCGCTCTGGCTCTGATCTTCCACAACCCAGAAAAATACCCGTTCCTTTATTCGTACCTCAAATCTACAAAATCAAAAATTAAGGAGGCACAAAATGGAAACAACCCGAGGTGTGCTGATCAAAAAGAGCAAAAACTCAAGCATCATCCTCACACCTGATGGCGAATTCAAAAAAGTTGCCACAACTTTTGGAAACACCCCTGTAGGGCAGGAAGTATCATGGAAGCCCGCTCTTCCCCGTTACGTTCGGATAGGGAGTGTCGCCGCAGTCATTATGATCTGTTTACTCGGCTGGCAACTTTTTAAAGGGTTTTTGCCCCCAGCTGCTGCCTTCGTTTCTCTGGAATTCGGACCAGCCATCGAGTTTGCCCTGGATAAAAAAGGAAATATTATTACAGCTTCACCCCTCAATGATGAAGGTCAAGTCTTCCTTAAAGAAACCCAAATTCGCGGCCGGAACTTCGAAGAAGCGCTGGAATTAGTCCTGGAACAAGCAAAGGCAACCCAACATCCCCTCATTTGCACCTACACCATGCTCCACAATAAAGATGTCTCTCCAGCCAACGATCTGGAAGAAAGGATTGTAAAATTGCTAAACAGCAAAGCAGTATCCATCCCCCATACTTTCCAGCCAATATCCCAAGAGATCCGCAGTCAAGCCCACAAAAAAGAAACAACTCCTGGGAAATACCTTTTCTACCTGGAAGCCAAAAAACACAGAAAAGACGCCTCTCTTGAGGAAATAACCCAAAGAGACTGGCAGACACTCGTGAGAAAATACCAGGATATCGCCAACTCTCTAAATATTTCCCTCCCAACTGAAAAATCCGAAAGCAAAGAGACGACTACGCAACTAATGGCGCCAGAAAAAGAGGTTGAGGAGAATCGTCAGCAGGATACTCAAAAGCAGACAGGTAACCAAAGGAAAGTAAAAAGTAAAATTCCCCCGCTGGTAGAGGATGTCTCCAGGCAAACGCCCCAAAGGAGCAATTTTGCCCATAATGAGAAGAAACAATCCACCAATGATCAGAAAAATACCCAAGCCAATTAACATCTTTGCCAAAAAAGTAAAATTATCCATTTTTCTTCACCTTCTGGAACCTCTCTCTTTCACTGAAGATGCAGCCGCAGTACTTTTGACTGTAAAGTCCCATTTCCCGAGCACGTTGCCTCCCTTCTCTATACCCTGGTCGCCAATCACAGAAGAAGAAAGACACCCCCTGGTCGCGACCTACCTGTTCCCCAATTTGACGGATTACATCGAGGTTCTGCCAGGGACTCACCAGCAGAGTTGTGGTAAAACCATCAAACCCTTTTTCTTTGGCTAAAGCAGCAGTTTCCCGCAGACGTAAGTAGTAGCAAAAACGGCACCTTTCTCCCTCTCGAAAAGCAACCTCGCGAAAGTAGGCCTCGGGATAGTAACTTTCTTCCATGAGCAGAGGCAACTTCAACTGCCGGGACATCTCTTCGGCAGATTCCCGGCGCAACTGATATTCCTGGTAGGGATGAATATTCGGGTTACAGAAAAAACCAGCAACATCATGACCCTGAGCGCGGAGATCAAGAACAGGAAAAATAGCACAAGGCCCACAACAGATGTGGAGCAGGACCTTCACTGCTGATCATCCTCCGTAAAAGCGATCCTTTGTTGCACAACTGCAGGCTTTTTTTCTCCAGGATAGGGAATTCCCAAGTGAGCATAAGCCGAGGGTGTAGCCACCCTCCCCCGAGGTGTCCGCTGCAGATATCCAATCTGTAAAAGATAAGGCTCATAAACATCTTCAATTGTTTCTGGTTCTTCTCGCGCCGCCGCAGCAAGAGTATCCAGACCCACAGGACCCCCATGGAATTTTTCAATCACAGTTGACAGCAAGATGCGATCGACCTTGTCCAAACCAGCTTCGTCAACCTCAAGACGCTCAAGAGCTGATTTCACAAGCTCCCGAGTAATTTTTTTCTCCCCTGCAACTTCGGCAAAATCGCGAATCCTGCGCAACAGACGTGTGGCGATTCTTGGTGTTCCTCTCGCCCTCCCAGCGATTTCCCAGGCTCCCTCAGGCTCCATTTGGATTCCCAACACCGCAGCTGCCCTGGTCACAATTTCAAAAAGTTCTTCCCGAGGATAATAATCAAGGCGGAAAATGA
Source organism: Bacillota bacterium (assembly GCA_036742135.1). GTDB lineage: Bacteria > Bacillota > DSM-12270 > Thermacetogeniales > Thermacetogeniaceae > 50-218. The sequence continues at coordinate 5,864 of DAINRC010000041.1, forward strand.
TTCCGAAGCGATCCCGCAAAGGAAGGCTTACTAGTCCTGCCCTTGTAGTCGCCCCAATCAGGGTAAAAGGAGGAAGATCGATGCGGAGCGATTTTGCTCCCGGACCCTTTCCAATCACCACATCAAGACAGAAATCTTCAAGTGCGGGGTAAAGAACCTCTTCAACAGAGCGCGGCAAACGATGAATCTCATCAATAAAAAGCACATCATGAGGCTCGAGGTTGGTTAGAATTGCAGCTACATCTCCAGGCCTCTCAAGGGCAGGCCCTGATGTCGGGTGAAGACGAACGCCCAGTTCGTGAGCTATGATGTGGGCAAGGGTAGTTTTTCCAAGTCCTGGAGGACCGTAAAGGAGCACATGATCAAGGGCTTCTCCCCGCTTGAGGGCAGCCTTGATAAAAACCTCCAGATTTTCCTTAAGCTGTTGTTGTCCCACGAAATCCCGAAGAAAACGGGGCCGCAGGGAGGTTTCTGCTTTCTGCTCTTCTGGCAAACAGTTCTCAGAAAGAATTCTTTCCTCCATAATAAACTATTCCTTTCCTTTACCCAGTTCTTTCAAGGCGCAACGCAGGATTTCAGTTGCGCTTCTATACTTTCCCTGATTTTCGACTTTTTTGAGAACTTCTCCAGCCTCCTGTTTCGAATACCCCAGAGCAAGAAGGGCATCAAAAGCCTCCTCATAAACAGAGCGATCCGAAAAAGCGCTTCCAGCTACTCCTTTACCGAAATGCCTGGAGAGTTTTTCCCGCAAATCCAATAGAAGTCGCTGAGCCGATTTTTTACCAATCCCCGGGACCTGGAGAAGTCCCTCAATGTTTTCCTGGGAAACGATTCTTAAAAGCTCCTCCCCGGAAAAAACATCAAGAATTGTTAGGGCCACTCGCGGTCCAATACCCTGAATGGTGAGGAGGAGTCGAAACAAATCGCGGTCTTCTGCTGTTAAAAACCCGTAAAGCTGGGCAAGATCTTCCCGCAAATAAAGGTGAGTGTGCAGTTTCACCTCTTCACCTAAAGGAGGAAGGTTCTTAAGGACACTGGTGGGAACAATGACCTCATAACCCACTCCGTGAACATCTAGAACCAAACTTTTTTCCCCAGTCTCGGCGATAACCCCCTCCAAAAAAGAAATCATCTGGTTCCCCTCCAGAGTCCGCCCCAAGCATAGCCTCTACTGTTGTAGTAGTGACAGAGCGCAGTAGCAAGCGCATCAGCAGCATGGTCTGGCTCGGGAACCTCAGGTAGCTTAAGAATAAGTCTCAGCATTTTCTGAACCTGTTCTTTTTCTGCTCGTCCATATCCAGTAATTGCCTGTTTGATTTGTAGAGGTGTGTACGTTGCAATGGAAAGTCCCCGCTGAACTGCAGCAAGAATAATCGCTCCGCGAACGTGTCCGACGAGCATAGCACTACGCCTGTTCCGGCTAAAAAAAATTTCCTCTAATGCAAGAACTGTAGGTTGATAAAAGGAACAAATTTTTCCTAACTCCTGGTGAATCCCTAGAAGGCGGGAGGGTAAATCATGGTCCTTACTAATTTTTATTGTACCATAAGTCACAACATTTACCTCGTGTCCAACCACCCTGAGAATCCCATACCCAGTTGTTACCACCCCAGGGTCAACCCCCATAATTACCAAGACTAATTACCCCCCACCTTATAATCCTTAACCCCCAGCGAGGTCCCTGCTAGTCGGATGTTCCCTTGGAACTATCTTTGGGATCGTGCATATTACCTCTGACAAGAGAAGCAAGAATTCCCCAGAAGCAAAGAACAGCAAAAACGACAAAGGCTGTTTGCGAGCTTTTTAAAAAAAGCTGTAAGTTTTGAGAATTTATCTGTGTCCTTCCCATAAAAAGGGCAAGAATCATCATAATGATTCCCATGCTCAGCATCTGCCCAGTCAAGCGCATTGTCCCCACAATGCCTGAAGCCACTCCGTAAAACTTCCTGTCAACAGAACTCATGATGGCATTGGTGTTTGGAGAAGAGAAAAAAGCAAACCCTAAGCCCAAAATGACCAGGCTCAAGACGATAAACCAGAGAGGGGTATTTGCCCTTAAAAAAGTCAACAAAACAAGCCCGATAAAAGTGATGCCCATTCCTGCCGAGGCAATTACCCTGGGTTCGATCTGGTCAGAAAACCTTCCCGCAAATGGAGAAAAAACAGCCTGGACAACCGGCTGGGCAATAAGAATCAAACCCGCCCTTTGAGCACTGAAGCCTCTAAGATACTGGAGGTAGAGACTTAAAATAAAGCCAACAGCAAACGTGGCACTATAATTAATCAGGGCAGCCAGGTTAGAGAAAGCAAAACTTGGATTGCTCCGAAAAAGTCTGATATCAATCACAGGACTCTCTGTCCTCAGTTCGTATTTTACAAAAAGGAAGATCCCAAGTAAACCTAACAAAACCAAATACCAACCACTTGCTACCGGAAGGAGAGAAAACCCGTAAATGAGAGCCAAAAACATTAAACAGTTGAGCAGTGAGCCTATGTAATCAAACTTTTCTCCCTGTGCCTCCCTCCATTCCCCCTTGAGTTTCCCCAGAGTAACTAAAACAATCAGCACACCTAAAGGACAAACTGCCCAAAAAATACTTCTCCAGCCAAAATGCTGCGTCAGGAATCCACCAAGAAAAGGCCCAATAGAAAGCCCCAGATAAACACTGGCTACATTAATTCCCAGGACCCTCCCTCGTTCGTTGGGAGGATACACAGAAGTTAAAATTGCCACTCCGGTAGCGAAGATCATCGAACCTCCAAGCCCTTGAACAACCCTTGAAAAAATCAGAACCGGCGCCGAAAAGGAAAGAGCACACAGCAGCGATGCCGCGGTGTAGATAATTGTCCCAAGCAAAAAGACATTCTTTCTCCCGTAGATATCAGCAATCCTACCGAAGGGGACCAAAAAAACAACCCCAGCTAAAAGATAAGAGGTGGCTACCCAGCTCAAAGTAACCGCATTTAAGGCAAACTCCTTAGCAATTGCTGGTAAAGCAATATTTACTGCTGAACCCATAAATGGGGTCAGCAAAGCACTCAATGTAGCGACAAGCAATGCTGCCCTTTTCGTGGCCTCATAACCAGAATCATTCACCACATTTGCAACCCTTTCTTAAACTAAGAGCCCTTTTTCGAACTTTTAAACCATTTTTGGCTTTAAAAAACTCTGAAGAAATCTGGGTTCATTTTGGTATATTCTTCTCTAAAACCACCTCTAATCCTTCTTCTCCTTCTCGAGCACACAAATCCCTCGCCAAAGCACAAAAACCAAACCTTTCAGACGCAAAAACACTCCTTTCGTCACAGGTTTAGGCCCACAAAGAACAAAAAGGTGGTTTGCTACATTTCGTCCAGACACAAAATCAGCCTCCCATACAATCTAACCGGACTTTTGGAAGGCAAATAGGCGGCAACACGGCACAAAGAAGCAAAAAGAGCGGCGCTTCCCCGCCGCCCCAAAAGGCGCAAAGCCTTGATTTTCCTGGTGCCGAAGGCTGATTAGCAAAAATGCTGATTTGATGCGGTTTTCGGGCTCTCTTTTTTTTGTTCTAGAAAGGTAAATTGCCGCCCTTTTCTCGCGAATTTGGGCGGCAAGTTTCGCTCAAACTTTCATGTAATTTTTATTAAACTACTCTTCATCTAAGGCTAAAAATAAGTTGAAGTAACAACCTCTCTTAGTTTTTTGTGATATTTTTACAATCTCTGAAGCAGGGATACAATCAACAGGAATGATTGCATAATCTTGTGTTCCAATTCCTCTGTTCTGAAAATTGGCTATGCTTACAGGGCATGAGTGGCTGGACGTGACGAAGCTGTACCCCGCCCCTTCGGAGAAGGACCTGTAGGCAGCGATGGAAAAGGTGGCGTGGGAGTGAGGAATTATATTTCCCGACAACTAGTCAATCACCGCTCAGAAACAGGGAGGGCTTTTTCTCTGGCAGCACTTCTATGCCTACGGCACGCAAGGCTTCCCACAACCGATCGTCGAAGCAGGCTGCCACTATGCTTTTCTTCACCTGCGTTTTTAATGTAATTGCAGAAGCAAGGTGAACAGCATCAAAACCCCTGAGGCGGTACTTTTCGGCCAGTTCCCCGGCAAGAAGGACAAGGGAATCCGACACTTCTATCACGAGGTATTTCAGCCAGTCGTTCTGCAGGGCAGCCACAGCTTGGCGGTAATCCTTTTCCTCGAGATACCCATCTCTTAGGCCCCTTGCGAGGGCAGCTCTGGCCTCGGGATAGGCAACTTTGCTGGTCGCCACCACGGAGGCTTCGTCAACCAAATCACGCACTATTTCCGAGCCTTGTTCCTGGACGTAGAGCTTCACTAAAGCACTTGTGTCGAGATAGCAAATCAACGGCGATCCTCCACAACTAGTGATGAGATTGACTTGTTGCCGCTAGTAGCTGGCGGTACCGCTATTCCCTGAGGTTTGCCACCACGCCAGGACGCTATTCCCTGTTCCACCAGGGTCAGAGCAGCAGCCTGCTCATCATCCTTAATAGGAACCAGTTTTGCAACAGGCGTGTTGCGCTCAGTTATGACAATTACTTCTCCCTGTTTGACGCGCCTGAGGTATCCGCTGAAGCGGTTTTTGACTTCTCTTATACCTGCTTTCATAGTCTCACCTCCCGTGGCTACATTGTAACACATATGTAGCCACATATCAAATGTTGACCAACAGGGATCTGCGCGCGTGTCCTAAGGGATTTTGATTTTCTTCAATCAAAAAGAAAGCGGTTTTTAGTACCTCAGCCAGTCGCTTAAGATTGGGGCTTTTCCGGCTATCATTTCTTTATATTTCTTTATGCTGTAATTGTTCCTTATATACAAGCACCGCCTTGCGTATGCAGTCGGCACCAAAGCTGCCAAGCGTATCTTGATAGGATTCGATAAACTTGCATTTAACACCAAAGTTTAAAGCCTCCTGCGGTTTAAACTATTCCTGGCTCTCGCTCTTACAACTTTTTCTAGTTAAAAAGGAAAAAGGCCTTCTCTTGCTCGTCATAACCGATAATCTAAAACACCACCAACTGGGCTAAAAAATCGGCTCATACGTCTCAACTGGTTGCAGCTTTAGGTTATAACTTGAGAAAAAAGAACTGTACGATTCAAGCTATGAAAGGTTAGTAAAAGGCGAAAACCAATCTAGCTCCCGCAACTCGAGAACGCGGCGCAGGTCAAACAAAAAGTTGCGCTCTCCCATTGAATATGGTGCATATACACGAGAATCTGACAGAATTTGGTGCAAGTGACGCCAACTCACCCAGTAAATATTTTCCTCAGCCTTTTTCACACACTCTGGTTTGGAACAGGGCCGCTTCCTGATTTCTTCAATTCCCTCCCCAATCTCAAGCTTCGGAATTACATGATTTGCTGTAACATACAAGAGTAATCTTTGGTGAACGCCCTCGAGTTTTTGGCGAATTTCGGGCGCTAAAAAAGTAGCGCACTGGATGCCACAAAACTCATCTGCAAGCTGATGCCTAAATTGCACTGAATTCAAAACCTGAAACTCTTGGGAATGCGCAAGATCCATTCCGACGCTCGCCAGATTGCTTAACCCAGATTCATACTTCGCTTCCACAATAACAGCCACTTTTTCTCCACTTGACTTGGAGATCAAGACAAGAACGTCTGCTTCTCGAAACCTGCCGTTGCCAAAGGAAAAACACGGCCAGAAAAACACATATATATCACTAACCTGTTTGAGAATAAAATTCTGGCCGCTGAGGTTTTTTGCCTTGCTCAGAAAAGCTAAGGGGACAGACTGGTCATTCAAATACCGGAATGCTGAAAAGATATAGGATGTAAGCACATCCTCCATCCTCTGATGGGCTGGCTTTATAGGTGATATTTTTCCACATAGTTCTGCTGCCAACATCATATCACATCCTAGATATGGTTTGATGAGTTTAATAACATCTAAATTGTTCTTGGAAACCCATTCTTCATTTCTATTAAACATTTTGACCATTGGCTCAACAACAAGCCTTGTTATAACATCTTCGTTAGTGAGAGCAAGTAAATCCACGAAATAGGTTGTGTATTTAATACTCTCATTTTGTACTTTTTTTTATAAAACCGCCGCGGGAAGACCCGCCTCCTTAAAGTGGGCGGGATGAAAGCGGCGGCCAGGCTGGAAAAGAAAAGGCAGTGTAAAATTTCAGTAGGCGACAGCAGGAAATTGGAGGGGAGATGAAGAAGAAAGGAGACCTCACCTAAACAATACAACAACACAAAGAGGAGGTAATGAGGTCTCCATGCAAGACAGAAATCTTTTTGAACTTGAATTCAAACAAGATATTCGCCCTGTTGTAGGGGGAATCCTTCTTTTTGTTCAGGGGATAGAGAAACTTCCTACTGAGTGCCAAGACTTTGCGAAGTTTGAGGATGAGGTTAAGAAGCTTGTTTTAGGAGTTACTGCACAGATATTTAGCTGGGTTCTTGAAGAAATAGATACCCGGCTCATGGAGCAGAGGGACAGAAGTCTGTGGGAAGTAGTTGGATTCCGCGAGAGGACTATTGTGACGACCTTTGGGGAAGTCACGGTAAGGAGGCGCCTTTACAGGAACA
>DAINRC010000042.1:0-12421 GCA_036742135.1 Bacillota bacterium
TTCCTGCATTAGCCCAAAAAAATTTTACTCAATGAACAAGAGCAGGAAAAAATCATCCGACAGCGAACCATGAAAATAAGATAAGCAGAAAGTTTGCATGGAGGATTACCCGGTGCTTGCTATTGTCCACAGTTGCTGCTATGTGGGAATGGAAACATACCCTGTCCGGGTAGAAGTTGATGTTTCCCCAGGATTGCCCTGTTTTAATATCGTTGGTCTGCCCAACGCTGCCGTTCGAGAATCAACGGAACGGGTTCGTAGTGCCATCAAGAATTCAGGCTACGATTTTCCCTTAAGAAGAATTACTGTAAACCTCGCGCCAGCAGATATCCGCAAAGAAGGAGCACTTTTTGATCTTCCTATTGCCATGGGGATCCTCGCAGCAACACAGCAAGTCCCTTCCGAAAAACTGGAGCAAGTAGTGGCTGTCGGGGAGTTATCTCTCGACGGTTCAATCTGTCCGGTGCCTGGGATTCTCCTGATGGCAGCAAACATCGCCAAAGCGAACAGGGGAAAGGTTTTCGTGGTTCCTCAAGACAATCTCGCCGAAGCCTCTTTAACCAGCGGGATCAAGGTGTTTGGGGGAAATCATCTTCAAGAAGTCATTAGATATTTACAAGGTGATTTCCAAAACCCAGATACCTTCCAGGACCATAGAAGAAACCTAAAACAACTCCGAAAAAAGCTCTTCGAGACCGATGCTGGAGCTGCTGGTCTTGACTTTTCTGAAATCAAAGGGCAAAAACAGGCCAAAAGGGCTTTAGAGATTGCGGCAGCAGGAGGGCACAACATCCTGCTGATCGGACCACCCGGAACCGGAAAAACAATGCTAGCTAAAAGGCTGCCCTCAATTCTGCCACCACTGACCTGGGAGGAGTGCCTGGAAGTCAGCAAAATCTACAGTCTGGCAGGGCTGCTCCCCAAAGATAAGCCCTTAGTTTTTGCCCGACCCTTTCGCAGCCCTCACCACACAGCATCTCCAGGAAGTATTATCGGAGGAGGCAAAAACCCCAGACCCGGGGAAATCAGCTTAGCAACCCATGGAGTCCTTTTTCTCGATGAACTCCCTGAGTTCCACAGAGATGTCTTGGAAGCCTTGCGGGAACCTTTAGAAGAAAAAATAATTACCATCACAAGGACCTCGGGGTCATTCTCCTACCCAGCAAATTTCATCCTAGTGGGAGCTATGAACCCATGTCCCTGTGGTTTTTTTGGAGACCCCAAGAGGTCTTGTTCCTGCACTCTGCATCAGGTGCAGCGCTATAGGAACCGGATCTCGGGACCTCTGCTCGACCGCATTGATCTCCAGGTGGAAGTTCCCAGACTAGAAATAAAGGAAATCAAGAATGCACCATCTGAAGAAACTTCCTCAGCAATCAGAAAGAGGGTGACTCAAGCCCGAAAAAAGCAAGAAACACGATTCCGGAAGGAGAAGATCCGGTGTAATGCAGAGATGGAAAGCAGGCACATTAAGCAGTTCTGTCAGCTGGAAAATAGCGCTCAGCAAATGCTTTTCCAGGCCTTCGAAAAGTTCGGATTGAGCATGAGAGCCTACGGCCGGATCCTCAAAGTAGCGAGAACAATTGCCGATCTAGAAGATTGCGACCAAATCCAACTGCCTCATCTGGCTGAGTCTCTGCAGTATCGTTGTCTTGACCGTCCGCTATGGTGGTGACAGATCGATAAAAATTTACAGAAAAACCTTAACAGAAAGGAGGGTTTGCAGTGATCCCAGTCCAGGTAAAAGAAATCGCTTTCGATGTCTCCTTGAGTCCTGTCGTCCTTCTGGTTGACCAAAGCCAAAAACGGGTTTTACCAATTTGGATTGGGCCCTTTGAAGCCCAGGCGATTGCCATGGCCCTGCAGGGTGTCTTGACACCCCGACCGATGACCCATGACTTGATGAAATCTGTTTGTGAACATTTAGGGGCAACACTCCGTAGAGTGGTGATCAGTGACGTCAAGGATGGGACCTACTACGCCGAAATGCACCTTCAGACAAGTTCAGGGGAAGTGATTATTGATTCCCGCCCCAGTGATGCCATAGCGCTCGCTCTCAGAGCAGGAGCTGATGTCTACATCTCTGAAAAAGTAGCAAACTACACGCTGTCAATAGAAGAACTGGTAAGTGAAGAAGACCAAGAAGAACTGCGAAAACTTCTCGGTTTGACAAGTCCTGATGAGTTCAAAAAATCGCTTCACTAAAACAAACTCCCTAATCGGGTAGGAAGGGAAGGTTAACCTCCTTCCCCCACACCACTGTACTTGCCGTTCGGTATACGGCAGTTCATAAAGACACTACAAAAGTTCTAAGTACCGCTCGATTAAGCTCCCGAGCCCTTGGTCCTTCCAAAACTTAAGGCCAAGGGTTCTGTTCACCTCACGATGGACGCTCTTGCCTTAAGCTAACGACTACTGCTACCTTCGCCGTTCGGGACTTACACTCGCAAGCCTTCGCCTATGCCGGGCACGCAAAAATTTAGCGCTGCAGAAAATTCTGCAGCGCTAAAATCTTACTCCCTATTTCTTTTGAGAACAACCTTTGGAAGCGTAAAACTACTCGTAAGGAACTCTATCTTGTGATCTTGTAGCTCCAGTTGAGACCATTGTTGTTATCCCAGTTATTAGCGCTATCCTTAAAACAGAAATTGAAAGAACCCTCTTTTTTTATTTCTACAGTCTGTTCCCACTCATTTCCTTCTTTCTTCATCTTGTAATCGTAGATATCCTCCCAGGGTCCTTCCCCATAACCAGTGTGCAACCATACCTGGTCTGCTCCCATTTGTGCCAGCAGGCCGTGATACTTAATCTTCACCTTGTCACCTACGCGCTTAGGAACTGGAGAAATCGAAAAGCCCGGGTGCATATCAAACACTATTTACCCCCTCCTCAAATTTTTTGTTCTCTGTCAGGTTTATTATGGGAAAGGAAGGGGCCTCTTATACAGACACAGCCTCACATAATCTCCTGGTAACGAGCGAACCAACGACATAAAGGGCTGCTGTTGATAGATACTGAGAAGCAGCGGCATCGAAAACAAAGCTGGCACTCGGAGGAAGTTCTTCATCTCCCACCCATAAGAAAACAGCAACATGCAGTCTAGGAAAGACAGAAATGGCTACACCAACATCTCCCAAATCAAGTTCTCTACCTCCATACTTACGGGCAGCTTCCAGTAGCTCTTGAGGCCGTCTCCCAAAAGTTTCGGCCAGTGGCTTCACAGTTTCCATCTTACATGGTAAATCGTGACACATACCACCTGGAAGTTCAGAATAAGCAATCCACCGGCCAGTCACCGGAACACCTGAAGCTTGAGCAAGATACTGAAGAATCAGAATCTTTTCCTCAAAGAAGAGTTCAGGAGCACCTTCACAGGGAATAATTTCCCCACTCGGATGAAAAACCCGGTAGTGTTTGCTCAGATAAGGAACAATAATAGCTCCTTCATCCGGCTTATAGAAGCACCCGCTCAATTCGGCCATCCTTTGAGGGTCACTCCTGGCAAACTCCTCTCGAGCAACCTGATAAGTCTCAGCGTACTGTTCCACCCATCCTCACCCTTTCACTTGCCAAATGGAGGCCAACCAACTCTCGCAATACTTACGACTTTTTCTCAACATTTGCATAGGTTTTTCCTAACAGTTGGGCAAGATGAAGCACCTGCACCCTCGATCCTTCCAGTTGGAGGAGGTGACGCAGGTGCATGATACAGGAAGGGCAAGCAGTGACCAGGAAATCAGCACCTGTATCTTGGATGTTGCTGACTTTTTGGCGACCAACGCTTACAGACAGCTGATAATAGGAAAGGTTGAAAGAACCAGCAGCACCACAACAGCGGTCAGGCTCCTTCATTTCCTTAAAGGTAACTCCAGGGACCGCCTTGATCAGTGAACGAGGTGGTTCAATAACACCCATCCCCCGCCGTAAGTGGCAAGGATCATGGTAGGTAACAACAAGGTTGTCTAGTTCCCTTTCTCCTGGTTGAAAGCCAACAACATCAGCAAGCAGTTGGCTGAAGTCGAGGACTTTCTCGGCAAAGGAGCAAGCCTCTGGTGTCTCCAGAAGTTCAGCATATTCCTTAAGAGTACTGCCACAAGAAGCGCAATCAGTAATGATGGCATCGACTTTTTCTCTTTGGAAAACCTCAACATTTTTTCTGGCAAGATAGACCGCGGTTTCTTCGTCACCACTGGCAAGCGCAGGAATACCGCAACACCACTGTTCAGGAATCACCACTTCGACTCCGTTGTTCCGAAGAACATTGATTACAGCATGTCCAATATCAGGAAAGACAAAATTTGTAAGACAGCCCGTAAAATAAGCAATCCGCTTTTTCGGATGGGAGACTGGAAGAAATCTGGGGACCTGTTTGCGAAAAGGGACCCTCGCCATTTCAGGCAGTAAAAGCTCTTTTTTTCCGAGGTCCCCAAAAAGCTCCAATACCTTCGACTTTCGCACCAGCCACTGCAATCCGCTGTGCTGGTAAAAATAGCCTAATCTGGCAGCAAAACTAAGGCGACCGTTGTTCTTGAGGAGGTGCTGAAAAACGTTCTTCTTGACAAAAGAAATGCCCTTTTCTTTGGCGATCTTCTGGCGGGCCCAGAGCACCAACTGATCAACCGGGACCTTGTTGGGGCAATTTTCCATACATGCCTTACACAACAGGCATAAACTCATTAGTTCTTTCATCTTGGGAGAAAGCCCCAGTTTCCCCTCGATATGGTTTTTTATCAAAAAAAGCTTTCCCCTGGCCACCAAAGGCTCGGTGTTAGTTACTTTGTAAAGAGGGCATACAGCCTGACAGCCACCACATTTGCTACACCGGTCAAGATAAGTTTTCACTGTTTCTGCTTTCATCATCGTCTTCTTCACTCCAGAAAGATCTTTCCGGGATTAAGGATGTTGTTGGGATCAAGAGCCTTCTTGATCGCCTTCATTACCTGATAGCCAACATCACCCGTTTCCAACTTCAGGTAAGGAGCCTTCATCGTGCCTATTCCATGCTCTCCGGTAAGGGTCCCCCCAAGTTCTACCGCGGCTTTGAACAACTCTGCTATGGCCTGTTCGACCCTTTCCATTTCCTCAGCATCGTTCTGGTCACAGAGAATGTTAGGATGGAGGTTACCATCACCAGCATGACCGAAAATGACCAGATTAAGGTTATATTTAGCAGCAATCTCCTTCAGACGTCTCACCATTTGGGGAATCTGGCTGCGGGGAACGGCAATATCTTCGCTTACCTTCGTGGGTTTAATCTGGACGACAGCAGCAGATACAGCGCGACGTGCCCGCCAGATTTCCTCACGATCTCTTTCATCTGCAGCAATCTTCACTTCCCGTGCCCCGTTTTGGCGGCAGAGTTCCGCAACCTGAAGCGCTTGCTTCTCGACAATTTCAGCAGGACCATCAACCTCCATAATAAGAATTGCTTCGGCATCAAGAGGAAGTCCCATGTGGAGGTAATTTTCCACACACCTAATCGTAAGATCGTCCATCAACTCCAGAGTAGCAGGAATAATTCCTTTTTTGATGATCATAGTGACAGTGTGCGCAGCGTCGTTGAGACTGGGGTAAACCGCCATTAAGGTTTTTTTAGCCTCAGGCTTGGGCACAAGGCGTAAAATGATCTTGGTTATAATTCCAAGCGTGCCTTCAGAACCGGTGTAAAGGCGGATCAGGTCATACCCAGTGACACTTTTAACGGTTTTACCCCCGATCTTCAGAAGCTCACCGGTTGGGGTAACTACTTCCAACCCGAGCACATAATCCCTGGTAACCCCGTATTTGAAGGCACGCGGCCCCCCGGCACACTCCGCTACATTTCCCCCAATAGTTGATGTCTTCAGACTCGCCGGGTCCGGAGGGTAAAAGAGCCCCCGCTTTTCCACTTCCACCTGCAAATCATAAGTAATCACCCCAGGCTCAACAACAGCAACCAAGTTTTCTTCATCTATCTCCAGAATCTTATTCATGCGCGTTAAATCGAGGACAACCCCACCTTTGATGGGAACAGAACCACCGCTCAACCCAGTTCCTGCACCTCTGGGAATAATCGGAAACAAATGCTGGTTGGCCAACTTAACGATTTTTTGGATTTCTTCGGTAGTTGCCGGGCGGACAACAAGGTCAGGGAAAAAGGCTTCAGGTGTGCTGTCATAACTGTAACACACTCTTTCTTCAAGAGATGTGTAAACGTGTTCTCTCCCCACGATTCTTTTGATTTCCTCGACTACTGAAGGCTGTAACATCACGAAACCTCCCGGAAGATTTTAGAAAGGAAGGGTAGCCGCAAGAATGCTGAAAACCTCCGCAAAACGGAGGTTACAAGCAAGAACCACACTCATTTTAACATAAGGCATTGCAAAAATACATATAATTTCATCTTGTATACACCATTCTTTTTCTTCTCTTGTTGTCTCTCTTTGCAGGACTTAGAAAACTCCTTTTAGATGGTTAACAACGGGCCTCTCCCACTGGAAAAAATCTACTGCCACGACATCAAACCTGACAGATGCCTCCGTAATCTTCTTCAGAAGCAGGTAGTATTGGGCTACTCTCCTGATCTTGGCCCGTTTTCGCGGGCAGACTGCTTCTTGAGGCATCCCCCAGCTCCGGCCTGATCTTGATTTAACCTCTACAAAAACAACGGTTTCTCCGTCCTGCATAATCAGGTCGATTTCCCCGAGCCGGCAGCGAAAATTTTTCTCAAGGAGCACATAGCCCTGGGAAGAAAGAAAGGCCAGAGCCAACTGCTCTCCTTTCTCTCCAATCTGACGGTTTGCCGCCACTCTACCCTTACCCCATTCTTCAGGTTTTTACTTTAGAGAAATCCTTACCCTGCAACTTTTTAGAAGCAACCTTCTGGTCAAGAGTGTAAACAAAAGCAAGAACTTTGGCCACAGCTTCATAAAGTTCTGGAGGAATTTCGGTCCCCAGAGGGAGTTGTGAAAGAAGAGTAACTAGCTGCGGGTCTTCGTAGAGAGGAATGCCGTGCTTCTCTGCTTCCCTGATAATCCGCCAAGCAAGCTCACCCTTGCCCGTGGCCACCACTCGAGGAGCATGATCCTCGTCCTCCCGGTATCTCAAGGCAACAGCAAGCTTCTGTGGACGCTGCTCATCCCTTTCCATGAGCTCACCTCAAACTAACAAGTTGACTACAGGATATTTCCGAAAACCAGGAACAACCTCTCCAGGCAACTGCACCACCAACTTTCGGACCCTTCCGCAAGCACAACCCACCCATTTGAACGGGATGCCCGCACTCTGGAAAGACTGGACAAGTTCCTGGTGGTATTCCTCGAAAAGCAACCTCGTCTCTTCTTCTTCAACAACAACTTTGCCTTCAATGAGAGAGTCTCTCATCACCAGTTCCACTTGAATCCAGCCAAGATTGCCTGTCTCGAAAACCAGCATTACCTTCCAAAACTCTCTATCTTTCCCTTCTTTAGGGGGATAGAGATAAGCCTCTCCTCGATAACCAAAACCCTGCTCAGCAAACACAAAAAAGGGAACAAAGTAAAGAGGATCTTCTTGCTCTTGGCAGGACGCCCAGGCAAAAATCTGGCCTCCAAGCAACTCCAAGTCTCGACTCAAGAACCCTTCATGGAAAATCCTTGCAAATGCCTCTGGCTCTCCGGATTTCCTCGATGAACACGAAAAATAATGGTAAAGAGACAGAAGAATATTTCGCAGTCGTTCTGCTGAAAACTGCAATTGGACTACTAATTTTTCCAAAAGGCTTTCCCGATTAATCCCTTGTTCTGAGGGTAACTTTTCAGAAAACTTCTTCTGAAAAAACTCCAGCAAGGCCTGCAGCAGCAGGGGCTGAAATCCAACTCTTAATCTGGCTAGGGTTAGGGAAACTAGGAGATTAACCGAATTAAAGGAGCCTAACTGAGCCAGACAACGCTTTACAAGAAAAAAATTTTCTTTGGAGAGAGTCAGTCCCGCATCGCGAAGTGCTGCCAGAATTGCCAAATTCTCTGGATTTTCGGCAATGCCCAGGTCCTGCAGAACCGCAGCCGGGGAGCGGAATTCCAGACCTTCGATTTCTCGAACAATCCGCCACAAGACCTCACCTTCACCCTGTTCCTGACGGACATAGAATGCCTGTCCGGGTTTGAGCGCCACATTAGTGCGCACTTCCTGAAGCAGACCCCTCACTGAAACCACAGCTTTATTTTCGGCAACTTGGAGCACCCTAATAGGCAAAAGTTCTTCCTGGTGTCGACCTCCAGGCACAGCTTCCACTTTCGACGGCAAAATTGGGCGCAACAACATTTTCAACACCCACCCCCCAAACTATCGAAAACTCCCCGGAAGTTGCGGCGATGCAAGGGGCAGGGACCATAACGCCGCAAGGCTTCAAGGTGTTCTTTCGTAGGATAACCTTTGTGTTTCTCAAAACCATACTCTGGATAAAGTCTGGCATAAAACTTCATCAACTCATCTCTTATTGTCTTGGCTAAAAGAGAAGCTGCAGCAATGGCTGCACTCCTACAATCTCCCTTCACTAAAGGCGTCTGAGGCAATTCTAATCCCGGTATCGCCCACCCGTCTACGAGAAGATGATCAGGAACAACGGAAAGCTGTTTTAATGCCTGCTTCACGGCGCGGTAGGTGGCTTCTTGAATATTAAACTCCTCAATGTCTCGCGGCGAGGCGACCCCTACCGCCCAATCCACAGCCCTCATCTTGATTTCCTGGGCCAAAAGAATCCTTCTCCCTGGGCTTACCTTTTTACTGTCATTAAGGCCGGTGAGCAGGAGTTCCTGATCAAGAACAACTACTGCAGCAACAACTGGGCCAGCGAGGGGACCTCGCCCCGCTTCATCAACACCCGCAACCAAGTCTGCCCCGCCTCTCCAAAGAACCTGTTCAAAAAAATGAAGTTTTATCAGGCGAAACCACTCTTTTTCGTTTAATTTTTTCCCCCGCATTTCCTGGTCACACAAACTCCGCTGAATTTCACTTCTTTTTAAAATTAAAAAACCCTTCTTTGAGGGCTTCCCTAACAAGGTCGTTCCAGGGTCAGAGCACCTAATCTTCCTTCCTGAAAGAGTTTGAGCAAAAACCTAGCAGCCCGCTCCTGATCAGGCACACCGTCGGGAAGGAGAAACTTCTTCTGGAGAGCAAATCGTTCCAAGAAAAGACCGTTTCTCGGCGCAACTCCCAAGCAATCCTTGACAACTCCAGGGTAAAAATCCTCAATTAGTTGCAAAAGCCTGTCCGCTACCTCCCTGACATCATAATTCTCCATCTTCAACACCCCAACTGCCACCAGTTTGAAAACAACCTCTGCGCTCTCTAACCGTGGTGGAAGCATCCCCGGAGTGTCAAGAAGAAAAACCCTCCCCACCCGGACCCATTGTGGACCCTTGGTGATTCCCGGCCTGTTCCCCACAGAAGCAACCCTTTTCCCAATCATCCTGTTGATGAAGGTGGATTTGCCAACATTGGGAACACCTAAAACAGCGGCCCTGAGTTCACGAGGTTTTCTCCCTTTTCTCCTCAGCTTCTCATTTACTTCCTTAGAACAATTCTCGAGAAGGAAGGAAAGCCTGGAGAATCCTCTCCCTTCTCGAGAATCGACAGCAACTGTGCTTTCCCCCGCCTTCCGAAAAAAAGAGAGCCACTTTTCCGTCACAAAGGGATCAGCCAGATCCGCTTTATTAAGGACGAGAAGGCGTTTCTTCCCTGGTGCCATCTGCTCAATGTGGGTGCTCCGGGAACTTAAGGGACAGCGGGCATCGACTACTTCAAAGACCAAGTCAACGACCTTGAGATACTGCTCCAACCTCTTCATTCGATCAGCCCCATGCGGTGAGGAGGCCAGTAGATGAAAAAGGCTTTCCCGATCAAGAACTTCTCGTGCAAAGGCCCCCAAACTCGACTGTCCTCGCTGTTGTTTCTGTTATCACCCATCACAAACAGATGGTCCTTAGGGACTTTTACAGGTCCAAAATCAGCCACTGCAGCCTCGGCGATGTAAGGCTCCTCCAAACGACGCCCATTAACGTAAACATAGCCCTGGCGGATTTCCACCGTTTCTCCTTCAAAAGCAATGACCCTTTTAATGAAATCACGCCGGGGATCAAGGGGAAATTGGAAAACAACTATATCCCCTCGTTCCGGCGGGTGCAAACGGTAAGAAAGCTTGTTCACCAGAATGCGGTCATGAGGATGCAAAGTAGGTTCCATCGAAGGTGTGGGGATGTAAAAAGGCTCAACCAACCAGAGCCTAATTACTACAGTCAGTATAACCGCGAGGATAACCGACTCCAGGATTTCCCTCAAAAAAGGGATCTTCCCCTGTGTCAAGCTCTTCCCCTACTTCCGTTCCTGAATTCGGGCGGCCTTGCCGACCCTGTCGCGAAGGTAGTAAAGCCTTGCCCGTCGAGCTCTGCCGCGGCGGACAACTTCGATCTTTTCCACACGGGGAGAATGTAAAGGAAATGTCCTCTCTACTCCGACTCCATAGGAAATCCGCCTTACAGTAAAGGTTTCCCCAAGACCGGTTCCCCGCCTTCGGATAACAGTTCCTTCAAAGACCTGGGTCCTCTCCCGACCTCCTTCCACAACCTTAACGTGCACTCTTACTGTATCTCCAGGTCGGAACGGGGGAATATCTTTTTTCATATATTCCTGCTCAGCTACCCTGATCAGGTCCATGAAATCAAGACCTCCTTTTCCTGGTTAAGGTCAACACTGACGATAATTATAGCACACAGGATACCAACTCACAACAGCAGCTTTGTGTCAGTGGAGAGCTTGTAACACTCCTTTGAATGATAGAAACCGGCAGACTGCTTTCCCATCACCTGCTCAGACCGTCCTTTGCTGGGGCTTCTGTTTGAAATATTTCATCGATCGCCCTTCTCTCCTGGTCACCCCATTCAAAACCTCGCAACAGGTCAGGGCGGCGGAAAAAGGTGCGGCGAACAGCCTCGGTCCTTCGCCACCTGGCAATAGCCTGGTGGTCACCACTAAGAAGTACCTGGGGAACTTCCCACCCCAAAAAGCAGCGCGGCCTCGTGTAGTGGGGATATTCCAATAAGCCCAAAGTGAAGGACTCCTCTTTGAGCGAATCCTGATCTCCAATAACACCGGGGATTAACCGAGCTACAGAGTCAGTTACAGCCATTGCAGCTATTTCGCCACCTGTCAAAACAAAGTCACCGAGAGAAATCTCTTCATCGATAAACTGCTTTACCCGTTCATCAATACCTTCATAATGGCCACAGATGAGAATGATCTCCTGCTCCTGTGCCAGTTCCTGGGCAATTTTTTGAGTAAAGGTTTTCCCCTGGGGGGTGAGCAGGATAACTCGTGCTTTAGGGCCTTCTTTGTTAGCCATCAGACACCTGTAGACGGGTTCTGGTTTGATCACCATCCCCGCACCGCCACCAAACGGATAGTCATCAACTTTGCGATGCTTGTCTAAAGAATAATCCCTGATGTTGATAACCTCAATCCTGAGAAGACCCCGTTCTTGAGCACGCTTTAAAATACTGGACTGAAAGGGTCCTATAAACATCTCTGGAAAAATAGTAAGAATCTTAATGATCATCGAAAGACTCTCTCCGCAAAATGGTCTTTTGGGTACTTCCCTTATTTGTTACTCATCAATCAGGCCAGGCAATGGGTGAATTACCATCACCTGATTTTCGAGATCAATGTCTTTCACCACATCTTTAATCGCTGGAATCAAACAATTCCTCTTCCCCTCGGGGCGTTCCACCACATAGACATCATTGCTCCCTGTGGTCAAGACATCAGAAATCTTTCCCAGATAATCCCCAGTGTCGGTATACACAGAGAGACCGATGATCTGAAAGATATAGTAGTGCCCTTCTGGAAGGGGCCACAATTCTTCTGAAGTAACCTGAAGCAAAGCACCCCGGATCTCCTTAACTTCCTCCGGGGCATCAATACCTTCAAGCTTGAGAATTACCCGATCCCTATGGAGCCTTGCACTCTGAACCTTCCTTTTTACAAGGGCTCCACTAGGGAGTCGCAGAAAAACTTCCTTCATTTGGAGAAAACGCCGAGGAAAATCGGTGAACGGCTGAACCTTCATCTCCCCACGACAGCCGTGGGAAGTAACCACTTCGCCGATGGTAATCAGTTTCTCCATCAGTTCCCCCCTCGGCTCAGGAAATGATTTCTACGATAACTTTCTTACCAGCTTTTGCTCCTGCCGCCTTAGCAATAGTGCGAATGGCTTTGGCAATTTTTCCCTGCTTCCCGATCACCTTGCCCATATCCTGGCTGGCGACTTTCAGTTCAATGATAACCGACTTTTCACCCTCAATCTGATTTACTTCAACAGCATCGGGATCATCCACAAGTGACTTTGCTAAAAATTCAACTAGTTCACGCACCTGTTACTCCTCCTGTTGGGGCCCGCTCAACCTTCTGG
>DAINRC010000043.1:0-12273 GCA_036742135.1 Bacillota bacterium
AGCAATATCATCCGGTTGTGCAGCGATATGCTCCTTTTGGGAATATCAGGCAGGAGAATGGTTTTCCACGTCTAAAGAGATTTGCAAAACCAATTTCCCGGAGGTGAGTAGCATGTTCAGACCGCTTAAGACAAATCTTCTGCGATTTGCTTCGGCCTTGCTCCTGCTCGTGGCAGCGACGGGAACAAACACCACTTGCTGGTTCCACTGGTATCAGCCAAAAGTGCCGGAATAAAATCGGCTAGAAAATCAAAACGTCATTTAAAAAAGTAAGAAGGAGGAGTTGCTGATGAATGAGGTTTTTAGCAAAAGATTGATCAGATTAATTTTTTGTTTGTTTTCTATGTTAACAGCTGTGTCCATTGTTTCTCCTGACATATCTTGGGCTGGTGAACAGCAAAAAATAATATTTGGTGATGAAGCTACAGATTCTGATAAAGCTTTTATCAATAAAGTGGTGGACTTGATGAAAAACTCCGATAATCGCCAGAGTTATTATGAAGGACTTGCTCAATTGGGTTTGACGGATCAAAAGACAATATTATACCGGTATCGCTTAATTGAAAAAGAGAATAGAGTGATTCCAGTTTTGGTTAGCAAGCAAGAGTTTGAGGGTTGTACTGACAGTACAGGTGATATAGGCACTCAAGGGGGGACTCAGGCAGATCTTACGTTAACTTTTCATGTAAGTAGAGGTTATGAATTTGGAACGATCCCTTATATTTGGGTTGATTATTATTTCGAATGGTCAAACTGCGAAGAAATAGATGGCACACTTGATGGTTGGGCATGTAACTGGGATACTGAAGAAGCCTACGCTAGTGGTTGCGGTTGTGATTATGATATGGACATTGTAGAACAAGCCGTTGGAGGAATGGGGATTGAAACTGATGACGATAATTCAGTAGGTCATGCTTGGGTTTCTTTAACACCACGTGATGGTAGTCCGGCGGAAACACACGGAGAACTTACACAAACTTATTGTCACACTTATGGTTTTAACTCTCCAAGTGTAACATTTTCTGTTAATCTAGGAATGGTAAGCATAAGTGTTACCCCAGAAGACAAAAGCCATTATTGGAAAGAGGCAGCACGTAGTACTTATTAAGAGGATCTTGTAACATTTTCTTAGCAGATGAAGGGGAACATTTAGGAGAGCTTTACAACATGTTTAATTGCAAGAGAGCAGCTTTTATAGCTATGTGGCGAATGTAGCCGAGCAGAGAATTCTAGAACTAAACCCAAGAGTGGCAAGGGAGGGGTTATAATCCGACACAAGACCATAATTTATTGTGCGCTAGTTTCTATGGTGCTAATAGGTGCATGTTTTTCATGTTTTGGTTCATTATACAGCACGAAGTACAATCGTTTAAACGAGCTGTGGAGAAGCACCCTACGCAATGATTTGGACAAAGATGTCGTGAGGTTATACCTGGGACTGAACGATATTTGCGAGGAATTGAAACAAACAGGTTGGCAAGAGATTCGTCTCACAAGGCTGTATACAGTAGACGCTAAACTTGAACAATTTTTAATCTTTGCCAGGCTGGACACAATTTCAGAACTTGAGCACAATACTTCTCCCCAGGACCGCGTGCAAATCGTTACCAGAGAATTTTGGAATGCCGGTTTCTCGGAATTGCCTGCTATTTATCAGGCAATGAAGTGTTTTCGCAACTCTTATGTGAAACCCTTAATCGTGTTGATAGAAGAAGATAAACAGTTAACAGAAGAGCAGCTAGCATCCTGGATGTGGGCCAAGGAACAGGTCTGTAAAATAGCTGAGGAAACGGCTAAAATAAAGCGAGGAAGCAGTGAAGATTATCTCAAACCCGACCAGTCTCAGCTTAGTGCAGTTCGGAATGCAGTGAAAATGTCCCTTGCTTTGATTAGCCGGAAACCAGGAATTTGATAAATTGCATACTCCCTACCCAAAATACGCTCTCGAGAGCGGCATTCCCTTTCCTTGAGGCCGTGTAGGTGGCGCATTTCTGTTTGCCGGATTGTCAGCCAGGTTGACTTGTGGAGCGACCCTCAAGCTATCGATACTTGTTGAGGTCACATGCAGGGGTAGAACCTACATGTGACCGACTCTTTTTACGGCCTTCCTAGGGGATTCCTGACAACCTTAGCATCACCATCCTTGTTAATAGGGACTGGTAACATTCCCGGTGCCCTTTGGGGCGGTTTCGTCGCCGGTGGCCGCGCCGCGCTCATGGTGGTCATATTTCACGCTTTCAGGGTCTCCTCCAGGTAGCACTTCCTGAGGGGAGCAAAATCGTAATCCATCTCGATAGGATTCGCTCCTGAAAGGTAACCCGGAGGTCTTCGTCCTTTTCGACAATACGTATCCCATAACGGAGCACGCTGTACTAAGAGGAAAGAGGTGCCTCGTTTAAAACACGGAGATCAATGGAATAATGCACCAGTTTGTCCAGGGCGTTTTCCAGAGTAAGCTCATAATAAATGGCCTTCCTGCAGGCAGTGGGGAGAGACAGATGGCAACCTCATCTCCCAGTTCTCCCGTTGAGGATTCCTAACGGTGACCGTTGTTACAACGGTTATTTTTTTATAGACACGGGCAAAGCCCGTTCGTGCACTATTATAACCCGTTTGTGCCGCCTTTTGACCAGTTTGGGAAGTATGTCTCTCTATCTATTTTATCTATTTTCCTTCCAGCAGCCACCAGCTCCCGCAAAACGGCCAGGGCTTCTTCCTTTCTCCCGCTTGCTTTTAAAAAAAGGGCATACCGGTAGCGCCCGAAATGCCAGTCGGGGAGCGCCTGGAAAAGATTCCGAAATTCTTGCTCAGCCTCTTTTACCCTCCCCATCAGGGCCAGCAGTTCCGCCTTATCGGCCCAGAAATTTCCTTTCTCCTCATCGCTTTCAGACAGAGCGATCAGCCTCTCGATTACCGAAATCCCGTCTCTCCATAAGGGCTTGTGGTTCATACAAAAAAGCTGCAGATCCTCGAGGGCGTTCTTTAACCACCTGCCGCCCTGGTAACTCTCAGCCAGCGCCACATTTTCTTCTAAGCACCGCCTGGCGCCCTGAATGTCCCTATGCTCCTCCAAATAGCTGGCGATGTGTACGCGATTTTCCAGCTGCATGATGGGGTCCAAAGGATCTTTGACGATCAACTCGGGTGAGTCGAGGATATAAGCTCCTATGCCTAGAGAAAGGAGTCCCGCCATTTTGTTGATTTGGAAATTTTCCGCCGTTTTGCCACAGCACTTCTTGAACTTAAGCCCGCTGCCACAAGGACAGGGGTCATTTCTTCCCACACTGCTCACGTCGGTTCCGAGAAGGTTAAGCTGGCACCTATATCTCTCTTTGTCAAATGCTTTTTTCTGAGAGAACGCTTCGTAAAAAAGTTCAATAAATATCCTGGTAACGCAACCACGGGCTGCATGCCTGCTCAGGCCTTTGCTCTCCAACCTTTCAATCGCTGCTTTTACCTCCGGAAGTTCCGTGTCATGGAGCTGATTTTCCACAACTCCTTCAAAAAGGACGTGAAGGATCGGGTTCACTCCGTTGATCTCTATTGACGACGGAAGCTTGTGGCGTCTTTCATAGAGTATTTTGACCTCAGGGTGTTCATTTAAAACGGTCTCCACCCCGGCGTCCACCTCATCTGAACCAAACCCATCTAAACCAAACGGATTGTTCTTACCCTTAGCCATGGCAATCGCTCCTCATAGAGAAATAATGCGATGTTCTCCCCTCAATTCCGGGATAGTGTTCCGGATCCAAATGAAGGCTCCTCGCCTGCTGCTGACCCTGTCTGCCAGCCCATTTGTATCAACAAGAATCCTACCTCTCATGGAGGTCATCCCTCTGCCAGCTTCTACCGATTTCCGTTGAGGGATGAGGCGTTTCCCTATGCATCCTGAGTCGATCCTCTATGAAGGCCTTCTCAGCCTCCCAGGCTTTAAGGTTGTGCCCGGCCGCCATACAAGTATTCAGTTGGGCTTCAAGAGCACGCCGTACGAGTTCCGCTTCAGAAAGTCCCGTCTCACATGAGAGCTTTTTCAACATATAATCATGATCAGGATCTTATGTAGAACTGTTTGCGGATCATCCTCTGCACCCCCTTTTGATATACATTCTGAATCTGCTCTCGCGGTTGAATGCGGTTTTTCTAGAAAGAAATAGCTGCCTCTCTGCGAAAAAACAGCCATACTGTTTCTAACACAAGGATACCACTCGGTGAGGGCTGCTACTGTAACAAGAAGAATGAAGAGCAAATCCATGAAACCTAGTTCCTAGCACATCCATTTCGTTTAAGACACTCGTCTAAGGTACTCTATATCTTGGAGCTGGGTTGCTTTATTGCCAACTAAATGTACTATACACTTGTTTCCCCGTAACTGAACATAAATCCTGCCATCATCACCAAATTCAATTTCATAACAATCAGTACCATGAATCTTATCTTTAAAGCGGATCTTGGTTCTATCATGCTGGAGCGATGAAATCTTCTTTTCAAAAAGGTATTCCTTCTCATGAGGCAGATTTATCAGAAAATCCAGTGCTTTGTCGCGTATTTCAATATCCGGATACAATTTTTGATAACGACTCTGCAATATTTCCTTTTGCTTTTTTTTAGCCTTTTGCTGTTTCGCAATAAGCCGTTCTTTCTCCTCGGCTATTTCTATACGGCGCTTTCTTTCTTCTTCTAATTCAATTTCTTTTGCTTCCAATTCGGTGTATAGACGCTGAAATTCCTCTTTAAGGACATTATATCTTTGCTTTAGATCCTCATTCTCTTCCAAAACCGTTCTCAGGTCGTTTTCCAGTTTGTTGCTTTGTCCTTTCAATTCTTCAATCTTTTTCCTGAGCAGAGAGCATTCCTGTTGAATTGTCTCCTCTTTCTGCATCTGCTTTTCCAGTTGTTGTTCTTTTTGCACGATGTCATTTGTCAACACAGCTATTTGCCTATATAATTCATTCAATTTCTGCTTAAAGGCATCATATTCAGAAGCCTTTCTTCGCAGGTCCTCCAACTCTTTTTTGAGGTTACCAATAGAGAAATTTTTGGCTTCAGCCTGAGCCCTCTTTCGAGCTTCGCTTTCAATCCTTTTTATCTCCTCTTTAGTAACCGTCTGGTCTCGTTGCCGCGCCTCTATAACCGCTTTAGCCGCATACCCTAATCCTACTGTAGCTCCGTAAACTAACGGAATCGTAGTAAGTCCACCCAAATAAGGCAAGAAGCTCTTATAAGCAGCCAAAATCAACTGCTGGGCCAGGACACCCCATCCTACTACACCAGTCAGATAGGCAAAAATTTCATTAGCGCCATGTCTGCCAATAGGGTTTCCCATCACCCTGCTCAACCCCATCACCATCACCATCTGTATTGGAGTGAGGATAAATATATCAGCAAAAGGAATGGGTTGCACCGCAACCAAAGCGCAGACAATTCCTGTTGCATGGATTATAAGCTGGATCTTTTTTTGTTCGGGGATTGAAGGATCCTCTATAAAGCTATCTACCAACGTCTTTAAAGAGTTAGCCCTTCTTTCAACTTCTTCCTTCAAACCCGTTTTTTTCATCTCAGGCATTTACTTTCCTTCCTTTCCTTAAAGCTTTTTTATTTTCAGTAATTTTTCCTGGATGAGTAAACATTTTCGAGATCTTACACCCTGAATCCTATTATATCGGGGTTATAAGTTGGAACGCTCTAAAATATTACGCAAGAAAGCGATGACCGGACCTCTACTCAGCAGGTGATGGCAGAACTGGTTGCGGTAATGCCTCAGGCATCCGTAACAGCTGGCATCACCTTCTGCACCGCCGCATTCACACTGAAGCAGGCGCTGAAGCGATGTCTGCAAAACCAGTTGGAGATTCTCGGGGTTGGCAACACGCCTTACATGGCCGGCACCGCCGGGCACATCATCGTACAGCACCAGGGTGCGGATACCACGATTTGAAGATGCCGAATAAAGGCAGCCATCGATGTCCTGCCGCTCTATATCCAGCGCCTTGCTCATCCCCTCTAAGAGGGCATAGAGCAGAGAGTACCAAAAACCCAGATCGCCATTCTCATAGCCCTCAAAGGTGAGCTTCAAGATATCTGTTTCAAACTCATGGCCGAGCGAAAGGTGACTCTGGAGCATTCCCGTGCACTCACCGCCCCATGGCGTCGGGTGAGGATTTTTTACCTGCTCGCTGCCTAGCGCGGTGTAGCCGCAGCCGGGACACACCTTAAACCCTGCCATCCCGGCATTGTTGATGATCACCATCTTCCCTCGGGCTGCAGAAACAGCTTTCAGCTTCACATCCTTAAATGAGACCTCCACGCACCCCTCATCATCAGACTCACCGCTGAAATAAACCCTGGTGGCATACGTCCTCTCCGGTTTCTCTTCCTCTGGCTCAAGCGGACCCTTCCTGTCGATAATAAAGCCGAAGATGGGGATAATAAATATCCCCTGATTTCTGTAACGCTGCCCACAGCGCGGACACCGGGAAAAGTCTTCCCCACCCTCTCCAGCGTTTACCAACTCCGCCCGCTGCCGCACGAAATACTGACAATCGTCACAGATGGCGTACCGGTAACGCTCCCATTCCCTGTTCGGCAGCCTTTTCAGGTAGCGGCTTGTCCACACCTTGCCACCCGCCACGACCTGACAGCCAGGAGCGTATTCTGATAAGGCGACCCGCAGGTCGCGCTCCAGCTGGAGCTTCTTTGCCTCCTCCCCATGATGCAGGAGTTGCAACTCCACGACATCCACCGGAAAGCCGTACTTGGGGATCACGTTCCTGCTCGAGAGAAAACCTATCAGATCCCTATTTTTGATTGTCTTCACCAGCCTGAGCAGATGATCGGATGGTTTCCCCTGGCGATAAAGCCTTTCCCTGATCGCCTCCAACTGCTCCACATCGTTCCTGACCTCTTCCTCCGCCTTCTTCAGCACCCCATCCCTGGGGTCTAAGAGGCCCTTTACCCAACCCCATCCATCCAGGTCGATGCTTTGATGCAGCGCTTCGGGGACGATCGTCTTCAATGACCGCAGCAATTCCGGAGGGCGGCTGGCCAGGTAAACATCCAAAAGCTCCCGCCCAGTTGGCCCATCTGTAAAAAAGAAGTTCTCAACCCTGCCGAAGAGCTGCCGATATTCTTCACGGCGCCAAAACGCTGAGAGGGCTGTGGCATAGACATGCCTGCGCACGACCTTCTCATTGGCGATTTTAAAGTAAGGAGCATGGACCTTGCCTGAAACCATCCGCCAGGGCTCCCTGTAGTGATCGAGGTCGTGTGAGCGCCTCTGGGCAAATGTCAGGGCAAAAGCGGTGGAGTCGGTCCGCCTCCCTGCCCGCCCGGCTCTCTGGATGTAGTTGGCCGCTGAAGGCGGCATGTTCCGCATAAAAACAGCCTCCAGCTCGCCGACATCCACACCTAGCTCGAAGGTAGTGGAACAGCTGAGAACGTTCACATCCCCCTCCCGAAACCTGTTCTGCAGTTCCGCTGCAGCTTCACCTGTCAGCTGTGCCGTATGCTCTTTCACAGCCATCCGCGGCGGGAGATCGTCCAGGTACAAACGGAAGTAGTGGTGCTGCCGGAAAAGCTCTTCAGGCCTGACGGGGTGCAGTGTGCCAGGGCAGCGGTATGTGACGCATGTCCCCCTGATGTTGTGGGTTGTCAGAGTCTGGCACTTATCACAGATGTACCACTCCAGGCTCTCATCGATCAGTGTTGAGCGCAGCTCCCATACATTGTAACGCATGCGGTAAACGACACCTTCCTTCGGCAGAGACTCCCTGACAAAATAGGAATACCAGCAGCTTCTCTTCTCATGCAATGCCAGCCCATATCTCCAAATATTCCTCAATACAGTGCGGCACTCATCCTCACTGATCGCCGGATCAATTCTGGCAGCCAGACGGATCAGGTAATCAAGCCGGCTGTTCAGCCCTGTCGAATTCCAGCTGAGGATCCCGTTTTTTTGCGAGGCTCCATGCTCACGGACATAGAACTCCCGATTTCTCGGCTTGAAAAAAGGATCCTCAGGTGAAACATGCTCGGGAAAAAGGACAGCACCCTTCATCCGCAAGGTATCGAGGAGGACCTGGAAGAGCGCCCAGACTTCGGATTCCGTCAGTTTCCACGGATCCTCCAATAACTTCAGCGGGGGAACCCAGCGGGAGGGCTTGACCAGGCTGAAGCTCAACAGCCCCAAGCCTTCGAGGCAGATCCGGCGGTCAAAACCCAGAAACTCCCTGAGGATCCACTTCCAGGCCTCGTTCTTTTGCTGCTGGAGGCTGTAGCCGGGCAAGAGGTCGTTTTCCTCGATTGCCCTCTGGAGGGGATCGATCAGGTCCTGGATTCTCCAACGGTTTGCCAGGGCGTCATCCCTGTGTTCCAGGAGGGTTTTCAAGATGAGGTTGCGCCGTAGAATCCGGTTATAGGTGCGATCAAGATAAGGGGCAAAGAAGGCGGCATCCTGGCGGCTGTCGGAAAAGACGAGCAGCTTCCTGGAGCCAACATCAAATTCACTGTTTCCATGCCGCCCCAGCTTCACAGAGGTGGAGCTCCAGAGTTCAGCTTCCTCTTCCCTTTTTTGTTGCTCGTCATTCACCCTAGGCTCTATCTTGTGGTAAAGAGCAGTCGCCAGCACGCTGGCAGCGGCATCGTTGCCCACTAAAAAGCGGCTCACCATTCCCTCGGGGTTCCGGCCTCCACATGCAGGGCATAGAAAAACCAAACCCTCAGCGGTAACCGGCACCCTGACCAGGCGCAGGTAACCGTCCCTGCTGCAACCGCAGGGTTGTTCCAGGGCATTCTCCCGATCCAGCGCTCCGCATGATGCACAGAGGTGATAGTATTCAAAGCGTTCCAGCAGTTCCCTGGGCTGAGGGAATTCCACTTCCTCATCCTCGTCAACTGCATTGGTAGGAACCTCCTCAGGCAAGAGGAGAAAATAAGCTACCCTCCCACTTTTTTCGCTCGGATGCCTGAGGTAATCCCGACCGTTGCTGCGTTCAATCTCGCCGATCAGATAGAGCGCCCCGCACCTGCGGCAGGTGGCAACTTCAAAGACAGGATATGTGCGATCGCCTTCCCTCCAGTTTTCCCGGCGTGTCAGAAAGAGCCTTTTTTCCGGCTTCAGAGTGACATATGCGCCCTCGATCGCCCTGACGAAGAAGTGATAGCGCGCAGGCAACAGCGTCGCCGTCGACTCGTCCTGTTTTGCCTTCGCCGCCAGGTCAACCAGTGCCATCAACGCCCTCTTAGGCTCAGCTGCCTCAGGGAAAATCCGTTCAGCCAGCTCCCCAAAATCCTGAGGCCCCTCTTGAAGCATCTGCTGCAGCACCAGCAGCTTCTCATCACTCTTCAAAACCTCGTAGAGAAATGCCCTCCAGCCGCTCGGCCCTGACGCTCGCTCCCTTGCCCTCTCCAAAACCGTCTCAGGGACACCGCTTTCTTTCCCCCACCTGACAAGTTCAGGTACCATGTCCACATCGCCAGAAGAGTTGACTGTCTCAAGCCATCTCTCATAGAGCTCTGGCGAGGGTTTCCCCCATCCTTCCGCCTGTGCGGCGACCGGTAGGCGGGCAGCTTCCACGACATCCTGGCGCTCCGGATCGCCCTCAACCCATTCAAAAGGCTCGCCGAAGAGTTGGCTGGCAAATTCCACAACGCGCTCCGCGTCCTCTCTCCCACCCAGGGTGGCGCTCGTGGCAACACACTGCAGGGTCCTCTCTTCAGCAGCAACCCGGTCCTTGAGGCGCCTCAAGAGCATCGCCATTTCAATCCCCTTCGCCCCGGAATAGGTATGAGCTTCGTCGATCACGATAAAGCACCAGTGCCGGGCGTAATCCCCATCGAAGAAAACGCTGTCGGATGGCCGCAACAAGAGGTATTCCAGCATCGCATAGTTAGTCAGGAGGATGTGCGGCGGGTTTTCCCACATCTGTTCCCTGGAGATGAGTTCATTGGAAAGCGGCTCGGCACCCCCGAAGGTCTTTTTGTATTTCTCCAGAGCAGCAGCAAAGCTTTCTTCGGTTTCCCCTGTATAACGGCCGAAAGTGATGGCAGGATAGTTTTCTAGCAATGCCCGCAGCCGCAACAGCTGATCATTGGCCAGGGCATTCATGGGGTAGAGCAGGAGCGCCCGCACCCCCGGGCCTAAACGCCCAGCTTCCTCTTCTCTGAACAAGAAGTTCAGGATGGGGATCAGAAATGTCTCCGTCTTCCCACTCCCAGTCCCTGTGGCGACCACAATGTTGCGCCGCCTGGCGACAAGCTTGCGGATTGCCTCCTCCTGATGCCTGTATAATGGCCGGTCCACCGGAAGTAACGGAGAAGAAAGGTAGTTAAAACGCTCAGACAGGACCCCCTCTCGGATCAAATCAGAGATAGAGGAGCCTCTCTCAAACGGCGGAGTGGCCTCCAAGATCGGGCCTTTGACGAAGTCAGACTGATGCCTTAAGCCGTCTTCAAACTGCTGCTGGAACACGGGATCGCGAAAGCGAAAGGTCGTGGTCAGATAACTGAGGTAGCTCTCCTTGATAGCATCCGCAGTGCTGATCGGATCGATGCTCAATTCTTCCAACCCCCTGCCAGAGCAAAAATCTGTTCTCTTTCCTTTTTCCATAACATCTCGAAAAGCTGCTGATCATCACGCAATCCCTCTGGCGTCACCTGTCCAGGCAGCGGCATCCGAGAGCTGGAATAGAGCAAGAGCAGGTCGTTCCATCCCCAACGGGGCTCTTTTGCCAGTTTCCAGATCAGCGGCCTAATGTCCCAAAGGATTGTAATCGTTATCGGGAATTTCACAAAGTTGATCCGCATCCCCTTGTGCTCCTCCAGATTGAAAGCGGAATGCTCGTACCAAGCCTGCTGGTTTTGCAAGATCATGCCACACCCGATACACCTCACACCTTTTTCCAGCCAGAGGAGCGTTTCTCCTTCCCTGCGCTCTATCTTCACCTTCTCGATCTTAGAACCCATCCTCAAGGCAATTTTCTCAATCGTGCCACGTCCTTCAGACCACTCCTGCAGAACTCTGAAGCCATCTTGAGAGGGCAAAATGGGGTTCTCCAGCAACCCTATATGGCAATCGATCCTCAAACTCAGTTCTACAGCCTCCCGCAGTTCGAGGATCTGGCGGATCTCCTCTGGCTGCAACTCCTCCAGGGCAAACTCCAGCGGCGCCGGTTCCTGGAGAATGCCGAATGCATATAAAGAGAGGTCTTCCGTCATCACACCAAACCAGTGAGCGGCAGCATGCAGAAGCGAGTGCTCCGGTTTACAATTTGTGAAGCAAAGCGAAAACCGGCCACCAGGAGCAACGCCACATTCTTGCCATCTGATCAGCTTGCTGCCGCTGGCTAAGCCACACAAAACCCCTGTTATTTTTCCAACCTGACCAGCATTTACAAGGCCCCCTGAAATAACGAGCCCTTCCGGGCGCTTCTGCACCTCCAGCCCCTCTATCGCTGGCTCGCTGCCGGTTATCTCCATCACCACAGCATTGGTTCCATTCTCAGGCAAGGATTCGTCCCAGTCTGTACCCTCAGCAAACTGAGCTAAGTAACGCCCCGCCGGAAGGGACTTTTTGTCCATCTCTAGCACCAACTGCCTAGCTCCATCCGGGATCCTTACCACAAGCGGCGGCAGCTCCGGTTCCCAAAGCCTCCAGAGCCGCAGCAATCTGTTCTCCGCCCGGCCTTTTTCCTGCCACTCGATCCTCAGGCGCCGGGCAGAAGGCAGGTCCTCTACCTTCCACCTTACATCCTCCACTGTCCAGCGGCAGCGGACCTGCAACAGCGGCCCCTCAAAGATCAATCTCTGTCGCTGCCCGTAGATCTTGATTGAAAACGTCCGCAGGGGCTCCTCCCCTGCCCACAAGCTTTCGGTAAAATCCAGCAGGTTAAAACGGGCATAGCCGCTCTTTAAATTCTTCACTGCATACTGCAGGGAATCGCTCAGGTAAAGCTCTACCCTTTCCCCCACCCCATCTGGCAGAACCAGCTCCAGGAAAAGGGTTCTCTGAGCGCCCTCGATATCGCTTAACCACAGCTCCTGCACACACTTTTGCCAGACGGAAAATTCATGCCCTTCCAACCCCTGAAGCCTCCACCGGACAAACGGAAGCCGGATGGCCAAAGGAAGGGTTGTTTCCCCTGAAGGCCGTTCCAGCAGAAGCCTTCCCCGCACCTGATCTTCTTCCACGGGCACCGTGATCTCGTAAGCATCATCCTCCAGAGAGACCACTTCTGCCGGCGGTTCAAGCTCCAGCACAGCGTATTCTGGGACTATCAC
>DAINRC010000044.1:0-11176 GCA_036742135.1 Bacillota bacterium
TCCACAAACTTTCGACATGGCTGGCGAAAACCAAGCCAGTCATTGTCATAGAAGGCCTAGCGGTAAAAAAACATGGTTAAAAACCGCAACCTTCCCGGCAAATAACCGACGCAGGTTGGGGAGAATTCCGACGGATGCTGGAATACAAGACCAAGTGGTATGGTTCGCAGTTAGTAGTAGTGCCGAGATACTACCCGTCGAGCAGGAAATGCAGTAAGTGTGGTTATGTGTTGTCCGAACTTACTTTGTCTATGCGGGAATGGGTGTGTCCACAATGTGGGTGCACCCACGACCGGGACATAAATGCTGCGGTGAATTTAGTGCAGTATTACTTTGAAAATACTGCATAAGACGTGAGTACCGCGAGTTCCGCGGGAATTGACGCCTGGGGAGATTGGCTCTGCGGCGGAACGGTTGAAAACCGGTCTACGAGCACCCGGTCTATGAAGCAGGAAGCCTGGAATGGAGATGTTTTTCCATGAAAGGTGGAACGGTTGAAGCTATTGCCTTGAAGCTAAAGGTTTTGAAGACCGAGGTCTCTCAACTAGATCTTGACGCGGACGCCTCCTTCATTTCGTTTGACACAGTTTTACCTGGTGATCTATAATAACAAAAATAGCTTCTGAACGGCTAATTCACTACAGGCTGTCTCCGCCGCAAGGTTCAGAGCACGGAATTTAGTTGGGGGGAGGGAAATGAGGTTATGGCCGAAGTGCGGGTTGGCAAGAACGAGTCACTGGACAGCGCCCTGCGCCGCTTCAAGCGCTCCTGCCAGAAGGCCGGCATTCTTTTTGAGGCTAGAAAGCGGGAGCACTACATGAAGCCCAGTGTCAGAAGGAAAAGAAAATCTGAAGTCGCACGCAAGCGCCGCTGGTGGTAAGGAGGGGTGCCTTTGTCTCTCCAGGAAAGGCTGTTCGATGACATGAAGAAGGCCTTAAAGGAGCGCGAGGCAGGAAAAAAACGGCTTGCGGTGATCCGCCTCACCAGGGCTGCCCTCAAGAACCACGAGATCGCTCTCGGCAGAAAGCTGACAGATGAAGATGTTATCGAAGTCCTGTCAAAGGAAGTGAAACAGCGCAAAGAGGCGATTGTGGTATACAAGAATGCCAACCGGCTGGATGTGGTGGCTGAACTGGAAGAAGAGATCGCCATTCTTGAAGAATACCTCCCCCAGCAGTTGAGCCTCGAAGAGATCACGAAAGTGGCCAGGGAAGCAATTGCTGCCTGTGGGGCGCAATCTCCCCGGGACGCCGGAAAGGTGATGTCGGTGTTGATGCCTAGGCTCAAGGGGCGTGCCGACGGAAAAGTTGTCCACGAGGTGGTGAAGACCCTCCTCCAGGAGATGGGGGAGTAAATAGGGAGAAGCGGAAGCAGCTTCTGAAGAGCACTTCAGGGGCTGCTTCAAATTTTTTTGGTTGTGCCGCTGAAGAAGCGGTTTTTTTGTTCATAATGCCTGAGGAGGTGCATAAAATGGGAGGAAGAGGAAGGTGATCTCAGTTGCCTCAAGAAAGCAGGAAGAGCCTCGGCCAGTTTTTCGCCAGTTACCTAGAAATCCCCAGAGACCTTGCCCTCAACCTGCCCCGCATCGTCCTTTTTGGGGATATGCAGGTTATTGTGGAGAACCACTTAGGGATCATTGAGTACACCTCGGGGACGGTGCGGGTGAGCACTGGAGTGGGGGAACTCGTGATCGCTGGCCAGGAACTCACCCTCAGGGCGATTCACCAGGAGGAAATTGCTGTCGAGGGAAAAATCGCCAGCCTGAGTTTCCGGCACTAGTAAGGATTATTGGGGGACAGGAACATGTGGGTGGAGCGGTTCTGGGCGTTCGTCTTCGGCTACCTAGTGATCGCCGTTCAGGGGCCGCGGCCTGAGCACCTGATCAATCTGGCGGTGACTCGCCACATTCGCCTTTGGGAGATTGTCAGAGTCGATGAGCAGACTCTGGTAGCGAGGGTTTCTGTTCGTTCTTTTCGCTCTTTGCGCCATCTGGGCAGACGCTCCGGATGCCGGATCAGGATCCAGGAAAAGTGCGGTCTGCCTTTCCTGCTCTTCCGGCTCCGAAGGCGCCGGATGCTGCTCTGCGGGGTTCTCCTCTTTTATCTCTTCCTTGGTGTGCTTTCTTCGTTTATCTGGCTGGTGGAGGTTGAGGGCACCCAAAAAGTCCCTCAGGCGAAGATCCTCCAGGCGGCTGCTGCCGCTGGCCTCCGTCCTGGTTCTTTCAAGTCTTCGTTTTCGAAGGAGGAGGTTGCCAGGCAAATTTTGGAAAGCACCTCTGGCCTTTCTTTTGTAGAAGTGGAGGTTCGGGGAACAAAGGCCACGATCCGGGTAGTCGAAAGCATTCTCCCTGGAAAAACGGGCCAGCCCTGCGACCTGGTTGCCCGGAGATCGGGGATCATTAAGGAACTTTTGGTGCTTTCCGGTACACCCAAGGTCAGAGAAGGCGATCTCGTCCAGAAGGGGCAGGTGCTCATCTCAGGGGTCGTAGAAGGGGAGCCTTCCGAAGAAGAGAAAGACCCGGCGCTCCTGGAGGAGCCCCGGTATGTGGAAGCTCAGGGGATTGTGCGCGCTCGGGTGTGGTACCGTGCCCGCGGCGAGGCGGCGAAGAGAGAGGTAATCACCAAAAAAACAGGGAGGTCGACCAGAATCTACTGTATCAGGTGGCAGCAAAAGGAAATAATTATTAAAGGGCCTTGTCAAATTCCTTATCCTTCCTATGATCTAAAGGTGAGGAGGAGACATTTTCCTGAGTGGAGGAATATCACATTACCTGTCGAATTTGTTACAATAGAAGCCGAGGAAATTCGCAGGGAGCAGATTCAGCGCAGTTTTGATGAAGCGCTCGAGCTTGCCACAAAACGCGC
Organism: Bacillota bacterium; assembly: GCA_036742135.1. Taxonomy (GTDB): domain Bacteria; phylum Bacillota; class DSM-12270; order Thermacetogeniales; family Thermacetogeniaceae; genus 50-218. Next base: position 2,865 of record DAINRC010000044.1, read on the forward strand.
TCAAAAGAACCTCGAGAAGCTCATTCCTGCAGAAGCTTCGGTCGTCAGGCAGCAGATGCGTTTTCTCGGTAGCAGTGGCGAGAACCTGGTCAGGGTGGTGCTCACTGCCGAGCTCATTGAAGATATTGGGGAGAAAAAACCTTTGGAACTGCCTCGGTAGTTTTCTCGATTCTGTCAAGGGGGTAGAAAAGAGATTTGGTAGCTTGTGCTGAGGCCAGATTGACCATCGAAAACAACGGTGATGCTGCCAACCTTTTCGGTCGTCTTGACGAAAATCTGAAGTTTATTGAGGAGAAGAGTGCAACTAAGATCATCGCCAGGAGCGGCGAGATCATCATTCGCGGTGAGGAGAAGGCTGTTGACAGAACTGTTGCCCTCCTGAGACAACTGATTACCTGGTCTAAGAGGGGCAATCCGGTGACTATTGCCGACATCAATTATGCCTGGCACCTTGTTCAAGAGAATTCTGGAGAGGACCTTTCGGAGATCCGTTCCCAGGTGATCCTCGCCAACGCCCGGGGAAAGCCGATTCGCCCGCAGACTGCCGGCCAGGCACGCTATATCGAGGCCATCAAGAACCATGACCTGGTTTTTGCTATTGGCCCTGCCGGGACAGGGAAAACGTTTCTGGCAGTGGTGATGGCGGTGCGCGCCCTGCGGAACAGGGAAGTCAGCAGGATTGTCCTCGTCAGGCCAGCGGTTGAGGCTGGGGAGAAATTGGGCTTTCTTCCTGGAGACATCCAGGAGAAGGTCGACCCTTATCTGCGCCCCCTTTATGATGGGCTTTACAATATTTTAGGAACAGAGACAACGATCCGCTACATGGAGAAGGGGATCATCGAGGTGGCCCCGCTTGCCTACATGAGAGGTCGGACACTGGATGATTCTTTTGTGATCCTCGATGAGGCCCAGAACACCACACCGGAACAGATGAAGATGTTCCTGACACGCCTCGGTTTCGGCTCAAAGGCAGTGGTTACCGGTGACATCACCCAGGTTGACCTCCCGAAGGATCAGCTCTCAGGTCTGGTCGAGGTCCAAGAGGTCCTCCGGGATGTCGAAGGGGTATCTTTCCAGTACCTCACAGGTGATGATGTGGTTCGCCATCCCCTCGTCCAGAAGATTGTTGAGGCCTACGAGCGTTACGAACTGAGGAAGCGCTAAAGCAGCGGCCTTCCTTAAGGAGTAGGTTTAGATGGGTTTTTGCCAAACAATTCGCCACTGGTTCCGGGATACTGTGCTCGAGGCAGCCCGTAGCAAGTCTTTTCGGCGGATTTGCTGGAGCGCATTCTTTTTTTTGGTCACCACACTGGCGATTGGCTCTGACTTCGTTGGCGGGCTTGTTCTCCGCGAGGGACAGATCAGTCCTTCTGACATCAGGGCACCTCGCAGCCTGGTTTACATCGATGAGCAGGAGACAGAGCGCCTTCGCGATGAAGCCGCCGCCCGCGTGGAAAAGATCTACCGGGAAGACGCCGGTGTCGTCACCTTTACTGAGAAGAAGTTGCAGGATATCTTTGAAGGGATTAGGAAGATCCAGGTCAGCAAGGCTCCTCTCGAAGAGAAGGTGGCGCAGCTGCGGGAGTTTTTAGGGCAGGCCACCGGTGCTCCGGATGAGGCTGCGGTTTTGCCGGCGGCTGACCTGCAGGCCCTCCTGCTCGCAGATGCCCAAAAACTGGCTGCGATCGAAGAGGTGAGCAGGAGCCTCCTCAGGGAGGAACTGCGCTACGGGTTGAAGGAAGAGGCCCTCCCCAGTGCCCGCGAAAGCCTGGCCAGGAGCGTCGCCATCTCACGGATAGATAAACAGTGCCAGTCCGCGATCACCTTCATCCTTCAAAAGACGATCAGGCCAAACCTGGTTTTCGACAGAGAGGCTTACGAAAAGAAAGTTCAGGAAGCGCGCCAGAGTGTGTCCCCGGTGCAGCGGACGATCCAGGCTGGTCAGATCATTGTCCGTGAAGGTGACCCTGTCGATGCTGAGGACCTGGCTGTTCTGAGGCAGCTAGGCCTTTTAAAGCCAAGGGCGGCCTGGACGACCTTCGTCGGGGTCTGCTTGTTTGTGCTTCTCCTGGGAGGACTCTTCTACATCTATCTGCGTCATTTTCGCCGGAACCTGCTCTCCCAGGAGAACTTACTTTTGTTGTTTGGCCTTCTTTTTACCCTGACCGTGCTCATCGCCAAAGGGGTCACCTCCCTCAAAATCAGCAACCAGCCGGAGATAGCTGATGCTGTCGGCTATATGGTTCCCCTGGCCGCAGGGGCGATGCTGATCAGCATCCTCCTTGATACGGCGCTGGCGATCTTCGCTTCTTTCGTCCTGAGCATCCTCTTGGGGATGATGATGGACAACCAGCTGTCTTTCGTGGTTGTTGGGCTCACCGGGTGTCTTGTGGGGATTTACGCTGTTTCTTCCTTCAGCGACCGCGCTGGCCTGATTCGAAGCGGGAGCTACGTCTCTCTGGCCAACTTCTTGGCGATCTTCACCATCGGCTTGCTCACTGGGGCGAAGGCAGAGGTCGTGGCCACAGGAGTGGTAATGGGGGTCCTCAACGGTTTTCTGTCATCTGTGCTTACTCTCGGGAGCCTTCCCTACCTGGAGGCTGCCTTCGGGATCACTACCTCGGTGCGGTTGCTGGAACTGGCCAACCCCAACCAGCCCCTGTTGAAGAGGCTGCTGATGGAGGCGCCGGGGACTTACCACCACAGCATCCTGGTGGGCAATCTTGCTGAGGCAGCTGCCGAAGCTGTCGGAGCAGATGCCCTCATTGTTCGCGTTGGGGCCTACTACCACGACATCGGGAAGCTGAAAAGGCCCTACTTTTTCATCGAGAATCAGGTGGGGGGAGAAAACCCTCACGAGAAGCTCTCTCCGAGCCTGAGCACTCTAATCATTACCTCTCATGTCAAGGACGGCCTGGAACTGGCCCGTGAGTACAACCTCCCAGCGTGCGTCCAGGAGATTATCGAACAGCACCACGGCACCAGTCTGGTTTCTTACTTCTACCAGCGGGCCCTCGAAAGCGAGCGCCCGGAACTGGTGACGGAGAACAGCTTCCGCTACGATTCTCGGAAGCCCCAGAGCAAAGAGGCTGCCCTTGTGATGCTGGCCGATAGTGTCGAAGCCGCTGTCAGGGCCCTTCAGAAGCCGACACCAGGGCGGCTCGAAGGGCTGACGCGGAAGATCATCAAGGAAAAGCTGCACGATGGCCAGCTCGATGAGTGTGACCTTACCTTGAAGGATCTCGACAGGATCGCTGAGGCCTTTGTCCGGGTGCTCAGCGGAATCTTCCACACCAGGATCGAGTATCCAGAAAACGTCCTGAGCGAGATGGAAAGGAGAAAAAGCAAAGGTGCAGTTGTTAATCAGTAACCAGCAGGACGAATTTCAGCTCAGTGAAGAAGACCTGGGGTTGATCAGGAAAGCTCTCGAGGAAGTCCTCAGGAAAGAAGGTTTTCCTCGGGATGCCGAGGTCAGCATCCTCTTTGTCGATGACACCAGAATGGCGGAGCTGAACAAAAAGTATCGCCGAGTTGAGGGGACGACTGATGTCCTTGCCTTTCCTCTGCTCGAAGGCGAGCCTGGCAACCTCCAGATTCCCGAAGAAGAAGAGGTGCTTTTAGGGGACATCGTCATCTCCGTCCCTAAAGCCTATGAACAGGCTGCTGCCTGTGGGAACTCCTTCACTGCCGAACTGGTTTTTCTTGCCGTCCACGGAATGCTTCACCTTCTCGGCCACGATCACGCAACTTCCGAGGAAGCTGCAAGGATGCGTCAAGTTGAGAGGGAGGTTCTTGCTAACTGCGGTCTGCAGGTGGCAGAGGTTGAAGAATAGAGGGAGGCTTGCAGGAGGTCGGGATGCGGCCGAGGACATTAAAGGAGAGCTTCTGCAATGCCGGCTCCGGTCTCTGGTTCTGCCTGAAAACTCAGAAAAACATGAGGATTCACCTGGCTGCCGCCTTTCTCGTTTTTGTCTTGGCATGGGTTCTGCGGCTCGGCAGAGTGGAGTTGGCAATTCTTTTTCTTGCCGTGAGCCTCGTTTTCACCGCGGAAATTTTCAATACTGCGGTTGAGAAAGCTATCGACCTTGTTGTCAGCGATTACCATCCACTCGCCAGAGTTGCCAAGGATGTTGCGGCCGGGGCGGTGCTGGTTGCTGCCCTTAACGCCGTTGCGGTAGGAGCCCTGATTTTCTTGCCTCACCTCGTTCTCTTTTTTTCGTGGAGATTCTAACTGGAGGTCAGGGAGTTTGCGGGACGAGAAGCTTCTTCAATTAGCTCGCCAGGCTGCAGAAAAGGCCTATGCTCCCTATTCCCGGTTTCCGGTCGGAGCCGCCCTGCTGGGTGCTGGTGGCGAGGTTTTCACAGGTTGCAATGTGGAGAACGCTTCCTACGGGTTGACCGTTTGCGCCGAGCGGGTTGCTGTTGCTAAGGCCGTTTCCTGTGGGGTTCGGGAGTTTCGCAGGCTTGCCGTTTGGGCCCCGGTTGCTGTCTGGCCGTGTGGGGCTTGCCTTCAGTTCCTGGCTGAATTTGCCGATGACCTGGAGATCATCAGGTGGGGGAATTCAGGTGAGGTTGAGGTGAGGCACCTCAAAGAGCTCCTTTCTCTGCCTTTTAGTTCATCAAAACGGAAGTAATCAACTCGGTGCAAAAGACCAGAAGGATGGTGAACCAGCATTAAGTCCGGATTCGTTTCCATTGTGGGAAGGCCTAATGTCGGGAAATCGACTTTACTCAACCACTTTGTAGGGAAAAAGGTGGCCATCATTTCCGACAAGCCCCAGACCACCAGGAACCGGATCCTGGGCGTCCTGACGACAGATGAGGCCCAGGTGATCTTCCTGGACACCCCGGGGATCCACAAACCACGCCACAAGCTCGGGGAGTACATGGTCAAGGTGGCTGAGAAGACCCTCGAGGAGGTTGACCTGATCCTCTACGTGATCGACTCCTCACTCCCTCCAGGGGCCGGGGAGGAGTACATCCTCGAGCACTTGCGCAAGGTCAAGACTCCGGTGGTCCTCGTTCCCAACAAGATCGACCTCGTGAAAAAGCATGAGCTCCTGCCTTTGATCGATTGGTTCGCTTCCCGCTACGATTTCGCTGCTGTTGTCCCTGTGTCGGCCCTCACCGGGGAGAACACCGAGGAATTGAAGAAGGTGATCATCGACCACCTTCCCGAGGGACCCTTCTATTATCCGCCAGATATGGTCACCGACCAGCCGGAGCGCTTTGTCGCTGGTGAAATCATCAGAGAAAAGGTGCTCCACCTGACCAGGGAGGAAGTCCCTCACTCTGTCGCCGTCCTTGTTGAAGAGATGAAACTGCGCCCCAATCAGGTGCTCTACATTGCCGCCACCATCTACGTCGAGCGGGAATCCCAGAAGGGAATCCTCATCGGACACCGGGGGCAGATGCTCAAAGAGATCGGCAAGCGCGCCCGGGAAGAACTAGAACTGATTTTGGGGAATAAGGTTTATCTCGACCTCTGGGTGAAGGTGAAAAAGGACTGGCGCGATGACCTGGCGGTGCTGCGTTTCCTCGGTTATGAAAAACCTTTTTAGGTTGACATCGGGAGCAAGAATTGGTAGCTTAAATAAAGGGGTTTACGAGATTGGCGCCCCCTTGGGGGTTATTTTTTTCAGGTATTTTGGAGGTTGAGTTTTTGTGTCTTCTCTCGACTCCGACTCTCGATTATTCTGGGACAGATGAAAGGCCGGGGTGCCCTTTTTAGCTTGGCTGGGGCCCCGGCGGAAAGGAGCACCAGCCCATGGCTAAAAAGAGGCTCAACGGCCTTGTTTACTTGGTGAAGAAACTTCTCGCTGGCAATGACACGAAGAACCTTGCCGTTCTCGTCAATGACCTTCAGGCTGTCGATCTCGCAGAGGTTTTAGCTGAACTTAAGCCCGAGGACAGGCTTCGGGTGTTTGCTCTCCTCAAGAACGAGCTTGCTGCCGAGGTCCTCAATGAGCTTGATCCCCACCTTGTAGCTCCCATCCTTGAGTCCCTCGGTGCCGAGCGGGTAGCCGAGATCTTCGAAGAGATGTCTTCCGATGATGCTGCTGATATCATTGGGAGGCTCTCTGATGCCGAAAAGCGCAAGTTCCTGGAAATGATGGAAGCCGAAGATGCGGCTGACGTGCGGGAGCTCTTGGTCTATCCGGAGGACACCGCCGGCGGGATCATGACCACGGAGTACGTGGCCATCAGGAAGGACATCACCGTCGAGCGGGCGATCGAGGTGCTTCGGGAGACAGCGCCAGACGCCGAAACGATCTACTACATCTACGTGGTCAACGAGCGCGGCCAACTGGTTGGGGTGCTCAGCCTCAGGGACCTGCTGGTCGCCTCTCCAGATACCCTCATCGAAGAGATCATGCGGACAAAGGTGATCTCTGTCAATGTCATGGCTGACCAGGAAGAAGTGGCAAGGGTGATCTCCAAATACGACCTCCTGGCTGTCCCGGTTGTTGACGATGACCAGGTGCTGGTGGGGATCGTTACTGTCGACGATGTTATCGATGTCCTCGAGGAAGAGGCTACTGAAGACATCTACAAGCTGGCGGGCAGTGGGGAGCCGGAGGACCTGGAGACGACGGCATCCTTCTGGCGCAGGGCGATGCTCCGCCTCCCCTGGCTGATCGCTCTTCTTTTCGGGGAACTCCTCGCCGGGAAGGTCATCGACAGGTTTTCTGCCGCCCTTCAGATGTTAACTGCACTGGCCTTCTTCATCACCGTGATGGCAGGTGAGGCTGGGAACGCCGCCACTCAGTCGCTGGCTGTTGTCGTCCGCGGCCTGGCCACTGGCAGCATCGACAAGCGGAAGCTCTGGGTGGTTGTCTACAGGGAGGCGAAGGTCGGCCTGACTGTTGGGGCAATCTGTGGCACTCTCCTCTCACTCGTCGGCTACTTTTGGGTCGGGAACCTTCCCTTCGCTCTGACTTTGGGCTCGGCGCTCTGCATCAACATCCTCGTTGGCGTTGTTCTCGGCTCATTTTTCCCTGTGGTCATCGAGAGGTTGGGCTTTGACCCTGCTCTTGCCTCCGGGCCCTTTATCACCACCATCACCGATATTGTCAGTATGGCTGTCTACTTTGGGCTTGCTGTCTTCTTCCTGGACATCCTGTGAGCACTTTTCACAGCACCGAGGTCAGGCAGCGCAGTTCATCCCTCAGGAGGCGGGTAATCAGGAAGTTTTTCCTGACCCCTTCCTTTCCCTGCCTACCTATGGTTTTCGCCTCTTCGGGGTTTTTCAGAAGATAGATGACGCGTTCGGCGCACTCCTCGATGCTCGAGACGAGAAAGCCTCCTCCTTCGGCGAGCTGCATCTGAATCCCTCCTGTTCTGTTGGCGACGACCGGTGTTTCCTTCCAGAGGGCTTCGGAGACCACCAGCCCGAACCCTTCACGGATGGAATTCTGGATGACGACACTGGCGAGCTTCTGGAAGGCGTTGACTTCGATGTTGCTGACCCCTGTGAGGTTGGTAAAAACGTGGAGTTGGGGCTCTTGGAGGTCGACTTCCATGATCCTTCCGTAGATCTCCCATCCTTCTGGGTCGTCGAGGGCCATCGAGCCGACGAGGGCGAGGTGGATGTCGGGGAACTCTTGCTTGACCATCCTCCAGACCTCAATCGCACCAAAGGGATCCTTCCAGGGGTCGAACCGGGAGATCTGGGTGATGAAGCGCTCCTCAGGATACATCCCCAGCCAGGCGAGGAGCTTTTTTGCCAGGTCTTCGGGGAGAGGGAGGTTTTTGGGGCTCAAGGGGTCGATTGCCGGCGGGATGAAGAACATCTTCTGATGCTTGAGATCTGCTGGAACGAACTCCGGCATGGTGAAAACGACGGCTTCGTAGTCATCGATGAAGTCCTTCAGAAAGCTCCAGTAGGCGGGGTTGGGCTGGGAAGTGTCGATGTGGCACCTCCAGACCCACTTGGTGCTGCTTTTTGGGTGGAAGGCCTTGAAAAATGCCCGGATCGCCGCAGGCTGAGGGTCGTGGACGATCACCACGTCGTAGTTGGCGTCGAAAAGCTGGGCGTTGCGGATGTTGTAGACAAAATAGGTCTCCTCATCTTCTTTTTTCATCTCCCCCTCCATCCCCTGGAGGGCGTTGTGGAACTTCTTGGTGACATTGAAGAACTTCTCATCTCCTGAGATCACCCTCCAGTCGGCTTTGATCCCCAGGTCGCGCTCCAGAGGGACGACTGAGCGCAGGAGTTCGGAGACTCCGCCGCCGTAAGGAGTGGCGTTGATGTGCGCCAGGCGCAGGCCCCTCAGGGGCTCGGCGAGCTTCTTTAACTCCAGGACCGCCTC
>DAINRC010000044.1:11186-11946 GCA_036742135.1 Bacillota bacterium
GGCATCGAACGAGTGTCAGCCGACATCGATCAGCTGAAGCATAGCCTCTTCCCTGACCAGAAAAACGGCCAGAGTCCCTCCTTTCGATTCAGAAGTTCTTGAGTCTGCTAAATTATAAATTTGTTCGCTTACTTGGGTTTTCCTTTTTGGCAATTTGTTGACAGGAGGCTGCGGTAGGTTTACTATATTCACGACAGTAATCTGGTGCTCTCTGATGGCGCTTCTTTGGCAGAGCAAAGGGGTGGGAAAGGGAGATGGTGTTGAGGCTGGGTGTTGCCAGGCGGGGTTTGCCGGGGTTGCTGTTGACGGTTTTCCTTATTCTCTGCCTGGGTGGTTCTTTGCTGTCGTTTCCCGCAGCAGCTGAAGCCTACCGTGTCCTTGAGGAACGGTCTTCAGTTGAGCCTGTTGCTTCCGGGGTGACCTTGTGGAAATTGTGGCAGAAAACTGATGAAGGCCCGCTGAAGATCTACGTCCTTCAGATTGACCTGAGCAACCCTTATGTGGAGCTGGAAGTGATGATTGGGGCTGGGGAGAGCTTCGAAAAAAGTGCCCCTGTTTTGGAGATGGCCCGCCGCCAGGGGGCTGTTGCTGCGATTAACGGTGACTTTTTCCATCTCCAGGAAGGCAAACACCCCTTAGGTTTTACCGTTCGTTCTGGGGAACTGCTGACAAGCCCTATGCAGAGAGACGACTACTACGCCTTTGCCCTCACCGCGAGCAGGGAGCCCTTGATCGAGGTCTTTTCCTTCAGGGGATTTGT
>DAINRC010000045.1:0-11853 GCA_036742135.1 Bacillota bacterium
ATTGTTTCTTGTGGGACAGGTTTTCTGGGGTCCCTTCAGAATTCTTTTGAGGCTGGGTTATCGGATTGTGCTGGGAGGATTTTTGCTCTTTCTTTTGAATCTGGCAACAGCTTACTGGAATTGGGGGATCGGGATCAATTTCTGGAGCGCTCTCACAGTCGGTCTTCTGGGGCTCCCTGGGGTATTGCTTTTAGTGGCTTTGAAGCATTTTTTCCCTTAGTCTTGACTGCTGCAAGTTCCTAGAGGTATACTCTCTTCTCAAAGGGATAATTTGTTCAGTTTGTTTCCCTAAAGGTGATTGAGGTTTTTTCTTTTTTACCAATCTTCAGTCTCCCTCTGGCACGATTTTTGCTTCTCTTGTTTTGAGGTGGAATAGGTGCAGGTCCATCAGAAGCTCCCACCCCGAATAGTCGAGGCTTATGTTGGTGAATATGCGAGCGGAAAAAGCGAAAATGCGATCAACCGTGCTCTCCAGTTGGCACGGTTGGGAAGGAAGGTTACCCTTGTTGATCTTGATTTAGTGGAGCCTTTTTATACCTTGAGGCCGATCAAAAAGGAGTTAGAAGAACAAGGAATTGATGTTCTTGCCTGGGAAACTGGTCAGGTTTTTGGTTTAGGGGAAACAGGTAATATCTTGAAGCCTGAAGTGCGCTGGGTTCTCCGCCGCCAGGGGGATATTATTCTTGATGTCGGCTATGGGGTAGGTGGAGTCAGGGTCCTCAATCTTATCGAGGGGGCCTGGGAAGATCCCGACCTCAAGATTTATGCGGTCATCAATATTGCCAGACCCTTGAATTCCACGGTTGAGGAAATTGTGGAGTATGTGAGAGAGTTGGGTCGGGTTGATGGCCTTATCAATAACTCTCATTTAGGAGACCAGACTGACCTCGAGTTTATTCAGGAAGGTGCCCGTATTGTGGCAGCAGCGGCAAAGGTTCTGGGGATCCCTGTAATCGCTACCGCGGTTGCCGCTGATTTGGCTGGATTCAAGGGTGAGCGTGATTGTCTTGGTCACCCGATTCGAGTCCTCCACCGCTTTATGCCCCGTGCCTTTTGGTAAGACTCATTAAAACAGGAGGTGTAAGAAGGCTGTGAGTGACAAGCCGATCACTGGTGAGAAGAAGGTATTCATGACAGGCAACGAAGTAGTCGCTTGGGCTGCCCTTGCTGCTGGGGCAGAGGTCATGTTTGGCTACCCGATCACTCCCCAGAACGAGATTATGCACTATTGGACTCGTCTTGCCCCGAAGTTCGGGAGGAAGTTTCTGCAGACAGAGGACGAGCTTTCTGCGGGCTTCACTCTGATTGGGGGGGTATTGGCGGGCAAGAAGGCCTTCACAGCGACAGCAGGTCCTGGCAATGTGCTCATGCAGGAGCCGATGTCGATGGCGGAGGCGATGCGGATTCCTACGGTTGCTGTTATTCAGCAGCGTGGTGGTCCTTCGACAGCGACGGTGATTTACTCCCAGCAGGAGGTTAATCTCACCTGTTTCGGAGGCAATGGTGAAGGCTTAAGGGTAGTTTACTCCACCTCCTCGCACCAGGAGTTATTCGACTACACCATCAAGGCCTTCAACACAGCCTGGAAGTTTAGATTTCCCACCTTCGTCTTGGCTGATGGTTACCAGGCGAAGATGCGGGAATCTCTGGTGATCTATGACCCCTTCGAAAAAATGGAGATGGTCGAGCCTGAGCCTTTTGTAGGCAAGTCGGGGACACCTGGAGTAGACCGTCCGCCTGTTCATCTGCGCAATGCCTACAGTATCGAAGAAGAGCTTTACGAAGCCTTGAGCAAAGACATAGCCGACTACGAGAAAGCAGTTCCCGAACTTGTCGAGTACGAGTCCTTCAACACAGAAGCGAGCGAACTGGTGGTCATCGCCCACGGAGTGGTCTACCGCTCTGTAGCAACAGCGGTGAAGGAGCTCGCCGGAGAGGGCCGCAAGGTCGGCTACTTCCGCCCGATCACCTTAAGGCCGTTCCCCCAAGCACAGCTCCAAGAAGCGGTTCGCCAAGCCAAACAGATCCTTGTTGTTGAATCTGCCTATGGTCAGCTTTACAGATTGGTTCGGGAGAACCTCTACGGAGCAGATATCCCGCTTAAAACCATGTTTATGCCTGGAGTAGGGATCACTCCTGAAGAAGTCCGGGAAAAATGTATCTCCCTGCTTGACGGGAAGGAGGCGTAAAAATGGTGGAGATCCTCCCGAAGATGCCTAAAAGCTGGAATCCTGACTCCAAGCCGCACAAATTCTGTCCCGGATGTGGACATGGCCTGGTGTTGAAGGCACTGGGACAGGTAATCGACGAACTAGGGATCCAGGACCGCGTGGTTTTCGGTTGTGACATTGGATGCTCACTTTTATCTTGGGACTTTTTCAACGTTGACACCGTGCAGACCCATCACGGTCGGACGACCCCGGTGATGGTGGGGATCAAAAGGGCGAACCCTAACCTCATCGTGATCGCCTACATGGGTGACGGTGGTGGCTATGCCATTGGTTCCCAGCACCTGGTCAACGCCGCCACGAGGAACGAGAAGATCACCTGCATCCTGGTCAACAACACCAATTACGCTATGACTGGTGGCCAGATGGCCCCGACGACCATGCCTGGCCAGAAGACTGAGACCACTCCTTACGGCCGTGATGTTGAAGAGACAGGTTACCCGATGCTGGGGCCGGAGATGGTGGCGGCGATAACAAGAGAAGGAGCCTATGCGGCGCGCGGCAGTGTCGCCAAATTCGCCCAGTTGAAGAAGTATATCAGAAAAGCGATCGAGAACCAGATTGCAGGCAGAGGCTTCTCCTTTGTTGAGGCTCTATCCACTTGTCCGACGAACTGGAGGACAAATGCGGCCCAGACCTGGCAGTTTATCGAAGAAACAATGCCCAAGTACTTCCCCCTCGGGGAGTTCAAGGTCCCCGAAGGAAAGGAGGAATAAAGGTGGGGAAAGTCACCAGAATAGCCCTTGCAGGAGAAGGCGGTCAGGGAGTGCAGTCAGTAGCCCAGATCCTCACCGAAGCAGCGGAACTTGAAGGCAAGGAGGCGCTTTACATACCCAACTTTGGGATTGAGCAGCGGGGCGGAGTATCGATCGCCTTCGTCCAGATCAGTGACCAGAAGATCCCGGCCCCGAAGTTCAAGGTAGGCGACATTGTTGTAGCTTTGAGCGACCGTGCTGTGCGTCGTGTTCAGGTTCACGTAGGACCGGAGACCGTATTTATCTATGATGCCTCCATCGAGGGTGTCGAAGAAGACCTTCCCAAGAATGCCCGTAAGGTTTTGGCGATACCGGCGCTGGAAGTAGCCAACAAGAAGCTCCATCCCCGTGTCTTTAACGTTTTGATCATGGGCGCGGTAATTGGGGCGACGAAAGTAGTTTCCATAGAAAAGGCCAGAGAAGCGATCGAGAAGAGGCTCGGCTATAGGTTTGAAAAAGATCCGGAGCTGCGGGAACTCAATTTCCGGGCACTCGAAGAGGGAATCAAACTGGTAGAAGGAATGGAGGTGGGGTGATGGGCACCGCGGCAGCGCCGACATACCTGAAGAAGGTTTACTCTACTGAAGTCAAAAAAGGGAAGGCGGTCTTTGCCATCTTTCCTGGCCTTTGCAAAGGATGTGGTCTTTGCAAGGAGAAATGCCCTGAAGGAGCTCTCAGCTGGTCGGAGAAGCTGGGGGTTTACGGGACACCGACGGTCACTGTTGACCCCGAACTCTGCAAGGCCTGTGGCATCTGTGAGCGAGTTTGCCCTGATTGCGCCATCGCCATTATTAAGGCTGACAAAGAAAAGTGAGGCGGAGGTTTTTGACGTAACCGGGTCCGAATGAAGGGCCCGGTTAGGTTTTTAAAGGATGGCAACAATGGAAACAAGAGATAATGTATATAAAATAAATACAAGAGAGATTGAGCAGGTGGCTAAAATTCTGCCCTTGTGTATAATCTGTGAACAGGTTCCCTCTGGGGGAATCAGGGATGGTATTGTGGTTGCAGGAAGTTTTATCTGTTCCAGGTGTGAGCAGGAAATCGTGAAGACGGAGATTGGGGCGGCCAGCTATTCTTACTTCCAGGAAAAACTGAAAAAGCTTTGGCGGGGGTAATTCTTGTGGGCAAACGGGCTCCTTGTGGTAAAATATTCTGGAAGTAAGATAATCCGGAATCATGTGCGGAGGGTAAAGGAGAGCAGCAAGTGCAGAAGTGGCCCCCTCTTGTGGCAGGTTTGCTTGCTCATTGTGCTCAAGGTTATCTTGGCTTTCATACACCGGGTCACAAACAGGGGCGTAGTGCCTGGTCAGAGTGGCGTAATTTGCTGGGCCAACAAGTTTTTTCTCTCGACCTTACTGAACTGCCGGGACTAGACAATCTCCAAGATCCCCAGGGCATCATCAGAGAAGCTGCTGAAGCCGCGGCAGCTTATTTTGGTGCGGCAACTAGTTTTTTTCTGGTCAATGGCACTACTGCGGGAATCCTAGCCATGTTGCTGGCTACCTCTGCGCCTGGTGATCATGTCTTGGTTCCCAGGTTCTGCCACCAGGCTGTGATTCATGGTCTGATCCTCTCTGGGGCGTGTCCTTTTTACCTTCGGGTGCGTTTTCATCCAGAGTGGGGTCTGCCCGGGGCTGTAGAAAATGATGTGCTCGAAAAGGCCCTCCTGGAGGCAGAGGTTTTACCCAGGGTCCTTTTCCTGATCCATCCCAACTATTACGGTCTTGTTGGTGATCTTCGAGGGCAAATTGAACTGGCCCACAAGCAGGGGATCGTGGTCCTCGTAGATGAGGCCCACGGAGCCCACTTTTGCACGAGTTCCCATTTTCCCGTTCCTGCCCTCCGAGCGGGAGCAGATCTGGTTGCTCAAGGTGCCCACAAGGTTTTGGGGGCCTTCACGCAAGCAGCTTTCCTTCACTGTAGCCGCCGCTTTACAGATCTGGGGAGGTTACGCCAGGCACTGCGGATGGTGCAGACCAGCAGTCCCTCTTACCTGCTGCTGGCTTCACTTGATGTTGCTCGTTACCAGTGCTCCCAGGAGCGGGAGGAATGGGAAAAGCTGGCTGAATTCGGCTGGCAACTGCGCCAGAAAATTTCCCAGATACCTGGGTTGAGGGCTCCAGGTGAAGAACTGAGAGAAGTTCCGGGGGTTGTTTCTTTTGATCCCGCACGGTTGATTATCAATGTCAGTGAACTCGGGATTTCTGGCTTCGAGGCAGCTTCGTGGCTGCAGAATGAGCACCGGATTCTTGTGGAGATGGCTGATTTCCAGAATATTTTATTGATCCTGACTCCTCCGGATCTCCATCATCAGGAGAGGATTTTAGCAGCCTGCCGTGATCTGGCAGCGAATCTGAAGGGGTTGGGGAAGAGGGAAAACCCCCTCCTAGCCTTGGAGAGCATCCCCTTGGCTCCCCAGGTGCTGACCCCGCGCCAGGCTTTTTTTGCACCTCGGGAAGAGGTTGCTGTCGCTCAGGCCGTGGGAAGGATTGCTGCTGAAGCTGTGGTCCTTTATCCTCCAGGTGTCCCCGTAATTTTCCCTGGAGAAGAGATCACTAGGGAGGCTTTGGAGTACCTTACTGCCTGGGAAAGGGCTGGGGGAACTTGGCCGGGCCAGGAAAGAGGAACGATCCAGGTTGTTGCTGCTGAGGACACTGGTGAGAGAGGTCGTGTGGTAAAAGTTAGCAGGTAGTCATCGTGGAAGAAAACGGCGTAATCTACGCCATAGCGTAAGAGGGGTCATGTAGTGAAAGTTGGGATGTAGTCCTGTGGGACCGGTGGTGGTAATTATTGTTAAAACGAGGGAAGTTAATTAGTTTTGAGGGCCTCGATGGTGTGGGTAAAACAACACAAGTTCGCTTGACTGCAGAAAAACTCCGAAAATGGGGCTGTCCAGTAGTGGTTACCAGAGAACCAGGAGGGACTCCGCTTTCTGAGGCTGTGCGACAACTGCTCCTGGACCCTGTTTTTGAGGGGATGAGCCCTGTAGCTGAGGCTTTCCTTTATGCCGGAGCTCGGGCTCAGCTTGTAAGGGAGGTAATTCTTCCAGCACTGGATGCGGGAAAAATAGTCTTGTGCGATCGTTTTGTTGATTCCAGTATTGCTTATCAGGGTTACGGTCGCGGTGTTGACCTCCAGTTTCTCTGGTCGATCAACAAATTTGTTCTTCAGGAATTAGGCAGTTTTTTAACAGTTCTTCTTGACCTTGACCCTGGCTTGGCGATCAAGCGGGTTTCTGGAAACGACCGCCTGGAAAAGGAAGGGCTTAACTTCCGGCAGCGGGTGCGGGAAGGCTATCTCGCGCTTGCCAGGGAGGCTCCAGAGCGGGTCAAGGTGGTGTCCGCCGCGGGGTCTCCTGAAGAGGTTCAGGAAAAGGTCTGGAAACATGTGTCGGCTTTCCTCGAAGGAAAGCAGTCAGGAGGATGGTTTTGAGGCAGGTGTGTGCTTATGACTGGGGAACAGGTTGTCGAAAACCAGCTGTTACAGGATCTGCGTTCCCATCATTTCAGTCACGCTTACCTGTTTGTGGGGCCGGATCTGGAGAAAAAGAAAAAATTCGCCCTTTTTTTAGCAAAGGCTCTTCTCTGCACCGATCTCCAGGATGGGAGACCGTGTGAGTTTTGCTATTCCTGCCGCGCTTTTGACCGCCAGGCTCATCCCGATTTTCACCTCCTCGAGGCTCAAGGAACATCGCTGAAAATCGATCAGGTAAGGGAGTGGGAACCATTTTTCGGGTTTCGCCCAATTGCTGGCAGGAATCAGGTTTTTATGATCCTTGCCCCGGAACGGCTGACCCTTGCTGCTGCCAACAGCCTTTTGAAAATTCTTGAGGAACCACTACCACAAACTGTTTTTCTCCTAGTTACCGAAGAAGACCGTCTTCTTTTGCCGACGATCGTTTCCCGGTGCCGCGTGCTCTCTATGCGGGGATCTTCTCGGGAAAATGCGGTTGCAGCTCCAGCGAAAAGTAACTACACTTCTCTCTACCAACTCTTGTGGAAAGGAAAAAGAGCCGAACTATTGAGGGAGATTAGGCTCTTGGGTCAGGAACGGCAGCAAGCCAAGGAAGTGCTGGAGTTTCTTTCCCAGCATCTGGAGCAATTTTACTGTGCCCAGAAGCGCAAAATGGGGAATAATTCTAATGAACAGGGGTTTTCCCTTTTGCAGATTCTTGAATCCATCCACCTTCTGTTGCAGGGTAAGCGCTACCTCGAGGAAAACCTTCAGGTGCCTCTTGTTTTGGTGACTGTTCTTCTTGAGGTGCAGAAGAAGCTTCAGAAAATCCAAACTTAAAGAAGGGAAGAGTAGAGTGGAAGAGGAACGGAGTTTGGAAAAGGTTGTTGTGGTCGGAGTGAGGTTCCGGCCTGTAGGAAAAATTTATTACTTTAAACCAGGCAACCTCCAGGTGCAGGCAGGAGACTATGTGATTGTGGAAACAGCTCGGGGGATCGAATTTGGAAGGGTAGTCATTGGACCCCGTGAGGTTCCTGTTGCCGAAACGGTTGCCCCACTGAAAGAAGTAATCAGGAAAGCGACTCCTGAAGACTGCGCCCGTGCTGAAGAAAATTTCCGGAAAGCACAAGATGCTTTCGTCATCTGCCGCCAGAAAATTGCGGAACATGGGCTTCCGATGAAACTGATAGATGCGGAGTATACTTTTGACCAGGGGAAATTGTTGTTTTACTTTACTGCCGAAGGAAGAGTCGACTTTCGGGAACTGGTGAAGGACCTGGCAGCGATCTTTAAGACGCGGATCGAGTTGCGCCAGATCGGGGTGCGCGATGAAGCTAAAATGGTAGGTGGACTTGGCCCTTGCGGCAGGGAGCTCTGCTGTTGTACCTGGTTGACGGATTTTGAACCTGTTTCCATTAGAATGGCTAAAAACCAAAATCTTTCCCTAAATCCAGCCAAGATTAGTGGTCTCTGCGGCCGCTTAATGTGCTGCCTGAAGTTCGAGTTCGTCTTTGTTGACGACGCTTTAGTGGAAGAAGAGGAAGAAGATGAAGAAATCGTCGTTGAAGAGGAAGAGCAATCCTTTTAGGGGAATATTGCAGGGAGGAACAAGGTCTTGGAGCTAGATGGATTCGGCGGGGTTCTCTACCTCTGCGGGACCCCTCTCGGCAATCTGGAGGACATTACTTTAAGGGTTTTGCGGGTGCTCAAAGAGGTTGACCTGATCGCTGCCGAGGATACCAGAAGAACGCGCAAACTCCTGGCTCATTATGGCATAGCTACACCTCTTACCAGTTTTTACGAATTCAACCAAAAGCAGAAAATTCCCTTCTTGCTATCGGAACTTAAAAAAGGAAAGTCTATTGCCCTGGTTACAGATGCTGGAATGCCAGGTGTTGCTGATCCTGGTTATCTTTTGGTCAAGGCGGTTCTGGAGCAGGGCTACCGGGTTGAGGTTGTTCCTGGCCCTTCGGCAGTGACTGCTGCCCTTGTTGTTTCTGGTTTTCCTCCTTATCCCTTTTATTTTCAGGGCTTTTTGCCAAGGCAGGAAAAGGTGCGGCGGGAGCTTTTGAAGGAACTTAAAGAAGAGACCAGAACCGGGGTTTTCTTTGAGGTGCCCCACAGGCTTTCCGAAACCCTCGAAGATTTTTGTGAAATTTGGGGTGGGCACCGCAGGGTTGCCGTTGCCAGGGAGCTTACCAAGCAGTTTGAAGAAGTAGTCCGGGGGACGTTTGCCGAGGTTGCGGCCCACTTTGCCGAAAATCCTCCCCGCGGTGAATTGACTCTGGTCACCGAAGGCCTTTCTGAAGAAAAGGGAAGAAATGAAGAGGTGCTCTTGCAGCATCCTGAGGCCGTTTCTCGCGCGGTTAAGGCTCTCGTTGAGGCAGGCGTTGAAGTGACGACGGCTTTAAAGGCAGTAGCCAAAGCTCTCGGTGTTTCCAAAAGCGAGGTCTATAAGGTTTACCTGAATGGACTTTCTTAAAAAATTAAACCCCCGGCTCTTGGAAGCGGGGGTTCCAGAGAATATAGGTTCTAGAAATCTTAAGAAACTTCTGCTGTTTCCAGTTGGGCGATTTCATTGGCAAGAGCTCGGGCACATTCGAGGCAAATGTTTTTACCGCGGAAGTGGTGGATGTTATCAGCATTACCGCAGAAGATGCAGGCGGGCTCGTACTTTTTGAGGATGATTTTTTCTTTGTCAACATAGATCTCCAGAGCGTCTTTTTCGGCGATCCCTAAGGTCCTCCGTAGTTCAATGGGAATCACTACCCTCCCGAGCTCGTCCACTTTGCGGACAACACCTGTCGACTTCATGCTCCTCTCCCTCCTTGAAGACTTTAATTCGACAATATTCGCCAGCCAAAAGCATACCAGGTCTTCCAGTAAAAGTCAACATCTGTTAAAATTTTTTGTCTTCTCCAGGTTTATTATTTTTTCCTGTGGTATAATAAGACCTTGAGAAAATTAGTCCGGCGAAAGGAGCGAGCCAGCTAGGGCGAGGAAATGAGTGCGAAGGTTTTTTACATCACGACTCCAATCTATTATCCCAGCGATCATCTCCACATTGGCCACGCCTATACTACTGTGGCTGCTGACTGTCTTGCTCGCTACAAGCGGATGCGGGGTTATGACGTTTTTTTCCTCACAGGTTCTGATGAGCACGGCCAAAAGATCGAGCGCAAGGCCCGGGAAAAAGGAATGGAGCCCAAGCAATATGTTGACCAGATCGTGGCCGGTTTTAAAAACTTGTGGGAGAAACTCTACATTTCCTACAATGATTTCATCAGAACGACAGAGCCCCGTCACCAGGCTGCAGTTCAGGCCCTGTTCCAGAAGCTTTACGAACAGGGGGATATCTACAAGTCAACTTATGAAGGCTGGTACTGCACTCCTTGTGAAACCTTCTGGTTGGAGCGCCAGCTCGTTGACGGCAATTGTCCTGATTGCGGTCGTCCCGTGGAGCTGCTGAAAGAGGAAAGCTACTTCTTCCGCCTTTCCAAGTACCAAGACCGGCTCCTCCGGCACATCGAGGAACACCCGGAGTTCATCCAACCCGTCTCTAGGCGCAATGAAATGATCAACTTTATTAAAAGTGGGCTTGAGGACCTCTGCGTTTCCAGGACCACCTTCAAGTGGGGCATTCCTGTCCCCTTCGATTCTGGCCATGTGGTTTATGTCTGGTTTGATGCCTTGATCAACTACATTTCTGCTCTCGGCTGGCATGAAGATGACCCGCGCTTTGAGCACTACTGGCCGCATGTCCACCACCTTGTGGGTAAGGATATTGTCCGCTTTCACACCGTGATCTGGCCGATCATCCTGATGGCAGCAGGTCTTCCTTTACCCCGTCAGGTTTTTGGGCACGGCTGGCTCCTACTAGAAGGGGGAAAGATGTCTAAGTCGTTTGGAAATGTTGTTGATCCCTTGGTTCTTCTGGATCGCTATGGGGTTGATGCCGTCCGTTACTACCTTTTGCGAGAACTGCCTTACGGTGGTGATGGCTACTATAGTGAGGAGAGTCTTGTGGAGAGAATCAACAACGACCTGGCCAACGACCTGGGCAATCTGATCAGTCGTACCTTGGGGATGCTGGAGAAGTACTGGGATGGAGTGCTCCCTGAGCCGGGAGTTTCCGAGGCTGTGGATGCTGATTTGGTCAACGTTGCCAAGGAGACGAAAAAGGAACTGGAGCGCCAACTGGAGCGCTTTGACTTCAGTGGTGCCCTTACTGCCCTCTGGAAGCTGGTGCACAGAGCAAACCGCTACGTTGACGAGACCACACCCTGGAGCCTGGTGCGTGACCCGGCGGGGAAACCGCGCCTGGCAACAGTGCTCTACAACCTGAGTGAAGCTGTGCGCATTCTAACCATCTGGTGCACCCCCTTTATGCCGGTCTTCCCAGAAAAAGTCTGGGAACAGTTGGGGATTCCAGAGCGGCGGGAGCTGCACACATGGGAGAGCACGGAGAACTGGGGGCAACTACCTCCCGGTTTGCGGGTGAAGCGAGGGCCAGGGCTCTTCCCCAGGGTGCAGCAGCAGAGGCCCTTAGAAGTCAGCAGCACTCAGGCTGCAGAGCGGCAAGCAGAAGCAGCAGAAGCTCCTGCTTCTGGTCACCTTGCTCCGGAGAAGGTTCCTGCTCTCAAACCCCAGATTTCCCTTGATGATTTTGCCAAGGTTGACCTCCGGATTGCTCTTGTGAAGAAAGCGGAAAGGGTCAAAGGGGCTGACCGTTTGCTGCAACTGGAAGTCGATCTTGGTGGTGAAGAACGGACAGTTGTTGCTGGGATTGCCCAGTTTTACCAGCCTGAGGAACTCATCGGGAAGAGGGTTGTTCTTGTCGCCAATTTGGCTCCTGCAAAGATCAGGGGAATCACTTCCCAGGGGATGATCCTCGCAGCGGTGGGTGAGGAGGAAACAGGTGTACTCACTGTAGACAAAGCCTTGCCACCAGGAACACCTGTCCACTAAGCTACAAAGGGGCTTAAAAAGCATGGTCAAAACGGTGCAGCCTGCCCTCATTGATACCCATGCCCACCTCAATGATCCTAAGTATGACCGGGATCGCTGCGAGGTCATCGCCAGGGCTCAGGGTGCAGGTGTGGAGAAAATCATTTGTGTTGGCTACGAGATCACTTCTTCACGGCGGGCAGTAGCCCTTGCTGAAGAATGGGAGTGCGTTTATGCTGCTGTTGGGGTACACCCCCATGATGCTGCTCAGGCTACTGAGCACGCCTGGAAGGCGTTGCGGATTCTGGCAGGGATGGAAAAGGTGGTGGCGATCGGAGAAATTGGGCTTGATTTTTACCGCAACCTTTCTCCTCCTTCAGTTCAGGAAGGAGTGTTCCGCAAGCAGCTCGAGCTTGCTTGTGAACTGCAGCTTCCCGTGATTATTCATGATCGTGATGCTCATCAAG
>DAINRC010000046.1:0-11837 GCA_036742135.1 Bacillota bacterium
CGCAAGCTTGCGGAACTGGGGATCCCGGTTCTTTTCCTAGAAACTGAGAACAGACTGGGCGGAATGGAACAGATGCGGACACGAATTCAGGCGTTTCTGGAGATGATCTGTTAATGGAACTCTATGAATTCATGCGGGGAATTCTTCGGGAGCAACGCTGGGGAAAGGTATTATCTTCACCTTTGACCTACCAGTTGGTCGAAAAGGCTTTGTGGCTAGCCAGAAAAGGTTTCAGGTGGCGGGCAACTTATCTGATGGCAAGGTTTGCTCTTGCACAGACAAAGAAGGCTTATACTGGAGAAATTCCGGTTATCTGGACGAGTGCTTTTTTTCCTGTAGAAATAGTCTGGGGACTGGGACTTTGTCCGTTTTCTCCCGAGGTTGCTGCTGCTTTTATCACTTCTCTCGGTTTTGCTGATCAGGCTTTGAATCAGGCAGATCAAAAAGGATACAGCAGGGATTTATGTTCCTTTCACAGGTGTATTGCCGGGGCTGCTGCAGGTGGGTATCTTCCCCGTCCGGTAGCCCTTGTAGCGAGCACTCACTTGTGTGACGGCGCACCTCTCCTTTTTCAGAATTTAGCAGAACATTACAGAGTTCCCTATTTGGTGCTCGATGTTCCTTACGAATCTACGCCAGAAGCCGAAGACTACGTTGCTTCCCAGTTGGTTCAAATTTGGAATGCGCTGGCAGAAATCACAAATCGCCGCCCAGACATCACCTCCCTTGCAAGAAGCGTAGATTACAGCAATCAATTTCGCAGCCACCTGCAGGCCGTGAACACCTTGCGCTGCCGGATTCCGGCCCCTATTCAGGGGAGTGAAATGTTGAACTATCTCTACTTGTTTTTTGCTGGCCAGGGACACAAGGAAGCAGCAGGGGTTTTAGCCTGTCTGGAAAAAGAGCTAGAAAATGCTGTCGATTCCGAAAATACAGAACAGTTCCGTCTTCTCTGGCTCCACTTGAAGCCTTATCATCAGGGTGAACTGATGCGGTTTCTGGAAAAGGAGGCAGGGTGTTCGATAGCCTTTGAAGAAATGAGTTATGTCTACTGGCCAGCTCTTGATCATGGGCAACCTTTTCCCAGCCTCGCCCGTAAGGTCCTTTCTCACTTTGCCTACAAGCCACTAGAGTGGCGGGTTGCTGTTGTCGACACCCTTGCTCGCAAATATCAGGTTGACGGGATTGTCCATTTTTCTCACTGGGGTTGCCGCCAAAGTTGTGGCGGCTCGCTGATTTTGCGAGACGCGCTTCAGGAAAGGGGTTGGCCAGTGCTGTTGCTTGACGGTGATTGTGTTGATCAACGTAATGAGGCACCGGGGGCTGTGCTCACCAGGGTGCAGGCATTTTTAGAAGTTCTTGAGAGAAGGAAGGTTGGGGAGGGATAACTGAAAAGTGATCACAGGAGGAGTTGATGTTGGCTCTTTAAGCAGTGAGGCAGTGCTTTTAAAGGATGGAAAGATTTTGTCGTATTCTATTATCAATACTGGAGCTGATGCCCGGAAGGCTGCTGAGCAAGTTTATCGAATCGCACTTGAAAAGGCAGGGCTTCAATCCTCTGATGTGGATGCTGTCGTTGCTACTGGCTATGGGAGATTGGTAGTTCCCTTTGCCACAAAACAGGTTACTGAAATTTCCTGTCACGCTAGAGGCGCTTTTTTCCTTTTCCCTGAGGTGCGGACTGTGATTGACATCGGAGGGCAGGACAGCAAGGTAATCAGGATTGACAGCCGCGGCAATGTTGTTGATTTCGTGATGAACGATAAGTGTGCTGCGGGAACGGGAAGGTTTCTCGAAGTAATTGCCCGCGCTCTGGAGTTGTCTGTGACAGAACTGGGGGAGGAAAGCAAAAAGGCGACCCGGGTTGCCGAAATCAGCAGTATGTGCACAGTTTTTGCCGAATCAGAAGTAGTTTCTTTAATCGCTCAGGGCGTTCCCAGGCCGGAGATTGTTCGTGGTCTTCACCAGGCGATTGCTGAGAGGACCGCTGGGCTTGTTCAAAGGCTTGGAATTGTTCCTGAAGTTGCGATGACTGGTGGTGTGGCTAAGAATTCTGGTGTTGTCACTGCTCTTTCCCAGAAATTAGGGGTCAAGGTTTTGGTTCCTCAGGAGCCCCAGATCGTTGGTGCTCTCGGTGCTGCGCTCCTTGCTCAGAAGGTAGTATCTTAAACTTTTGTACACTGTATTCTTGCTCCACGAGTGTTGAATTTGCTGGTCCCTAGTGCTATAATCCTCTCTGAGTTTAATTTTGAGGTAGGATGTAATAGAGGAGAGAGCTCATCCTGGGAGGTGACGGTGAACTCACTTATCCAAGGCGGGAGAAGGCTCCAAAAGAAGAGAAATCTTGGAATTGGAGGATGAGGTTTAGATGTTTAAAGACTATAAAGAAATGAAAAAGTTCTGTGAAGAAAATGACGTCAAGATGATCGATTTTAAAATGATCGATCCGGTTGGCAGATGGAGACATCTGTCGATTCCGGTTGAGCGCTTTACTCCACGTGTTCTCGAAGAAGGAATTGCTTTCGATGGTTCCAGTTATGGCTACCTTCCTCTAGAAAAAAGTGACATGATTTTTATTCCTGACCTGAGCACCGCTTTTATGGATCCTTTCTGGGAACTTCCTACTCTCAGCATGATCGGAGACATCTATTACTGTGGTGATCCCCCCCGACCCTTTGAGCAGGACCCCCGCGGTATTGCCAGAAAAGCCCTGGAATACATGAAGCAGACAGGAATCGCTGATCAGATGATCATCGGTCCCGAATTTGAGTTTTACGTTTTCGATCACGTCAGCTACGAGAGCCTGCCGCAGCGGGCTTTTTTTGAGATTGACTCCGAGGAAGCTTTTTGGAATAGTGGAGACAACAGTGGGGTTAACCTTGGTTATAAAAATCCGCCAAAAGGCGGATATCACATGCCTGCTCCTTGGGATGCTCTCCAAGACCTGCGCAGTGAAATGTGTTTGCTTTTGGAAGAAAGAGGTGTTCCCATCAAATACCACCACCATGAAGTGGGGAGTCCCGGACAGGTAGAAATCGAAATAGAGTTAGGCCCAATGCTTGAGTGGGCTGACAAGACGATGCTGATTAAGTATTTCGTGAAGAATGTTGCTGTTCAGAGGGGCCGCACGGTTACTTTTATGCCCAAGCCCATCTACGGTGAAGCAGGTAATGGAATGCACATCCACATGTTGTTGATGAAGAACGGGCAACCGATTTTTTACGACCCTAATGGCTACTCTGGCTTGAGTCAAACAGCCCTCTATGCTATCGGTGGAATTTTGAAACACGCCCCAGCACTCGCTGCCTTGACAAATCCCAGCACCAACTCCTACAAGAGACTTATTCCGGGTTATGAAGCTCCTGTAAGCATCTGCTTTGCCACGGCCAACAGAAGTGCTGTCATCAGGATCCCCGCATATGCCAACCGTCCGGAGCAGAAAAGGTTTGAGTTCCGCTGCCCAGATGCCACCTGTAATCCCTATCTGGCCTATGCTGCCTTACTGATGGCTGCACTTGACGGCATTGAGAACAAGATTGACCCAGTTGCCGAAGGGTTTGGTCCCTATGATGTCAACCTCTACAATCTCCCTGAAGAGGAGAAGAAAAAGATTAAAGCTCTTCCTGCAAGCCTCGAGGAGGCTCTCAAGGCTTTGGAGGAGGACCATGATTTCTTGCTTAAGGGAGATGTTTTCCCGAAGAAGCTTATTGAGACTTGGATTTCTATCAAGATGAAAGAAGCTGCCCTTGTCAGCCAGTTCCCCCACCCCCAGGAGTTCTTCCTTTACTATGACCTGTAAGTCAACTTGTGCAGTATGTAGATCTTAGTTGGTTTGATGTCAATTTTTCTGGCAGAAGACCCTTTTTAAAGGGTCTTCTTTGTTTCAGACCAGGATTGAGGAATTCTCTTTTTTGGCTTTCTTTTTTCACCAAAACCTAGATAGGGAGGGTTCGAGGTGCAGGTTGTTTCCAGTGTTCTGGAGTTGATTGGGAAGACCCCAGTGGTCGAGTTGAGGAGAATTGTGCCCAAGGGAAGTGCTCGAGTTCTTGTAAAACTTGAATACTTTAACCCTGCAGGGAGCATTAAGGACCGTATCGCCTTGAAGATGGTCGAAGAGGCAGAGAAAAGTGGTTTTCTTAAACCCGGTGGCACCATTGTGGAGCCAACAAGTGGAAATACAGGCATTGGGCTTGCCCTAGTGGCTGTTGTTAAGGGATACAGGGTGATTGTGGTGATGCCAGAATCGATGAGCGTGGAGCGGCAAAAATTGTTGCAGGGGTTGGGAGCAGAGCTTGTGCTTACACCAGATGAGGAGGGGATGGAAGGAGCAGTTGCCAGGGCGCGTCAGATTGTTGCTGAAAATCCTGGATATTTTCTGCTGCAACAGTTCGAGAACCCAGCAAACCCCCAGGCACATCGGGAAACAACTGCGCAGGAAATCCTTGCTCAGACTGAGGGAAAATTGGATGCCTTTGTTTGCGGTGTAGGCACTGGGGGGACGCTCACAGGTGTTGGGGAAGTCCTGAAAGAGAAAATTCCAGGAGTTAAAGTTGTTGCTGTAGAGCCTGCTGCTTCTCCTGTGCTTTCTGGTGGCAAAGCCGGAAGCCACAAAATTGAAGGGATTGGAGCCGGTTTTGTGCCTGCTGTGCTTAACACTGGGATCATTGATCAGGTGATCCAGGTGAGTGATCAGGATGCTATTGCCACCTCGAGGAAGCTGATGCAGAAGGAAGGGATTATTGCTGGCATTTCTGCTGGAGCTGCTGTTTACGCCGCTCTTAAAGTAGCCTCTTCTCTAGGTCCAGGTAAAACAGTGCTCACGATAGCACCTGATACTGGTGAAAGATATTTGAGCACCAGTTTGTTTTTAAAAGAGGAGTAAGGCAATTTGTTTTAATTCGCAGGAATTTCGTCCCAGTTGTCGAATACTACGCGTGAGATTTAGATGAAAGGAGGGTAGGGATGAGAATCCGACTTAGCCTGCGCTGGAAATTGACTATTCTTTTGCTTGGGGTCATTATTTTGATGTTTACATGTGTTGGGGTTTACGCGGTAAAAGTAATGCACGGTAAGGTGATTGAGGCTGCGCAGGAGAAGCTGAAAAGTGACCTGGAGCTTGGGTGGGCGTATCTTGATCTCCGTTATCCCGGCCCATGGGAAATAAGAGATGGTAAGCTTTACAAAGGGGACACCCTGATGAACGAAAATTTTGAGGTAGTTGATACCATTGGTAAAATCACGGGCGATACAGTCACCATTTTTCAGGGCAATACCAGGGTTGCTACCAATGTAATGAAAGATGGTAAAAGGGCTGTTGGAACTACAGTTGCACCTGAGGTCGAACAGGCTGTTCTCAAAGAAGGACGAATTTTCATTGGTAAAGCCAATGTTGTCGGAACGTGGAACCAGACTGCTTACAAACCAATAAGGGATAGCTCTGGGGAGATCATCGGTATCTGGTATGTCGGGGTTCCCAATACCATTTACGATCAAATGGCTGCTGACTTTGCTACAAAGATTGTTTTGTTTGCTCTTGGAGGAATAGTTCTCGGAATATTTGTTTCTTGGTTTTTTGCCAGTTACATCTGCAAACCGATCCAGAAGCTTGAAGCAGCAATGGAACAAGCGCAGGAAGGCGATTTTACTGTACGCACCAATTTTCAGCCGGACGATGAATTGGGAGTGCTTGGCCAACGGTTTGACAGAATGCTGGAAATGCTCAGTGACCTCATTCGAAAAGTTGTCACCCAAGCAAAAGAGCTGTTTGCTGCTGCTCAGCAGTTGAGTCAAGGGGCTGATGAAGCAGCAAAGGTCACTAATCAGATCGCCACGACTATTGAGCAGGTTGCTAGTGCTACTGATAACCAAGTAAAGAGCATTGAGGAAACTACCAGCAGGATTAATGAGGTGACTCAAAAGATCAAACAGGTGGCGGCAAATGCTGAGACTGTGGCTTTTGCTGCTGATCAGGCGGGCTCTGCTGCCGAAAGTGGGAAAAGTGCAATAGAAAAGGCGATTTCCCAGATGAATACCATCAGTGAGACTGTTAACTTATCGGCGGCGACAGTGAAAACACTAGGTGAGAGGTCTCAAGAAATTGGGCAGATTGTCGCGGTGATCACGGGTATTGCTGATCAAACTAATCTTCTTGCACTCAACGCCGCTATTGAAGCAGCACGTGCTGGTGAACAGGGAAGAGGATTTGCCGTAGTTGCTGAAGAAGTGCGGAAGCTTGCTGAACAGTCAGCAGACGCCGCTAAGCAAATTGCTGGTCTGATCAAAGAAATTCAGAGTGAGACAGAAAGAGCTGTTCAGTCAATGGAAGCTGGAACTGGAGAAGTTCGGAATGGAATAGCTGTCGTCCAGGAAGCTGGCACTGCTTTTAAGAAAATCACGGACGAAGTTGAAAATGTGGTGAACCAGATTAAGGAAGCGGCTTTGGCAATTCAGGAAATCGCTGCTGGCGCTGACCAGGCTGCCGCTGCTGTGGAGAATATTGCCTCAATTGCTCAGGAAACTGCTGCTAGTGCCGAGGAAGTGGCTGCTGCAACTGAGGAACAAAATGCGACCATGGAGGAGTTGGCTGCTTCTGCAAGCACTCTCCATGAAATTGCTTCTCAACTACAAAAAATGACTGCACGCTTCAAGCTGGGTGAGTGAAAAAGGAGCCTGCCAGAAGCAGGCTCCTTTCAACGGTTTTCTAGTGGGTTTTTACATCATGGGCACCGAATTGGCGTAGAATCTGCGCTGCTTCATCAACCTTAGGTCCACTGCTCTGGACAGCCACAAGAATTTTTCCCTGCCGAACCTCTTCTTCATAACGCCGTCCTTCTTCTTCGGGAATTCCCCAGTCGATCAGCCCTCCGGCGATTCCTCCTGTGGCTGCGCCTGAAAGAAGCCCGGCAATTGGTCCTGCTGCTACCAAAGGGCCAATCCCAGGGATGGCAAGTGCTCCTGCCCCGGCGACCAAGCCCACTAGTCCTCCTAGGACACTGCCTGTGGTAACCCCTTCCATAACATTGTCTCCATCTGTTTCTGTTTCCATGCCTTCTCTTCTTTCATCCTTGGCAAGAATGGAAATCTCTTTGTGGAAGCCTCTGTTGCGCAACTCCTGGACTGCTCTTTCTGCTTGGTCCTTTGTGTCAAAAACCCCC
Organism: Bacillota bacterium; assembly: GCA_036742135.1. Classification (GTDB taxonomy): domain Bacteria; phylum Bacillota; class DSM-12270; order Thermacetogeniales; family Thermacetogeniaceae; genus 50-218. The sequence goes on from DAINRC010000046.1 coordinate 7,155, forward strand.
AAAACTACTTTTGCCATTTTGCGACCTCCTCTACTATTCTAGCTATCTGTCTTAAGTATTTGAAAATTACGGCAAAATTATACTTTTCCTTGCTCTTGCTTTCTTTTTGGGATAAGATTGTAAGGAGAGAACTGGACATACCCACAATAATCGGGGTGAGGAACAAAAAAATGATTCCGGTGCTCTCTTTTGCGGGATATTCAAATTCAGGGAAAACAACGGTTGTTGAGCAATTAATTAGGACGCTTAAAGGGCGCGGTTACCGGGTTGCTGCTGTTAAACACACCGGGCACGGATATGAGGTTGACCTTCCAGGTAAAGACTCTTACCGCTTCTTTCAAGCAGGGGCGGACCAGGTAATTGTTGTTGGACCATCGTCTTTAACTATTCATGAGAGGCTTGGGAAAACGCTTGGGATTGAGGATATTTGTGAAAGGGTAAAGGAGGAAGTTGATCTGATCCTTGTTGAAGGGTTTAAGAAAGAACCAATTCCTAAAGTCGAGGTTTTCAGAAGGGGCTATTCACCGAGGAGGCTGCCTCCTGAGCAAGTTATCGCCGTTGTCAGTGACACCCTTTTAGAAGACCGACTTCCCTGTTTCACTTTTGAGGAAATCGAGAGGCTTGCCGATTTTGTGGTCAGTTACTGTAAATTGTCAAAATAGTTAAAAGAAAAAGAGCAGGCAACAAGCTAGAAAATGCTTACCTGCTCTTTTATGGCATCAGAGAGTAAGGTCATTAATGACAAGGCCAGTGAGCAACTTAGGGTAGAAGTAGGTCGATTTCTGGGGCATTTTTTCACCTGCTGTGGCTACAGCGATCATGTCTTCTATTTTTGTAGGATTAAGGAGAAACACCAATTGTGCTTCTCCCTGGAAGAGCGCTTCAAAGGCTTCTTTTTCGTCCTTGGTATACTTTAGTTTTGCCTGGTGTCCAGGTTTCTCTGTGTCAATACCCAGAATCGATTGCAGGATTAAAAGGTGAAGAACAGAAACATCGAGTTTACACCAGGCTGGTGGCTTATCAGGAGCCATTGCTTTTACTGCTTCTGGGTTTTTTAAGGTTAGGAGATAGGTTGCAGGTTCTTGTGTCGCCATAACAAAGGCTGTCTGCCCCTTTTTTTGCCGTTCTCCCAGGATTTTTTTGAGTTCTTCTGGTCTTCCGGTGATTGGTTCAAGCACAAAGTTTTTGGTCAGTCCTTCTTTGAGAAGCTCGTGGTCAAGATTCTGAAGACCACAAACAATGCGGTGTGTGGGCAGAATTACCAGACCGGGGTCGTGAATGTTGACGAGGAACATGAGAACGTATGCTGCCCCTTTATACTTTTCTCCAACCTCACGGTAAAAAGTAAGGGCGGTGTCATAACGGTGATGGCCATCGGCAATGTAGAGAACATGGTTGTCTAGTGTTGAGGTGATTTTTTGTTGGAGATCCTGATTGGTAATCACCCAGAGGCGATGCTTTTCTCCAACATCATCTTCTAATTCAATTTCTGGAGGCGATTTTTTAATTTCTTGAAAGTCTTCTTCTAGAGATGTCTTGGGGTCATTGTAAATAGAGAAAACAGAACTAAAGTTGGTTTTACAGGCACGCATCAAAGCCAACCGGTCTGCTTTGGGTTTTGCCAGAGTAGTCTCATGAGGAAGAATTTTTCCTGTTGAGTAATCTTCTAACTGAACCCGAGCAAAAAAACCGGTTCTCTTGAAGGTCTGGCCGTTAACCTTAAATTCCTGTTCGTAGAGGTAGAATGCTTCTTCATCTTCCTGCTTTAAGATGCCTTGTTGGAGCCATTCTTGGTAACACTTGGCTGCCCTGGTATAGCGGTTATTATGTTCATCATCGGTCGGATATTGGTATCCCAACTCTAACCTGATGACATTGTAAGGGTGTCTTTCATAGAACATTTTTTGGGCCTTGCTGTCGATAACGTCGTATGGTGGTGTTACTACTGCTGCCATGTTGTTGATTTTTTCCTTATTGTAACGGATCCCCCGGAAGGGAATGACTTTTGCCATTGTTTCTCTCCTTTCTCTGTTATCCGCTTTATTTTATTATGTTTCGCTTCCTACTGGCAAGAGGCTTTTTCCCAGGATATTGAATTTTTCTAGTTTTCATGATTAAATCGAACTGGTTATAATTGCATCATTGAAAGTCGAGCGTGGGGCGAAAGGAGCTCTTTATGCTTGTTGATTACCATATTCACGCTCTAGGGCATCAGGGAGGAGCGTATAACAGGGAGCTTTTGGAGCAATACTGTGCAACTGCTTGTTCTCAGGGACTCTCCGAAATCGGGTTTGCCGACCACGATGATTATTTTGATGGGATCGATGAAGGAGAGATCAGGAGAGTTTCGAAGTCATTTCTTCGGCTTCGGGTAAAGCTTGGACTGGAAGTAAGTTACTGGCCGGGTAGGGAAAAAGAAATCATTAAGTTTGCTGCAGCAAAGAATTTTGATTACTTGATCGGTTCCATCCACCATATAGGTTCCTGGATGTTTGACCACCCTGATTACATATCAGAATACCAAGAGTGGGAGTTGCCAGACCTTTATCAAACCTATTTTCTGCTTGTGGCAAAGCTTGCTCAGAGCCGTCTCTTCGATATTGTTGGCCACCTCGACCTGATCAAGGTTTTTGGCTACCGGGTTAGTGGTGATGTTCTTTCCCTCGCGGAGCCAGCTTTACGGGCGATCAAGGACAACGATCTTGTGTTCGAAGTCAACACCTCAGGCCTCCGCAAACCTTGCCAGGAAATGTATCCATCGAAAGAACTCGTAGAACGCTGTTTTGAACTGGGAATCCCGGTGACTCTCGGTTCTGACGCCCATCAGTGCAGCGATGTCGGGAGGGATCTGGCGCATGCCCGCGAACTCCTCTATCAGGTTGGCTACCGTAAGATAGCAGTGTTTACGAGACGCCAGTGGGATTTGGTCGCTTTATAAATTTTGGAAGGAGGGATTATCCAGTGAATGTCTATGACTGTGCCTATGAACTTGCCCGGGCTCTGAAAGAGAGCGAAGAGTACAAAAAATTACTTGAAGCACGCGCCCGTGTTGACGCTGATCCCAAGAACAAGCAAATGTTTCTCGATTTCCGCAAATGCCAGTGGGAAATTCAGAAAGCCAAAGCCCTTGGCAAAGATGTCGATGAGAACCAGTTGCGCCGGTTTGAACAGCTTGCAGACTTAGTCAATTTAAATCCTGTTGTTAAAGAGTTGATTGCTGCGGAGTTTCGCTTCAGCAGGTTGATGGCTGATATCCAGAAAATCCTTGTAAGTACTCTTTCTGAATGGTCGCAAATGGCAGGAGAAGTTTTGGGAGGGGACGAATAGTAAAGATTAGGGAGAGGACGCGGCGCTTCTGGCAAATAAAGGGGGATTCTCGTGCCGCGGGAACTGGTTTTAGGGAACGGCAGTTTTCTGGTTAATTTTGATAAAGACTTTAATATGAGAGATTTTTACTTTCCCTATGTGGGAGAGCTGAATCACATTGGGGGAAGCAGAAACTGTATTGGGGTCTGGTCTGCTGGCCAGTTTTCCTGGCTTCACGAATCGAGCTGGGAGAAGCGGCTTACTTACAAAACTGACTGTTTGGTTGCCAGTGTTACTGCCAAAAGTGATGTTATGGGTCTCGCTCTGGTAATCAACTGTGCGGTCCACTTTAGTGACAATATTTACTTGATGAAACTGTCGGTTCACAACCTCCGCAAAGAAGAAAGAGAGGTTCGCATTTTTTTTACCCATGATTTTTCCATTGATGAAACTGATGTAGGAGATACTGCAGTTTACAGTCCAACTTTGAATGCTGTTTACCATTACAAGAGAAATCGCTACATTCTGATTAATGGCCGGACGAAGGATGGGGGAGGGATCTTTCAGTTTGCTACGGGAACTAAGCGCTTTCGGGGAGCCGAGGGAACCTGGCGTGATGCTGAAGATGGGGTTCTTGAGGGCAATCCCATTGCTCAGGGTTCAGTTGACAGCACAATTAGTTTTCAATTGTTTCTGCCCCCCAGAGGTGAACAGGTTCTTTATTACTGGATTGTCGTTGGGTTTAATTTTACTGAAGTAAGAGACCTTAATGAACTTGTCCTGCAGCAAACCCCTCCGGTGCTTTTTGAAAAAATTGAAAGCTACTGGCAGCGCTGGGTTAACAAATATACCTTCAATTTTGCCAACCTAACACCAGAAATCATTGATCTCTTCAAAAAAAGTTTGCTTATTGTAAGGACCCAGATTGATAAAAGGGGAGCAATACTGGCATCTACAGATTCTGATATTCTCCAGTTTAACCGGGATCACTATTGTTATGTCTGGCCCCGCGATGGGGCGTTAGTCGCTCAGGCCTTAATTAAAGCGGGTTATCCTGAACTTACAGAAAACTTTTTTCTCTTTTGTCAACAAGGTCTGACTGAGGATGGATATTTGCTCCATAAATATAATCCTGACGGCACGCCCGGTTCTAGTTGGCATCCTTGGTTTGCCAACAACAAGCCCCAGCTTCCGATCCAGGAAGACGAAACAGCGCTTGTCCTCTTCAGTCTCTGGGAGTATTACCAGTGTGTTCGGGATCTCGATTTTGTCCAGGAGCTGTATAGAGATCTCGTTTGCCCGGCTGCTGATTTCTTAGCGAGTTATATCTATCCGGAGTTAAACCTTCCTATCGAAAGTTATGACCTTTGGGAAGAA
>DAINRC010000047.1:0-11638 GCA_036742135.1 Bacillota bacterium
GACGGGAAACTGCTGGTAAATCTCCAGAAAGTCAGCACAGATGCTTAAAGAAGGCGCGGGAACATCAAAGAAATCGCCACCATGGAGGACATAATCAACTTCCCGCTCCCGGGCAATTTCCACCACTTCGCGCAGCTTTTGGACAAGTGTGGCAGGAAAATGGTCCTTTCTATTCGAGGGACTCGTTCCCCGCTTGTGGTCATCTGTAAAGAACAAAAACTTCATCCTTCTCTCCTCTTTCCCAAGATCTGGCCAAACTTCATCCTTGGTCAAACTCAGCAGCCGAGGCTTTTCCTCAACTCCGCACAGCTAAATAAGTGGGTCCAAAGGGTCCTTCCTGTTTTTGCAATCTACCCTGCTGGGCAAACTCCTCGAGCCACTCCTGAACCTCGGCAAAGCTAACCGGCCTCTGCAGGGCCTTCTCCAGTTCAGGTAAGTGCAAATTGAGCTGAGAAATTTCCAGAGGCAGAAAATCCACCAGCACCCGCCAGATCTCCTCCTGGGCAGCAGCAAAATCTTCTTCCAGTTCTGCAAAGGGATTGACAGCACGGGGCGGCCTGGTGCGCGCGCAACGGATGCGCACAGCAACTGTCCTCCCGATCACCGCCGACGAAACGAAAGCAGTTCCTGAACTCAGGTAAGGCAGGCGTTCCGCCTCTTCCTTGGTGATGTCAGTTTCCTCCTTAATCACCCCGATATCAGTCGCCCTTACCGTCCTGAAGATGAACTTGGTGTTTAGTTGAGCAGTAACTGTTTCATCAAGAAGAGCTGGGCGCTGGGTGGCCAGAACCAAAAAAACTCCATACTTCCGCCCTTCCTGGGCGACCTCCCGGAAAATACCCCGCGCCGGAGCAGTGATTTCAGTGCCCCGCGGCGCAAAGTGGTGGGCCTCGTCAGTGACCACCAGAAACGGGGGAAACTTCTCCGGAGGGGGTTCTCCCCGTTGCATGGCATCAAGGTAATCGCGCCGCATCCGGTACAGCTTTCTCACCAGATAGGCACTGAAAACTGTGAGCAACCAGATGGGTCCGCGAACAACGGTGAGACGACGCTTTTTTAAGGAAGCAACAATGGGCTCAATGCCTTTCTGGAAAATTCCTTCTCTATGGAGGCGGTAGAGCCGCCAGCGGATTCCCCGCAGGCTGCTGGGATGGCCTGCCTGCCTGGACATCACCTCAAGGGTCTTCTCATAACGAGATCCTTCTCCGAACTTCTGGCGGATCTTTTCCCTGGTTTCCTCCTCCCGCTCTGCTAACCCGATCAGGTCCTCCAGCTTTTGCGAAAAACTGACAAAAGAATCTCCTTCTTGGTGGATGGTTTTCAGGGCATTATCCATGCCTTCAGTGAAATTTCCCCCTGCAGCAGCAAGCAGTGAAGAAAGGTCGCCACTGGTCAGGTCTTCGAAACAAACCCCAGTATCCCGGCCAACTGTGAGGATCTCGGTGCGGGAAGCGTAAGCATCAGCATACTCTTCTGGCATCCCCTCAAAAGGGGTAGCGAAGCTCATCTCATAGTGGGGATCGAAAACAAGAGCAGGAATCTTCTTCTCCAGCAGTTCCTCCAGGATGACCCGCATTCCGAAAGATTTCCCTGAACCTGAACCCCCAAAAATTCCAATGTGGGGGTACTCGTGCATTGCCTTATGGTCAAAAATGAAGGGAACACCACTCTGGGGGAGAATTCCCTTCCCCTTCTCGTAGAGAGGAGCAATATCTTCGAACTCCCGAGGTAGCCCGGGTTTCAGGGCCTCGGTGCCGAGAATAACCCCCAGCACCAGTCCTTCTTCAGGGGAACAAGGAACAAGAAGTTCCCGCACCTCGTCAAAAGTAGGAACACGGACACTAGCGCCGACAGCAACCGGAGAAGGAATGTCGCCCAAAATCCGCACTTTCGCCAGGTGAATTGTTTCATCACCAAGGCTAAACCCCACCTGTTCCAGACCTTCCCAAACCTTCTTATCGACAAGGGGGTTACGCTCCAGGCTCAGGGGAATAAACCTGTTGAAGGAACTGGTCTCCACAACCTCGCCGCAAGGATAGCCGTGCTCAGCGTCCTCAATGATCAGGATTTCGTTGATCCGAAATCTCCGCTCCCTTGAAGCCACATAAACATGCTGCTGGGTAGTTACTCCCACAACCTGCACAGGACATCCCCTCCTAGTAATCCCGCTGCCAGCGTAGAGGCCGTAAGAACAATTCCACAAGGTGAGGATCGAGATGAGCTGCTAGGAATCCCTCCAGATGGGCAGCAGTCAGGCGGACCTCGGCATCAACAATATCAAGCCAAAGAGGAAAACCCCGACCATGGGACGGAGTAATCGTGTAGAGAAAGCTGAGTGCATCCGGAAGCACCTCTTCCTGCTCAGGAAAGTAATCAACAGCGATCACCTGGGGGTGCCAGGAAAAGCGGACATAAACCCGCTTTTTCGCTTCTTTTTTCTCCTCTTCGAGATAGAAAGCCTCTCCGGGATCGAGTAGGTCAAATAAAATCTCTCTATCCCCAGTCAGCCCTTCTGCCCCTACAGGAATTTCCAGGTGTCTAGAGAGCACACTTGTGGCAATTTCTTCAGTTACCCCCAGCATGAGGACACCCTCACTGAGGGCACATTGCCGCAGTTCTTTCCAGGTCTCAGGAGCGTGGGTTTCCAATCTGGCAAATGCTCCATCCCATAAGATCATCCGAGGATGGAATTGTTCCAGTGCTCTCCTTCCCACTTCGACCTCGAGTGAGGCCAGAAGTTTCCAGCGAACCCTTGCCAGTGCCTCTTCAATTCCTAGTCCCGTTTTCTGTTCTTCTGCAACCATTCTTTGGTGATCAGGCAAAAGGGGTGAGAAAACTTCTGCAGCCCAAATTTCTCCTTCTCCGGGCTCTTTTCTGCTGGACTTGGCAAGGGCGCGGAATAAGGTTACCTGACAGGGAAATGAGGCCCCAAAGGTATTTAGGGAACCATCAATACCAACCAGTGGTGCCTCTTGGAAAAGTTCCTGGATTTCGCTTTTCTTCAGCCTCCGCAGGGGAAAAAACTTCCCTTTTCTCCCCGCCAGAAGCCTTCTTTCTTCCCTGCTTCCCCTCGCCCTGTTTCTTTCCTGAAGAAAGGTGTTAAGTTCCTGAAGCTCGGCGATTAACTCGTTGTTCTGAGGAAAAATGAGCCTCTCCCTCCCCTATTTATATTCTTCTCGCTGATGCCTAACTCCTTTTTAAGAGCTGTCCAGCAGCAGCCCCAGTAAATTGCCCGTTTTTGAGAACAAACCTGCCGTTGACGAGAACATGCTCCAGGTAGTAGTTTGAACCATTTGCCCGCGGCCGCACCACCAACAGATCGGCATAATAGCCTGGCTTAATCGCCCCTCTCTGTTCCAGGCCGAAGATTTTCGCTGGCAGCGCGGTCAACTTCTGAACCTTCTTCTCCAATTCCGCAATTCCCAAAACCGGCTGGTTGCCAAAGATGCTGAAATAGGGCCTGGGCTCCTCGTCAGGGTCAGCTCCCTTTTCCCCACCAGGATAAACAGCCTGCCAGCAGAAAAAAGAAAGCTTCGAAAACTCCTGTTCTGCCCCTGTTTCCACCACTTCTACGTAGATATTCCGATCTCGCAGCTGACTCACCAGTGTGGAAACACAGACTCGGCGAGACCGCGCCACCTCCGCCAAGCTCTTCCCGACTATCTCCTGCAAGTCCTTGGGAACCTTAGCGAAAATCAGATCTTCAGCAGAAAAGCGCTCTGCCGCCGCGGTCAATGGATAGCAAGGACCTCCGGTGAAGCCAAAAGGATTGAGGTCTCCGCTAACCCAAACCCCTCGGGCGCGGGCCTCCTGAAAACACGTTCTGAGTGCAGCAATCAATGTAGGAGGAGCACTTCTCCGAAGCCGGAAATTGCGCAAGTGGAGAGCTAAGGAAGATCCTGAAGCCTTCTCAAGCACCTGGCAGATAGTTTGCTGGAAAGCATCCTCACGGAACACGATCTCCTCAGGAAAGTCGATGACCAAGAGAATTCTTCCATTTTCTTCTCCGTTGATACCACTTACCAACTTCTGGACATCGCCCCACTCCCACAACCCCCCGGGAAAAGAATCAAGGTCTAAGGAAAAACCGAGGGCACCCCCGGCAAGGGCATTTTTGGCGAATTCCCCAGCTTTTTCGAGATCACATTCTCGAGTTGGCTTGGTTTCCTCCTCCAGAACAGCCCTCAATGACCCTAACCCGAAAAGCATTCCGTAATTGAAACAGGGAGGCTGCCGGGAGACGCTTTCCAGGTAATCCTTTAATTCAATAGGAGAAAACCCGGCGTCACCACCGATGATTGTTGTCACTCCGGCCCTGATCCACTTCTCTTGCTCTGCCCCTGTAGGGAGAAGCCCTGGGTGAAGTTCAATGAAGCCAGGCAGGACAAAACTTCCCTGGAGATCGATAACCCGGGTCCCGGGACCAGGGCTGAGGTCTCTGCCCATAGCTATTATTCTCGAGCCACGGATCAGGAGATCACCGTGGAACGGTTCCTTTCCCGCGCCATCAATAATGATCCCGTCTCTTAAAAGAACCTCGCGCCATGTGGCACCTTTTGCCTCTTGAAGAATAAAGAACCACACATCATAGGACAGGACAAAAACCGCACTCGAAAAAACGAGAAGAAAAATGAAACGCCTCCAAAACAACAAAAATAACCCCTCCACCAATTTCTTCCCTGAAAAAGTTTTAGGCAGAGGGAGAAAAAATCCTTCAGAAAATTCCGGTTCCCAGAACCCCTGTCTAAGTTTATAATGGAGATTCAGGCTCTGCATCAGCTTGTCGAGACATCCGGTTGATATCAAGACGCCTCCCTTCCACCATGTAAACCACCATCTCACCAATGTTCGTGATGTGGTCAGCCACCCGCTCAAGGTGTCCTGCTGCCAGCAGCAATCTTGTCGCCTGGGCGATGTTCTTTGCGTTCTCCATCATATAGACCAAAAGTTCGCGAAAGATCTGGTCATAAAGAGCATCGACCTGCCGCTCCATGGAAATGAGGCTGTCTACAATATTGCTATCTCCTCTGGCATAGGCCCGCAAAACTTCACTCAACATCTCCTGGCAGAGCTTAGCCATGTGGGGAATATCAATCAAAGGCTTAATGTAGGGCTCATCTATCAGGGCAATTGTTATCTCTGCCAAGGCCTCGGCATGGTCCCCCATCCTTTCGAGGTCGACGATGATCCGAAGAGCAGTTGCTATTGCTCGCAGATCACTGGCCATTGGCTGCCTCAAGGCAATCAAGGAGTAGCATTTCTGTTCTATCGCCAGTTCCATTTCATCTACAAGATCGTCAGCCTCAATAACCTCAGAGGCAAGTTCCAAATTCTTGTCCACCATGGCGGTGATTGCCTTTTGCAGGACTTCCTGAACCAGGGTCCCCATTTTTACGACTTCACACTTCAGCTCATCTATCCCCTGCTTTGCCGCCACTTGATGACCCCCCCTCATCCAAAGCGTCCCGTAATATAGTCTTCTGTTCTCTTGTCTTTTGGATTCACAAAAATCTCTTGAGTGCGGCCCACTTCCACAAGCTCACCATTGAGCAAAAACGCTGTATAATCAGAAACCCGAGCTGCTTGCTGCAAATTGTGAGTTACGATAACAATGGTGTAGTTTTTCTTGAGTTCGATGATCAGTTCTTCCAAACGCGCTGTAGAAATTGGGTCAAGGGCAGACGCAGGCTCATCCATGAGGATGACTTCCGGATTCACCGCCAGTACCCGAGCGATCACCAGGCGCTGCTGCTGCCCTCCCGATAGGTTCTGGGCACGGGAATAAAGCCTGTCCTTCACTTCCTCCCACAAATTAGCCATTTTCAGGCTCTTCTCGACGATTTCATCAAGCTGCCGCTTTTTCCTAACACCATGAAGACGTGGCCCGTAAGCCACATTATCGTAAATGGACATGGGAAAGGCACAGGGCCGCTGAAACACCATTCCGACGCGCTTCCTCAGATCGACAACATCTATATCATCAGTGTAAATATTTCGCCCATCGAGGATAACTTCTCCTTTGACAATCGCTCCGGGGACCAGATCATGAAGACGATTTAGGGTGCGCAGAAAAGAAGATTTCCCACATCCTGAAGGACCAATAATGGCAGTAATTCTTTTTTCCGGTATCTGCAGGTTGATATCATGAAGCGCTTGTAATGTGCCATAAAAAAGGCTAAGGTTCCTTACTTCAATCTTTATCTTCTCTTCACTCACTTTCAACCACCCATCTCTCTATGTTTACAATTTCTAGCTCAAGCCTTTTCTCAATCTGTAGACACAAAAGTTAAAAATCAAAACAAGCCCGATAAGAACAAGTGCTGTTCCATAAGCCTTCGACATTGAAATCCCCTCAGAAGCCAGAATGTAAAGGTGAACCGGTAATGGACGACCTGTATCAAAGAGTGAACGCGGTATCCCCAGTGCACTTCCTGCCGTCAACAGCACAGCCGCGGTTTCACCTGCAATCCTACCTACTGAGAGAACAATACCGCCCAGGATACCGGGACTAGCCGCAGGGAGGATAAGACGAAGAAGGGTTTGTTCCCTACTGGCACCAAGTGCCATACTGTTTTCGCGGTACTCATGAGGAACAGCCCTGATGGCTTCCTGAGATGTTCTTATAATCAATGGTAATGCCATCAAAGCAAGGGTGCACCCCCCTGCCAGGATCGACCAACCCCATCCCAGCATGATCACAAAAAATACTAATCCGAACAGCCCATAAACTATCGAGGGAATTCCGGCCATTGTCTCTGCTGCCATTGTAATAATTTCATTTAGACGGCTAGAAGTGCTGTATTCTTCCAGATAAACCGCACTTCCTACTCCCAAGGGAGCAGCAATCAGAATCCCAATAAGAGTTACGAGCAAGGTAGCTATTATTGAGTTGAAGATACCGCCAGCTTTCCCTCCAGCAGCAGCCTCGGTAGTAAGAAATTCCCAGCTTACCTCCGGGAGCCCCGAAACCACTACCTGAGCAATGATCGCCATCAAGATCCCCACAACCAGCAAACTCCCAATTACTACAACTGCAGTGAGAAGTGCATCAACCTGTTTTCTCATCAACTGGCCCCCCTTCTGATCAACCAGCGACTCACCAGGTTCAGAGCCAAGATGAAGAGGAGAAGGACAAATCCAGTAGCAAAAAGGGCAGCCTGATGGTCTCCAGTAGCATATCCCATTTCCAACACCACATTACTGGTGAGGGTCCGGGTAGGTTCGAGAATGCTTTTAGGAAATGCCACCATGTTTCCTGCAACCATGACCACAGCCATGGTCTCCCCAAAGGCCCTCCCTAAACCCAAGATTATGGCTGCAAAAATCCCCGAGCGAGCAGCAGGCAGCACCACCCCAAAAATAGTCTGCCAGCGGCTGGCACCGAGAGCCAGAGAACCTTCCCTGTAATCGTCGGGGACCGCACTAATAGCCTCTCGAGCCACATTCACAATAGTGGGAAGAATCATCACACCGAGGACTATACTCGCTGCCAGCACACTAAAGCCAGGCCCCCCGAATACCTTGCGTATCCAGGGCACAATTACGGTTATTCCATAGAATCCGTAAACAACAGAAGGTATTCCAGCAAGAAGGTCTACTAGTGGATTCAAAATTTCTCTAATTCGCAAAGGGGCCAGTTCAGCTAAGAAAATGGCCACTCCCAACCCTAGAGGCCCCCCAAGGATTAGTGCCCCCAGAGTAACGTAAGCCGTCCCGGCGATCATCGGTGCTACCCCAAAATGACCGCGCAAAGGCTTCCACTCGGTTCCCGTGAGAAACGACCAAACTCCCACACGGTCTAAAAAGGGAACTGCCTTCGCACCCAGCATGACCACAATGGATAAAACTGCAACCACTGCAAAGAGGGCACAGAATAAAAAGGTAAAAGCTGCAATCCTGTGGCTGATCGTTCTAAAATTCAGGGGGAGAGGCGAAGACCTCCCCCCTCCCCCACCGTTGGGTTTAGCCTGAACACCACTAGCTAACAGGTATCACACCCTCTTTCTCGAGGATTTCCCTACCTTTTTCACTTTTTACGAAATCCAGGTAGGCCTTTACAGGACCACTTGGCTCCCCTTTCACAAGATAGAGAAAAGGACGCGCAATCGGGTATTTGCCATCTTTTATATTTTGATGAGTTGGTGAAACTCCGTTAACCTTAAGGGGCTTCACATCAGAAGAAAGACCAGTCAGAGAGACGTAACCGATGGCGTTGGGATCGGAGGCAACAGCAGCTCTGACAGCACCAGTGGAAGTCTGCTCAATACTCTTGACAAGCTCTTCTCCTTCCATGACAATCTCTTCAAATGCTCCCCTCGTCCCAGACCCTGCCTCCCGATTGATCACCACGATCTTGCCATCTTCTCCGCCCACATCTTTCCAGTTTGTAATGCGGCCTGCAAAGATGTCGCGAATCTGCTCCAGGGTCAGGCTTTCCACCTTATTACTCGGATGCACAATAACTGCAATACCATCCCTTGCGAACATTATTTCCTGAAGGCCAAGCTTCTTTTCCTCTGGTTTAAGCTCCCGAGATGAAGAACCAATGTCCACAGTTCCCTTCGCCGCCTGCTCAATACCCACCGAAGAACCGCCACCCTGCACAGCCACCTTAACACCGGGATTCTTGTCCATGAATGCCTCAGCAAGAACTTCGCTAACTGGTTGGACTGATGTAGAGCCGGCAATGGTTATTTCCCCACTAAGTTCTTCCTGCTCCATTGTTTCTGACTCATTGTTTGTGCTTCCCAGGCAACCTGCCCCTCCCACTGCTAGCACGAGCAAAAAACTGACAACAAGAGCAAAAACTATGCTCCTCTTTACCTTTTCCTTTAAACTCATTTTAACACCCCCAAATAACTGATAACCACCAAGCATCTTCTTCGAAACCCAATTTCTCGCGCTACACAGCGATTACATTATAATCTCCTTAAAGTAAAAATTAAGTAAAAACAAACCCCTGTTTTTTTAAAAATGAAGTAACAAACAACTCAGACGACTAAGTGCCAGTAAAAGGACGAATCTCCACCACCCCCTATCGACCAGGCTATGCAAGTTTGCAACAGATTAAGAAGCCCACAAGAAAGAGGGCCACCTTCCCCCATTAGGAACCATAATCTTCCTAGCCAGCAACCTCCAGCTGGCCAATAAGTCTTCTACCCTGATTTAGAGCAATTCCTAACCACTCTTGGCAGTAAGTGCGAATTTCGTGGATAACTACACCTTCAAATCCGTGCTTCTCCAGAATACCAAAAACTCCAGTAAATGGGATTTTTCCTAAACCAACAGGAAGATGTAGATCTCCCCGACCAGCAGCCAACAGCTCCCCTTGGTTTGTTTCCAAGTACCCAGAAACACGGCCAAAATTGTCGTGAAGATGAATGTGTCGAACATAAGGAGCAGCTAAGGCTATTGTCTCTAGAAAATCAAAATGATAGTACTGAGCGGCTAGATACGCATGGCCAACATCGAGAGTTATACCCACCTGTGGATGGTTAACTGCTTTCACCTGCTCCACAAGCAAAGAAAGGTGTTCACCATAAGAATAGAGGCTACCATCTAGAAACGGCCGCATGTTCTCGATGCCTATTGTAACCCCTAAACGCTCTGCTTCTTTAGCTACCTCTTGCAGGGCTTCCCTCTCTTTACAGCACATTTCTTCCCTGAGGCCAGGGCTGAGAAGGTGCCATCCCTTGGACATATAAAAGAACTCCTCAGGCAGAAACCTGCCAGCGTGGTAAACCATCACCTCTGCACCGATTGATGCAGCAAACCTCAGGCACTCCAGAAACACCTGTTTCTGTAAACACAGGTTTTCCAAGTCCATCAGATTCAAGAAATGAGGTGCATGAACAGTGTAGCGTAAAGGGAACTGAGCAAGCACTAGGCAGAGTTTTTCAAACCGCGAAGGAAGCAGCTGTCCCCCTACCATTACCCCAACTCCATGTAGAGGAATTTCCACATAATCAAACCCAAGGGCAGCATAATGCTCTAGAGCCCTAGAAAGCTCACTGAAATCATCACTCAAGTCAGCAACACCAGCATCAATCCCGAAACCTTTAATCCGCATAAAAATTTTCCTCCTTACAGCCTGTGCGTTTTCAATTAGCAATTCTAAATACATTCATTTACAAACTAGATAAGGTCTGGTTAGTTCCGGGTTAAAATAGGGATAATTTTTGATAACAAACCCAATTTAATAATCTTGCATCTCCACGAAGTAAAAGAGAACATTGAAAGAAAGGACTAATCCCAAAAAAGATATGTCCGTATAGGGAAATCCGGTTGGAGGTCAAGAGGGACAAAGGAAAGCAGGAGATTATCCCAAAGTAGCTTGAAGGAGGATTGAGCAGGCTAACTGAACCCAATTATCTGGCGTTAACCGGTAGGGTAAAATAAAAAACACTACCCTTTCCAAGTGCGCTTTTCACACCTATCTTTCCACCGTGCAGCTCGATGATGTGTTTAACAATAGAAAGACCCAATCCAGACCCACCTGTTTTCCGGCTACGAACCCTATCTACCCGATAAAACCGCTCAAACACACGCTCAAGGTCAGCCTCGGGAATGCCTATCCCCTTGTCTCTCACCTCAACGTGAACCATATCCCCAACCCTTTCAATATTAACCCCAATCCACGCGGGATGCTGAGAATACTTAATTGCATTATCAAACAAGTTGAGGAAAACTTCCAGCATAAGCTCGCGGTCTACTGGCAGCATCTCGTCCCCGTTTAAGGTAAAGGTAAACTCACTTCCCTGCTTTTTGAGCAAGCTTACCGCTTCTTCAGCAATATCGGCGAGGCTAAGAATCTCCTTTTTCAAATCAACCTTTCCTGTCTCCAGCCGAGAAAGCTCTATCAGGTTTCTAACGATTTTTTCCATTCGCTGAGCCTCAACATGAATGATTTCTGTAAACTCGCGGACAACCTCGGGGTTTCCTACTTCACTTAAAACTGTCTCTGCACAACCCCTAAGAACAGCCAGTGGAGTTTTGAGTTCATGAGATACATTAGCAACAAAGTCTTTTCTCATCCTCTCCAAGCGCTTCAGTTGAGTAACATCATTAAAAATTAGTAAAACCCCTCTTAGAACCCCTTTTCCCTCAATCACAGGAACACCACTTACTTCCAGAACTCGTTCCCCCCCCAAGCCATACACAGTAAGCTCACAAGAAAAAGGATTCTTGCGCGATGTCACCTCATCCACAACAGTAGCCAGCTCATAACAGCCTGTAACCTCAAGGTAGTGACGACCGAGATAAGAGACTCCAGTTTTTAATCGGAACAACTGAATCAAAGCAGGGTTGATGTATTCCACCCTTCCCTCCTCATCAACAAGCAGAAGACCGTTTACAGTCGTATTAAGCACTGTTTTGAGACGACTGGTAACCTCTGATAATTCTTTTATTTTTGCGGCAAGAGTATCGGCCATCCGATTAAAAGACCTGGCGAGCTTCCCGATAACATCATCTTCGTGGTAGTAGACCCTACGCTCAAGGTTTCCCGAGGCCATATCCTCAACAGCCTCAGTCATCTCACACAGAGGTGCTGTGAGCCTTCTGGCCAGGACAACTCCCACAAAAATGCCAGCCCCACCAGCGACCAGTAAAGATACCAGCAGGATCAATGCAAGATACC
>DAINRC010000048.1:0-11477 GCA_036742135.1 Bacillota bacterium
GGCCAGTATCAACCCCTTGATCAACAAAGTGGACTGTGCAACCACTGAAACGAACCCCATATTCCCAGGCCTGCCTTTGGGCTTCAAGCCCAGGAAATGCCGGTAGCAAAGAAGGGTGGATGTTGAGCACTCTGTTGGGGAACTCTCGCAAAAACTCAGGTGTCAAAACCCTCATGAACCCGGCGAGGGCAACTACATCTACGGAAAAAGATTTAACCCTTTGAGCGAGGGCAGCATCGTATTCCCGACGGTCTGGGAAAAGAGAAGGGTCGATAAAAACTGTCGGAATCCCCCTCTGGCGCGCTCTTTCGAAGGCCAGGGGTTGGCGCCGGTCACTAAAAACCGCAACAACACGGGCCTGGAGGGCTTTTGCCTCAATGGCATCAAGAATTGCCTGGAGGTTTGTTCCCCTTCCAGAAGCGAGAACAGCAATCCGCATCAAGGACGATCCTCTCCTTATGAAAACAGCTTAACTAAAAGCTTTTCCTCAGCAGCACAATTCACACATCTACTCGATCCTAACCCCAGAACCAGGTTCTACCTCTCCAATAAAATAAACCCTCTCTCCTAAATCCTCAAGGAAACTGGCGATTTTCTCAGCATCTGCCGGATTAACAATAATCACGAAGCCAATGCCCATGTTGAAAACCCTGAACATCTCCTCTGGAGAAACGCTACCGGTGCTCTGGATCAGCCTGAAGACCGGAGGCACTGGCCAGTTTCTTTGTCTCACAACAACGCCGAGTCCCGAAGGTAACACCCGCGGGATGTTCTCCACAAGCCCACCACCGGTAATGTGAGCAGCTGCCTTAATTGCTTTCTTCCCGAACCTTTCCTTAGTCTGGAGAACACTTTTGACGTAGATCCGCGTTGGGGTCAATAACTCCTCACCAAGAGTTTTCCCCAAATCCGGGAAAAAGGTTTCCAGTTGGTAGCCTGCCTTCTCGAAAAAGAGGTGCCGCACGAGGCTGTAGCCGTTGCTATGCAGTCCCGAGGAGGCAAGCCCAATAACCAGGTCTCCAGCAGAAACATCTCTGCCATCCCATATCTCCTCTCTTTCAACAACACCGACCACAAAACCTGCCAGGTCGTATTCTCCATCCTGGTAGAAGCCGGGCATTTCTGCGGTCTCACCACCGATTAGGGCACAACCAGCCTGACGACAGCCTGCAGCAACTCCGGAGACAACTGCTGCTGCCTGCTCGGGTTCTAGTTTTCCACAGGCAAAATAATCTAGAAAAAATAATGGTTTGGCACCATAAACGAGGATATCGTTGACACACATCGCCACTAAATCAATGCCTACAGTGTCGTGTTTCTGCATCATCTGGGCGATCTTCAGTTTGGTGCCTACACCATCAGCACCAGTAACAAGCACAGGTGACTTGTAGTTTTGGCAATCAAAAGCATAGAGGCCGGCAAAACCTCCGATACCCGCAAGAACATCTCGACCCCAGGTGCTGGCAGCGTGTTTCTTGAAAAGCTGGACAGCCCTGTTTCCAGCATCTATGTCGACACCGGCTTCTCTGTAAGCAGAGCCTCGGCCACCTCTTTTCTCAACCATCACATCAAACTCCCTTTTCAAAAATTACTCTCTTTTTGGCAAAGAGGAACCTCAATAGGGTAAAGCCCATTGAAGCAGGCAACACAGAAATCCTGAGGAGTAAGTGGTGCCATCGCCGCAAAAAGACCATCAAGGCTCAGGTAGTTAAGGCTATCAGCTCCGAGCATTTCCTTGATCTCAGACAGGTCGTGGGTAGCAGCAATCAGTTCTCCCCTTCTGGAGGTATCAATCCCGTAGTAACACGGGTAAAGTATAGGAGGTGAACTGACCAGGAGATGCACCTCTCTTGCCCCGGCATCACGGATCATCTGGACGATCTTCCGCGAGGTCGTCCCCCGGACAATAGAGTCATCAATCATCACCACTTTTTTCCCTTCCAGAACCTCTCTGACAGGGTTCAACTTCAGGCGCACCCCAAGGTCACGCATCGCCTGGTCAGGCTTGATAAACGTCCGGCCAACATACCTGTTCTTGATTAATCCCTCAAAAAAAGGGAGCCCCCTCGCACTGGCATAAGCAAGAGCAGCACTCGTGCCGGAATCAGGTACCGGGATCACCAAATCGGCATCAAGGGGATACTCGCGGGCAAGCTCCCTGCCCAGAGCCAGCCGTGCTCTTTGAACATTAAGACCATCAATGACACTGTCCGGTCGAGCAAAGTAAACAAACTCGAAGATACACAAGGCACGTCTGGAAGGAGAAAGCTGTTTAAAGGCGGTAATTCCATTTTCGTCAATGACAACCACTTCCCCAGGTTCCAGGTCACGGATAAACTGCGCTCCAATGGTATCAAGGGCACAGGATTCGGAAGCGAGAACATATCCCCCATCCAGCCGGCCAAGGCACAAAGGACGCACACCGAAGGGATCTCTAATCCCGTATAGCTGCTTCTCGGTCATGATGATCAGTGAATACGCTCCCCGAACCTCATCCATTGTCTTGAGGATCCCTTCGATCAGGTTATCGCTGCTGGCCTGGGCAAGGATGCAGACAAACAGCTCACTGTCAGAGTCGGTTTGGAAAACAACGCCCTTTTCCGCCAGTTTCCTGCGAAGTTCTTCGTAATTGGTCAAGTTTCCGTTGTGAGCAAGGGCAATCATTCCCTGTCGGGAATGAAAAACAAGAGGCTGAGCATTCTCAATGGTGCTCTCCCCAGCAGTGGAGTAACGAACATGCCCTACTGCCAGGTAGCCAGCAAGCTTTTTTAAGCCTTCCTCATGGAAAACCTCGCTGACTAAACCCATTCCCCGCTGACACCTGATTTTGCAGCCATCACTGACAGCAATTCCGGCACTTTCCTGACCTCGGTGCTGGAGGGCATAAAGGCCATAATAAGTAATCCGAGAAACATCCAACCCCGGCCCGTAGATCCCAAAAACACCACAAGCCTCACGGGGTTTATCTTTCAGCCCAACGCTTTTGAAAGACTCCCTCTCCACTTTTCTTCCATCTCCTTCACCAGCAGATCTATCAATACCCTCCCCTGAAGATCCCGGATGAGAAGCCGCTTTCCGCCTACTCTTCCCAGAAGGTGCAGAGGCACACCGAAACTAGCGGCCACTTCCTGGATTTTTTCCAGATGCCGGGGAACGCAGGTGATAACAATGCGTGACTGCGTCTCCCCAAAGAGAAAGGCGTCCTCCCGCCCCTCAATCGCCAGCTCCAGTTTAGCACCGATGCCTCCAGCAATACAGCACTCAGCAAGAGCGACAGCAAGACCCCCTTCCGAACAGTCATGTGCTGATTTTACCAGGCCGTAGCTGATCAACCGGCGGCAGCACTCCTGCACTGCCTTCTCCTGAAAGATGTCAATTTCCGGAACAGGCCCTGCTTCGCAGCCGTGGATTACTGCCAGGTACTCACTGGCTCCCAGAGAACCAGTCACAGGTCCCAGAAGCAGAATGTGGTCACCAGGGTCCTTAAACCCTGAAGAGCAACAGCTGGTGACATCAGGCAAAAGGCCAACCATGCCGACAACAGGTGTTGGATAAACAGCGGTGCCCTCAGTTTCATTGTAGAAACTGACATTACCGCTGACAACAGGAATCTCCAAAACCTTGCAGGCCTCGCTCATCCCTTTGACGACTTCCTGGAACTGCCAAAAAATTTCCGGTTTCTCCGGATTCCCGAAATTCAGGCAGTCAGTAAGACCCAGCGGCTTGGCTCCAACGCAGGAGAGGTTCCTTGCGGCTTCGGCAACAGCGATCATTCCTCCCAAGTAGGGATCGAGGTAGCAGTAACGAGAGTTGCCATCAGTAGTCAGGCCGATCCCTTTTTTCGTGCCTTTGATCCGGAGCACAGCAGCATCACCACCTGGCGGCAACACAGTGTTGAGCAGCACCATGTGGTCGTACTGCCTGTAAATCCACTCCTTGCTGGCAATGTTAGGGTGTTCCAGAAGCGTCAGCAAAACCTGGTTGAAATCCTCAGGAACAGGCAACTGTTCAACAGGCCAGTAGCGGAGTTTTTCATAATATTCAGGGACCTGGGGAGTGCGATAATAAACTGGTGCCTCCTCTGTGAGAGCCTTGACAGGAACCTCGGCAACCAGATTTTCTCCTTCCTTAACCCGGAAAATTCCGTCCCCTGTGACCCTACCAATAACTACAGCATTGAGGCCCCATTTGCGGAAAATCTGCTGCACAAGCTCTTCTTTGCCCTGCTCAGGAATCAGCAACATGCGTTCCTGGGATTCGGAGAGCATCACTTCATATGGTGTCATCCCTTCCTCCCGTCTGGGGACGAGAGTAACATCGATCTCGATGCCCGTCCCCGCTCGAGCAGCGGTCTCCGCACAAGCGCTGGTGAGACCAGCGGCACCAAGGTCCTGGACCCCAACAACACACCCTGTCCGCATCACTTCCAGGCAAGCCTCAATAAGGAGCTTTTCCATAAACGGGTCGCCAACCTGGACCGCAGGACGGCGCTCCTCGCTTTCCTCACTTAACTCCTCAGAAGCAAAGGTGGCACCATGGATGCCATCCCTCCCTGTCGGCGCACCTACAAGCATTACCGGATTGCCTACTCCAGCAGCACGGCCGCGCTTGATCTGATGGTGTTCAACAAGACCGACACACATGGCATTGACCAGAGGGTTATCAGCATAGCTCGGGTGAAAATAGACCTCTCCCCCAACATTGGGAATTCCAAGACAGTTGCCGTAATCGGCAATTCCAGAAACAACTCCGCCAAAAAGGTAGCGGACCCTGGGGCTTTCAAGTGTCCCGAAGCGCAGAGAATTGAGGAGAGCAATGGGGCGGGCTCCCATGGCGAAGATGTCTCTGACAATCCCCCCAACTCCCGTAGCTGCTCCCTGGTAAGGCTCAATCGCCGAAGGGTGGTTGTGGCTCTCGATCTTGAAGACAACAGCCTGACCATCACCAATATCCACAACACCTGCGTTTTCCCCAGGACCCTGGAGAACCTGCGGTCCTGAGGTGGGAAAAAGCTTCAACACAGGGCGGGAATTCTTATAGGCGCAGTGCTCCGACCAGAGCACAGCAAACATTCCTGTTTCCACATAGTTGGGCTCTCGTCCCAGAAGCTCGCAGATCCGCTGGTACTCTTCTGCGGTCAGCCCCATTTCCTTCCACACAGACTTATGCTCCGCCACAACCAAGCACCTCCTCGCAATCCCGGCCTTCCCACCAGGAAAGGATAGATAGGAACAGTTTCTTGCCATCAGTGTTCCCCAAAATCTCTTCCGCACAGCGCTCGGGATGAGGCATCAGACCCAAAACGTTTCTCTCCTTGTTGCAAACAGCAGCAATGTTGTTGCAGGATCCATTGGGGTTAGCCTCAGGAGTCACTTCCCCTGCAGGAGTGCAGTAGCGGAATACTATCTGGCGGTTCGCTTCGAGTTCAGCCAAGGTTTCCGGAGCTGCGTAGTAATTACCTTCACCATGGGCAATAGGCATCTTAATGACCTCTCCTGAGCGGTAGATGTTGGTAAAAGGAGTTTCGTTGTTTTCCACCCTCAGGTAAACATTTTGGCAGCGAAACTGCAGGCAGTTGTTGCGCATCATTGCTCCGGGAAGCAAACCAGCCTCCAGAAGAATCTGAAAACCGTTGCAGATTCCTAGAACAAGACCGCCCTTAGCAGCAAACTCGGCTACTGCGCCCATTACAGGCGAAAATCGGGCAATTGCTCCACTTCGCAGATAGTCTCCATAGGAAAAACCGCCAGGCAAGATGATGCAGTCGAAACCCGTGAGGTCTTTCTCCTGGTGCCAGATGTAGGAAACAGGATGACCAAGAACCTGGTCAATCACGTGGTAGCAGTCCATGTCACAGTTAGAACCCGGAAAAACCACAACCCCGAACCTCATGAGGAAACCTCCTGCAACTCGAAAAAGTAATCCTCGATCACCGGGTTAGCCAGCAAACGCTGACACATCTCATGGACTTCCTTCTCTGCATCTTCCCTGTTGCTGTGGTCGAGGGAAAGAACGATGTACTTGCCCACACGCACATCATTGACTCTCTGGTAACCGAGGCTGGTAAGCGCACCTTTGACAGCAACCCCCTGAGGGTCAAGAACACCCTCTTTCAAGGTCACAAAGATCCGCGCTTGAAACAATTAACCTTCCCCTCCTTGCATCCTCTGCCAGACCTTCTGGTAACCGGAAATAAGGTCTCCCAGATCTCGCCGGAAGCGGTCTTTGTCTAGTTTTTCACCGGTCTCCAGATCCCACAATCTACAGGTGTCGGGAGAAATCTCATCCACAAGGAGGAGTTCTCCCTGATGATCAAAACCAAATTCTAGCTTGAAGTCAACAAGCAAAATCCCCTTGCTCTGGAAATAGGTCCTAAGGACTTGGTTGCACTTCAAAGAAATCTCCTTCAAAGCAGTGAGCTGGTCCGGTGTTACCAGCTCCAAGGCAATGATTTCTTCCTCTGTCAGCAAGGGGTCATGAAGTTGGTCCGACTTGTAGCAAAAGCTAACAAGCGGGCGAGAAAGTTCTCTCCCTTCAGGCATCCCCAATCTCTTAGCCATACTTCCAGCAACCAAGTTGCGGACGATGACCTCCAAAGGAAGAACCTCTACAGCCCGCACCAGCATCTCCGTTTCACTGACCAGACTGACGAAGTGGGTGGCAACTCCGGCGCACTCCAAGAGAGCAAAAAGGTAAGCAGAGATTAGATTATTGAGCCTCCCTTTTCCTGGGATTTCCTCTTTCTTCATGCCGTCAAAAGCTGTTGCCTGGTCCTTGAACTCCACCAGGTACAGGTCAGGGTCTGAAGTCTTATAGACCTTTTTGGCTTTTCCTTCGTAAACTAGCTCCCTTTTCTCCCCTGATCTTTTTGGAGAAACCAGCCTCACCCTAGCTTTTTGTTCCCACTTTGCCACAGGAGGATCACTCAAACCAGCCTTCCAGAAAATGTAGTCAACATTTTCCAAATAAGGTCTGTAATCAAAGAGAGCATCAATTTCCGCAGCAGAAAGGTAGCTGCCGATTTCTGGGTCACCTTTCACTAGATCCCGAAAATCCCCTTCTGGCCAGGCTTGAAGTGCCAGACGCTGTACCAGGGCATAAGCCTCTTCCCGCAACAACCCTTTTTCTACAAGCGCCAGAAGCAAGCGCTGGCTGAAAATCAAACCCTTCGTCAGCTGGAGGTTCTTCTCCATCCGTGCCGGATATACCTGCAATCCTTGAAGGATTTCTGTAAATTTGACGATCATGTAGTGGAGCAAGGTGGTGCTATCAGGAATAATGATGCGCTCTACTGATGAATGGGAAATATCCCGCTCGTGCCACAGGGCAATGTTCTCCAGGGCAGCCAAGGCGTTCCCCCGCACCACCCGGGCCAAACCAGTGAGGCGCTCACAGGTGATTGGGTTACGCTTGTGAGGCATGGCAGAAGAGCCCTTCTGTCCCTGGGCAAAGCTCTCTTCCACTTCGAGAACCTCAGTGCGCTGCAGGTGTCTGATCTCAACAGCAAACTTTTCTAAAGAGGCAGCAGTAACAGCTAGGGCGTTGAGATACTCAGCGTGACGGTCACGCTGGAGCACCTGGGTGGAGATCTTTGCAGGCTTCAGCCCCAGTTTCCTGCATACATATGCTTCCACATAAGGGTCGATATGGGCATAAGTCCCTACTGCTCCTGAAAGACGGCCGACACTGATAACCTCTTTAGCTCGCTCGAGGCGCTGGCGGGCACGCTGCAGTTCACAATACCATAGGGCAAACTTGAGGCCGAGAGTAATCGGTTCCGCATGGACCCCGTGGGTGCGACCGATCATCACGGTGTCTTTATAAGCCAGAGCCTTCTCTTGCAACAACTTCAAGAGCTTCTCCAAAGCTTCCAGAATGATTTCCAGGGCGTCCCGCATCAGCAGGGACAGGGCTGTGTCAACGACATCGTAAGAAGTCAGCCCCATGTGAAGAAACTTACCTTCATCACCAACAGACTCGGCAACACAACTGACGAAAGCAATGACATCATGCTTGGTCACCTCTTCAATTTCGGCGATGCGCTGCAAGTCAAAGCTGGCCTTCTTCTTGATCGTCTCCACTGCTGATGCGGGTATCTTTCCTAGCTCTGCCCAAGCTTCACAAGCCAGGATCTCGATCTCCAGCCACTTTTGATAGCGATTTTGCGGTGACCAGAGTTCTTTCATCTCTGGGAGGGTGTATCTTTCAATCACCAAGACCAAACCTCCTTGGAAACGAAAAATCCAGACAGGCTTTCCCCTTCCCGTCTGGCCTCACTCATCGCCTGTTTTCATCACAAGGAACCCAGAAGTTCTTGAACTTTCTTCGATTTTTCCAGAACACTTACTGTCAGCTTCTCCTTGTATTCCCGAAACTTCTTTCGCAAACGCGCGTCTTTCAGGCTCAGGATCTGGACCGCCAGGAGAGCAGCATTGCGAGCACCATTGATCGCCACGGTGGCCACCGGCACCCCAGGAGGCATCTGGACGATGGAGTAAAGAGCATCAACACCCCCAAGAGCACTTCCCTGAAGAGGCACCCCAATTACTGGAAGGCAGGTATAAGAAGCCAGCACTCCGGGCAGGTGAGCTGCCATCCCAGCGCCGGCGATGATCACCTCTATCCCCCGTTCCTCGGCGTTGAGGGCGTACTCAGCAGCACGCTGAGGGCTGCGGTGGGCAGAAGCCACTACCACCTCCCAGCCTACTTCGAATTCCTGAAGAACCCGGACGGCCTCTTGCATCACCTGGAAATCAGAGTCACTGCCAAGAACAATGCCCACACGAATTTTATCATCTGCCACTTGTTCTTTTGCACCCCTTTCAGGCTACTCCCATTCAATGGTCGCTGGCGGCTTTGAGGTGATATCGTAGAGGACCCGGTTAACCCCAGCAACCTCATTGACGATTCTCGTCGAAATCCGGGCAAGGAGGTCATGGGGTAATCTCGCCCAATCAGCAGTCATGGCATCCTCACTGGTCACCGCCCTGACAACCACCGGATGGGCATAGGTCCGCTGATCACCCATCACCCCAACACTTCTTACCGGCAGTAAAACCGCAAAAAATTGCCAGATCTGTCGGTCAAGGCCAGCGCGGGTAACCTCTTCCCTGACAATCCAGTCAGCCTCTCTGACGATCTCCAGCTTCTCTTCAGTAACCTCTCCCAGGATCCTCACTGCCAGTCCTGGACCTGGAAACGGCTGACGCCAGACGAGCTCCTCAGGGAGACCAAGTTCCAAACCTACTCTCCTCACCTCATCTTTGAAAAGCCAGCGCAACGGCTCAAGGAGCCGAAACTTGAGGTTTTGAGGAAGCCCACCAACATTGTGGTGGGTCTTGATCACTGCAGCAGTTTCACTTCCTGACTCAATGACATCAGGGTAAAGCGTGCCTTGGAGAAGAAATTCCGCCTCTCCTAGCCTAGCAGCCTCTTCCTCAAAAACACGAATAAATTCGTGGCCGATGATACGGCGCTTTTGCTCAGGATCGGTAACCCCTTTGAGCTTGCTCAAAAAGCGCTTACTGGAGTCAACAGTTACCAGGCTGAGCCCGATCTTCTCCCTGAAAAAGTTTTCCACTTGCTCCCTTTCACCTTTGCGGAGAAGGCCGTGATCAACAAAAATACAGGTGAGCTGGTCACCCACAGCGCGGTGCACCAGGGTGGCCGCAACCGCAGAGTCAACCCCTCCGCTCAAGGCACCGATGACCCGAGCCCGGCCAACTGTTTGGCGGATCTCCTGCACCTGCTCCTCGATGAATGATTGCGGTGTCCAGTCCCCCTTGCAGCCGCAGACATCGTAAAGGAAGTGTTCGAGGATCTCTTTGCCCCTAGGAGTGTGGTGCACCTCAGGGTGGAACTGCACTCCGTAAAGGCGATGCCTGTGGTTAGCCATCGCAGCAACCGGAGTATCAGGGGTGGAAGCAACTACAGAAAAACCCGGAGGAACCTCTTCTACCAGATCACCATGACTCATCCAGACCTGCATCTTCGTCGGGAGCCCCCGGAAAAGCGGGTCTTCACGATCAACTACCTGCAACCAGGCAAGACCGTACTCGCTCTTCTCTCCCCGCTTGACCCGGCCCCCAAGGAGATAGGCCATCAACTGCATCCCATAGCAAATCCCCAGAACAGGCAACTCACCCTGAAGCAAACCAGGGTCACACCTCGGGGCATCCGGGAGATAAACACTTGCAGGCCCGCCAGACAGGATCAGCCCCTTCGGGTTACGGTCCTTGATCTCAGACAAAGGGGTAGCATAGGGAATAATTTCGCAGTAGACCTTTGCTTCCCGCACCCTGCGGGCGATCAACTGGGTATACTGGCCCCCGAAATCAACGATCAGAACCAGGTCCCTTACCCCTAGCACCTGGGAACCCCTTCTTTCGAACAAGAGCAAGCATCAGTAACCTCAGGCTGAGCTTCAGGATAAAAGACGTAAATTCCCTTGAGATTACGGTAGCGTTGACCGCAATCAAGGCCATAGCCGACAACGAAATAATCAGGTATAGTAAAGCCGTTGTAGTCGGGCTGGAACTCCACCTTGCGCCTTTCGGGCTTGTCCAGAAGTGTGCAAACCCGCAAGCTGGCAGGGCCCCGGGCCTGCAGGTATTCGTAGAGATACCTCAAGGTGAGGCCAGTGTCAATGATGTCCTCAACGAGCAACACATGCCGCCCTTCAATGTTTTCATCAAGGTCTTTTAAGATCCTGACAATACCTGAGGTCTCAGTGGCATCTCCGTAACTGGAGACAGCAATAAAATCAACTGTTACCGGAACCTTCAATTCCCTTACCAGGTCTGCCATAAAAATAAAAGCGCCCCGCAGAACACCGATAACCAACAGCTCTTTTCCTGCATAATCCTTGCTGATGACCTCAGCAAGCTCCCGCACCTTCGCCTTCAACTGATCCTCAGAAATCAATTCCTGAAGCTTTACCACAACCCTACCCCCAATTGAAGACCCCAATTTTACAAGATGATTATACCACAGGCAAACGTCTTCTCCCACTATGTAGCTCAAGTGCCGAGTTCCCAGGAAGAAAGGTAGGCCTTCTGCTCATCGGTGAGCTCTTCCAAGTTGACACCGAGGGCAGCCAGCTTGAGGCGAGCAACTCTTTCATCGATCTCTTGGGGAACTTTGTAGACCCCTGGCTTCAGCCGCCCTTTCTGCTGCACGAGCCAAGCTACAGAAAGCGCCTGATTGGCAAAACTGAGGTCCATCACCTCCACAGGATGGCCCTCACCACAAGCCAGGTTAACCAGCCTGCCCTCTGCCAAAAGGTAGATCCTCCGGCCATCACCAAGAACAAACTCCTCTACATTCTCCTTGACAAAGTGCCGCTGTTTAGCCATTTCCGCCAGCGCCGGGATGTCGATCTCCACATCGAAGTGCCCAGCATTGGCTAAAATCACTCCATCTTTGAGGAAGGGGAAATGCTCTTTTCCTAATACATGGATGTTCCCAGTAGCAGTAAC
>DAINRC010000049.1:0-1094 GCA_036742135.1 Bacillota bacterium
GCTGTGAGTGCCTCCCGGAGCAGGGCAGCGGTGGCCATCCTGGTCATCGGGGCTTTTTTTTGCTCTTTGTAGACCCGCTTCGGGTTTTCTCCGAGGGCTACTTTGATCCCCACGGGGTTCTTGAGCACACTGTGATCGATGATCCTGGTGTGGGTTTTCATCACCAGGCTCTGGCCGCCGATAACATTGGCGCTGCCGGGGCCGGTCATCACCGTGGTTACCCCACCCCTGAGGGCATCGCGGAAGGCCTCGTCTCCGGGGTAGATGGCATCGATCGCCCTCAGGTGGGGGGTCACCGGGTCGGAGATTTCGTTGAGGTCATCACCTTCGATGCTGTGGATTTCCTCCTTGATCCCCACGTGGGTGTGGGCATCGATGAGCCCAGGGAGGACAAACTTTCCGGAAACGTCGATCACCTGGGCCTGCGGTGGGGGAATAAGGTCTGGGCCGACAGCAGCGATTTTTCCTTTGTCCACGATCACCGTTCCTTTTTCATAGACAAGGCCGGTCATTGTCAGCACTTTCCCGTTTACCAGCGCGAGCATTTTTTCTGCCTCCTGATCTTAGCATGTTTTTTCCACTTCGGTGAGCACGGCGTCGAGGTTGCTGACGACTTCGTCAACATTGTCCTTGGTGATCACCAGAGGGGGCTGGAAGGCCAAGACGTTGCGGTAACGGCCGTTCTTCCCGATGATGATTCCCCGGTCCTTCATTTTTTCCAGGACCGCATCGGTTGCTGCAGCAGCCGGTTCCTTCCCTTCCCTGACGAGTTCCGCACCGAGCATCAAGCCGATCCCCCGCACATCTCCGATGATCGGGTGTTTTTCTTGAAGCTCCAGGAGCCTCTCCTTGAGGTAGGCCCCGACACTGGCGGCATTGGCGATCAGGTTTTCCTTTTCGATCACCTCGATGGTGGCCAGGCCGGCGACCATCGAGACCGGGTTGCCGCCAAGGGTTGAAGCCCCGGGTCTGGTGTAAGTGTCGGCGATCTCCGGCGGAGCGGTGAACACCCCGATGGGGACTCCGTTCCCGAGCGCCTTCGCCATTGTCATGATGTCGGGTTCAACTCCCCAGTGCTCGATGGCGAACCACTT
>DAINRC010000049.1:1440-10789 GCA_036742135.1 Bacillota bacterium
GGTAGCTTAAGTTTAGGGGACACCGGTAGCAGTAGGCGTTGGGGACGAAAGAGATGCCCCCCGCGGGGTGAGGATCGGTGCGCCAGAAGCGGAGCCCGGTGAGGCTCATCGTCAGGTAGGTGCGCCCGTAAAGCCCGTCCTGGAGGGCGAGGAGTTCGCTCCTCCTGGTGGCGATCTTCGCCAGCAGGACCGCCCCTTCGTTGGCCTCGGTCCCGCTGTTGCAGAAGAAGCTTTTCTGCAGGCGGCCCGGGGTGATCTCAGCGAGCTTTTCGGCAAGTTCGACGATCGGCTGAGTCAGGTAGATGTTGCAGACATGCTGCAGGGTCTTCACCTGTTCGCAGATACGCTTGGTGATTTCCGGGTGGCAGTGGCCGGCGTTGATCACCGAGACACCGGAGAAGAAGTCGAGGTACTTTTTCCCCTCATGGTCGTAGAGGTACTGCATTTCGCCCCTGACGATCTGCATCGGTTCCTGGTAGAAGTGGTAGAGACAGGGAATGATGTACTTCTTTTTCTTTTTGATGATTTCCTCTGGGCCGAGATACTTTCCAGACATCGATTTTCAACCCCCGATTGATGAAAGTTCGGTTTACCCCTCGGGAGCCTTGACCCCGTGGGTGTAGGGGCCGGTCCCATAAGTGGCTTTCCTCGCCTTCTGGAGCCGCTTCCAGTCCTCTTTGCTGAACCTGTAGCTGGGATCTGTTGCCAGTTGGTCGAGGTTTTTTCTGTAGAGCGCGACGACCTCCTGCACCTCCTGGGGATTGTAGGTCGGGATCTCCAGTCTCAGGCTCTGGAACCCGGCGCTGGCTACTGCTTCCAGGTAGGGCAGGAGAGCGAGCTCATGGGCCAGGAAGAGGTGGTTGCGGCAGTCGAAGTCGATCTCCACAGGGTGGATCTGGCCGACACGGTCGCGCAGACCGAACGAAGCCCTGCGACATGGTGCTGAGCATATCTGGTATCTGGTGGTGCCTTCGAGGAGGGCTGCGGGCAGACAGTGGTCGCTGACCATCGCCGGAAGCGTCCCGTGGACGACTGCTTCCACCTGCACGGGGAAGTCCTGGAGCAGGTTCAGGTATTCTTCATAGCAGAGTTCGATGGGGACGGTCACCTGGACGAGGCGGTACTCGACCAAAAGCTCTGCTGCTTCCTTGTTGGCGATGTTGGAGGAGTAGTCGGCGTAGAGGGGGAGTGCGGTGAGTTTGGCAGCGGCGTAGATCGTCCCCAGGTTGGTTACAAGGATTCCGTCAGGCTCTATTTTCTCTATCTCTCTCAGGAGCAGGTTTACCCTCTCCATTTCCCCAGGCATGGTGATTCTGGGGAGGCCAATGATCACCTTCGCTCCCAGTTCTCTTCCCCTGGCTACGAGCTCCCGGTAGTCTTCCAGCTGCCAGCGCCTGCGGTGGCAGAGGAAGCTTTCGCCGCTGGTGTAGAGGACCTCGACTCCGCTTTCTAAGGCTTTGAGTCCCGCTTCGAGGGAGCCGACCTTGGCTGCCAGTAGCGGCTTCCGGGAACAGCTGGCGGTAGCCTTCGGAAAGGGATTATTGTTGAGGTCTTTTTCTTTGATCACGGGTTCTTCGACAGCCTGGCTGAAGAAGCGGGGCTCTCTTTCCCCGGTGTAGCCGATCGAGGCAGGCCCGGGATTGCCGAAGGCGAACATTGGGCTAAGGTCTCGCACGCGCCTTTCCTGGAGTTCCCGGAACTCGTCCCAGTCGAAAGTGTAGCCTACGGGATCAGCGTAAAACCTGTCGAGGGCACGCCTGTAGAAGCTGATCAGCGGCTTCAAATAGTCGGCAGTGCGCATTCTTCCCTCGACCTTGAGCGAACAGATCCCGGCGTCGATCACCTCCGGCAGGTAGGGCAGGAGGCACATATCCTTGACTGCCAAGAAGTAGGGCCCAGGTGCCTTTGTTTCCAGAACTTTTCCGGTTTCCCTATCCACGAACTCGTACGGCCACCTACAGGGTTTCAGGCAGCGCCCGCGGTTGCTGCTCTTCCCGAAGACCATCCCGCTGTGGTAGCACTGGGCGCTTTGGCAAAAGCACATGTCACCGTGGACGAAGTACTCCAGTTCAATCGGCACCTGGCTGTGGAGCAGCTTGATCTCAGAAAGGCTCAATTCGCGACCGAGGATCACCCTGGTGATTCCCAACTCCTTAAGGAAGGCGAGGCCCTCTTTGCTGTGGGCGTTCATCATCACGCTGGAGTGCAGGGGTATCTTCAGCCCCAGCTTCCTCACAAGTTGCACAACCCCTAGGTCCTGGATGATCAAGGCATCAGTGCCGATCTCTTCGAGGAAGGTGAGGTAGTCTGGGAGTTCAGCGGTTTCGGAGTTGGTGAGCATGTTGTTCACAGTGACGTAGACCTTGACCCCACGCTCGTGGGCGAACTTGACCGCATCCCGCAGTTCTTCTTCAGTAAAATTGTAGTCCTTTCTGTGCAGCCTCATGTTGAATTTTTTGCCCCCGAGGTAGACGGCATCAGCACCTGCGCTGATCACTGCTTCGAGGACATCCCACTTGCCCACAGGTGCCAGCAGTTCCACCTTTTTGACTTTATTTTCTTGGTGCTCCCTTTGGTGATCGGGAGCAATTTGACCTGCATTGCTGGACGTCAATGAAGTTCCCTCACTTTCTTGCGTTCTTCGGGCCCTGGTAGTGCGGGCCACACCGTTTCTCGGTTAGAAGAGAAAGACATCAATGATGGTGAACACAAAGATGGTCACCCCGATGATCTGGTTAACAGTGTAAGCTGCTGTAGTTACCCTCTTCAGGTCTTCCGGGTTGACCAGGAGGTGCTCCCAGGTGAGCAGCCCGGCCACACAGAGGATTCCCAAGTAATAGGGGAGGCCCAGTGTGGCATGAGGGTGGGCGAGAAACCTGGGAACCAGGGCCAGCAGAACAAGCACTGTAAGGTGCAGCACCTTGGCGATCCGCAGGGCAGCCCTTGTTCCAAAACGGGCGGGGATTGCCTGTAAGCCCTCTTTTCTGTCGAATTCTACGTCCTGGGTGGCGTAGATGATGTCGAAGCCTGCTACCCAGCACATCACCGCGGCAGTCAGCAGGAGAGGGGGCAGGTCGAACTTCCCGGTGACTGCCAGCCAGGAGGCAGTTGGGGCGATCCCACAGGCGAAGCCGAGCACCAGGTGGGAGGCCCAGGTGAATCTTTTGGTGTAGGAATAAGCCACCAGGATGAATACCGCCA
Source organism: Bacillota bacterium (assembly GCA_036742135.1). Classification (GTDB taxonomy): domain Bacteria; phylum Bacillota; class DSM-12270; order Thermacetogeniales; family Thermacetogeniaceae; genus 50-218. The sequence continues at coordinate 4,642 of DAINRC010000049.1, forward strand.
GCGGGGAAAGCTTAAAACACAGGGGATTAAGCTGCCAGGCAGCGATGATCAGCAGCAGAAAACCGGCGACACTCAGGGCGAGCACCTCGCCTGGCTTGACCACTCCGCGCGGCAGGTGGCGGTGGGCTGTGCGAGGGTTCCGGGCGTCGAACTCGTAGTCGATCAGCCTGTTGACCGCATTAGCCGCATTTCTTGCTCCCAGAAGGGCGAGCAGGATCCAGAAAACAACCCGGAACTCCGGCAGCCCGTTGGCAGCCAGGATCATCCCGATTAAGCCAAAAGGAAGGGCGAACAGGCTGTGGCTGAACATCACCAGTTCCCCGTAGAGCTTAATCCTGGAAAGGCCTGTGGCCAGCTTCGATGTGGTCACCGACACCTTGTTCTCCCTGCCTTTACTCCATTGTTTGGTAATACTTCGATAAAAGTCTGCCGTTTCCTCCCTGAATCGGTCTTGCTATCGCCTCTGTTTTTCGTTTGTCTTCTCTGGACTGCCCTTTTTGCATAATTAGGGAGCGTTTCTTGCAAACTAAAGATAGCTTCAACATGCTTAAATTCTTGCAGAACAGGGAGGTGCTTTCTGCCCTTGCGTAATTGCCACAAGATCATCTGTTGCTTGTTGCTCTTCGCTATTTTTGGTGCTTCTTTCTGCCATTTCGGAGGCCATGTGAGAAGTGTTCCGGAGACAGTAAGGACAGCCGAGGCTTCTCCTGCCTCTTACAAGGATAACCTCTGGCTGCTGGCACGGGTGATTCAGGGAGAAGCCGGTGGAGAGCCTTTTCTCGGCAAGGTCGCTGTAGGTGCTGTTATTTTAAACAGGATGCGCAGCAGTTCCTTTCCTAATACCCTCGCAGGAGTGATCTTTCAGCCCTATGCTTTTGAGTCAGTGACCCGGGGAACAATCTGGCGTTTTTCGCCTTCGAGGGAATCGCTTCGGGCTGCTATTGCTGCTCTTTCGGGATGGGACCCCACTTACGGTGCCCTTTACTTCTGGAATCCGGCAAAACCGGTCAATCCCTGGATGTGGACCCGGAGGATCATTACCCAAATCGGGCGTCACATTTTCGCCAGATAGGAGTGGTTGCTTGTGAAGTGGTCACGCCAGATTATTGCCATCATTGCTCTTGCTGTTTTGTGGGGGGTCACTGGGTTCTGGGGCTTCAACAACATGCGTGCCCGGAGTCAGGCGGAAGCCCTTCTGCAGAACAAGTACAACCGCGCCTTCTACGAGACTCTCCAGCGCACCAAGAACGTCGAGGTGCTTCTCTCGAAGGCTCTTGTGAGTGCTTCCCCGGAGCAAATGGACACAATTTTTTCCGACCTCTGGTATAACGCCAATTCTGCCCAGGAAAACCTCAACCAGATTCCCGTGTCTCACAACATCCTTGCCCGCACTTCCAAGTTTCTGACCCAGGTTGGGGACTATTCTTTTACTCTTGCCAAGAACAACAAAGGGCGGCCTCTTACGGAGAAAGACTGGGAGACAATGGAGAAGCTTTACAGAACGGCGAAGACTTTAACGAAGGAACTGGCTCGCATCGAGCGTGAAGCTGCAGATGGGCGGTTCACCTGGACCGAGGTCAAAAGGGGATTCGTCGAGGAGCTGCCCAAGGGTGCTGTTGGTTCGGCAGATAACAGCTTCCGCCGCCTCGATACCCAACTGCAGGAATTGCCTGTGCTTGTTTACGATGGACCTTTCTCCGACCACATCGAAAGGATCACCCCAAGAGGGCTAACTGGTGAGACGATTACCAGGGAGCAGGCCGTCGAGATTGCCCGCAAATTTATCGACCTGAGAGGTGCAAAAATCCGGGAGACACGCATTGCTGGGGAGACGCGGGGCAAGATCCCTGCCTACAGTGTCGAGTTCCGCGTTGGAGAGAAGCCCTGGGAGATCATCTCCGTTGATGTCAGCAAAAAAGGTGGCCATGTCGTTTACATGATCAACCCCAGGAGTGTGAACGCCTCCAAACTGACAAACGAGCAGGTCCGCGAAAAGGCGCATTCCTTTCTGGAAAGCCGCAGCCTTAAAGACATGGTGGCCACCTATATCTTAAAAGAAGAAAACGTCGCTACTGTTTCTTTCGCTTGGAAGCAGAAAGGTGTCGTCGTCTATCCTGACCTGGTCAAGGTTCAGGTAGCCCTGGACAGCGGCCAGATTGTGGGGTTCGATGCCCTGGGTTATCTCATTTCCCACCACCAGCGCTCTCTTCCTGAGCCCCGCATCTCCTGGGAAGAGGCCCGCGCCAAACTAAGCCCGAGGGTGAAGCTGCTCGCTGAGAGAATGGCAGTTGTGCCAACTTCGGGCCAGAAGGAAGTCTTAACGTATGAGTTTAAGACTAAACTTGATGACGACATTTTTCTGGTTTACATCAATGCCCTCACAGGTGAGGAAGAGCACATCCTGAAGCTTTTGGAGACACCAAATGGCACTCTTTCTCTCTAAGGAAGAAAAATCCCCAGCCTGGTGCGGTTTATAAAAAAGGGGTAGGGAACCACTCTCGGTTGCGTTCAGACCTACCCCTTCTTAGTTCAGCTTGCCAACAAGTTATTTCTGTTTCAGTCTCTCACTCTGTTTCAATCTGCAGCTTGCGTCCTTTGGGAACTTCAGCTTTAGGAAGGATTACTTCCAGGACTCCGTTTTTGAAGGTGGCTTTTGCCTCTTCTGGTTTGATCGCAGCAGCAAGAGGAATCGTCCTGGCGAAAGAGCCGTAGCTGCGTTCTCGCACTTGATACTCCCCTTCTTTTACTTCCCTTTCTTCTGTAACTTCACCGCGGATGTGAACACTGTTTTCCTGGACAGTGATCTCTACATTATCAGGGTTGTAGCCGGGAAGGTCAGCTCTGATCACGATCTCGTTGCCCTTGTCGATGACATCGATTGAAGGCTTCCACTCGCCCCAACTGGGTAGCGGCAGGCGGCGGCTAAAGGTTTCATCGAAGAGGCGATTAATCGCTTCCCGGAAAGAAGCCAGCTCCCGCCATGGATCCCATCTCATCAAACTCATCCGACCAACCTCCTTTTGAAATGTTGACAGTGGTTCCTACCCCATAATTTTTCCTTTTTCCTCTATCTTCATTATAGAACCTCTTGCCTCTGGTGTCAAACAATTCCAGCGTTCTTTTGGGGCAGGAAAAGGGAAGTGTTGAACAATGCCGAATAAGTAATCAAGGAGAGCGGGAGCGAAAAAGTCTCGCAAGCGAGACAAGGGTAGCCGAATCCATGAGCGCCAACGAGTTTCTATACGAGTTTCTATAGACTTTTAGGAAAGGTGTGGTCTTGGTGTTTTCCTCAATTGATGAGCTTCAGCAGAAGTTCTCCGAGTGCCGGTACATCGTCGATCGCCCCGTAGCCACAGTAGTTTACCTTGCTCTCAAGCTCCGGAAACCCCTTCTGGTGGAAGGGCCCGCGGGAGTGGGGAAGACGGAGCTTGCCCGCGTTTTGGCTGAGTCTACCAACAGCCCCCTGATCAGGCTTCAGTGCTATGAAGGTCTCGATGAGGCGAAGGCGCTTTATGAGTGGAATTACCAGAAGCAGTTGCTGCGCCTTTACCTCGATCAGGCGCAGCAAAAAACCTGGGACGAAGCCAAGCAGGACATTTTCACTGAGGAATTCCTCCTTGCCAGGCCTTTGCTGAAGTCCCTCGTTTCTGAGAGGCCTGTGGTCTTGTTGATCGACGAGGTTGACAAGAGTGACGAAGAGTTTGAAAGCTTCCTTCTGGAGATCTTATCCGACTACCAGGTGAGCATTCCGGAGTTCGGAACAGTGAAGGCAAAGCACATCCCCACTGTGGTGCTTACCAGCAACAACTTCCGCGACTTTGGTGATGCCCTCAAGAGGAGGTGTATCCATCTCTACCTCGACTATCCTTCATATGAAAGGGAACTGGAGATCGTTCGCCTCAAGGTTCCTGGGATCAAAGAGGCTTTAGCCCGCCAGATCGTCCGTTTTGTCCAAAATTTGCGGGAGCAGAAGTTGAAAAAGGCGCCCAGTATTGCCGAGACCATCGACTGGGCGCAGGCCCTGCTTGCCCTTGGTGTTGACTCCCTTGATGAGGAAACCGTTGAAAGCACCCTGGGGATCTTGCTGAAGTATCAGAGTGACATCGAAAAGGTGACCGCGAAGAAGGTAGCTTCTCTGCTACCAGGCCAGTAAGCGGAAGAAGGGCTGTCGTTATGGAAGAGAGGATTCTGGAGTTCTGCCGTCTCCTACGAAAGCACGGGCTCGTGGTTTCCTTTTCTCAGATTATTGACTCCCTCAAAGCGGTCGCCGAGGTTGGTTTCGATCATGATGACTTTTATCACGCCCTGAGAGCGATTCTCGTTGTCGAGCAGGAAGATCTCCCCCTTTTCAACAATCTCTTCAAACTTTACTTCCACCAGCCGCTGTCCAAGTATAAGAAGCCGAAGGAGAGTAAGGCGGCTGATTCTGATGATGCTGGGCAGGCCGAGGGTGGAAAGGACATCGAAATGGTGGAAAGCGCTGACGGAGCGGGGATGGGCACCGAGGGAGAGCACCTGCCTCCTGGTTCGCCCGCTCATCTCCTTGTCAAGGCTGTGCGCGAAGGCAATTACCCCCTCCTGCGGGCACTCGCCCACATGGGTGTGCGCAATCTCGGCAAACTCGAGCCGGAAGACTTCAAGAGGATGGATGCCCTCATTGAGCAGGCTAAGAGAAGCATTGGTTGGGATGAGGCCCTGGAGGTCCTTTTTCCTGCTCGCGGTTTTTAAGCCAGGTGTTTTGAATCCCACGCTCGCGTTGGCTGGAATTTAAACTAGGGAGCTGTTCTGGAAGGAGAGGAGGACAACTGAAGGAGATTGCCTTTTATCGAGCTGCCGCAGAGGATCCTGGGGTGCTGATTGCGCGCCTCCAATATGTTGAAGAAACAATGAAAAAGATCCTTTTGGAGATTTTCGAGAAACGGGTCGGGGTGGATGTTATTGAGCAGACCCTGGGTTCCCTTAACCCGGAGCAGATGGAGTTCTACCACCTCGACAAACCGGAGATTTACCAGGTAGAGGTTGAGGAGATCAAGCGTCGGATTGCCAAACTTGCCAGAAAGCTGGCCAGCAGATATGCCCGGCGCTACCGAAAGGCGAGGCACGGGAGGATCGATCTCAGGAGAACGATTAGCAAGGCAATGAACACTGGAGGAATTCCCCTTCACCTCAGGTGTCGAAAAAAGATCATCAGCAAGCCGGAAATCCTCCTCCTCTGCGATGTTTCCGGGTCCGTGGCGGCTTTTAGTGAGTTCATGCTCCAACTGGTTTACACTATTCAGAATAAGTTTCGAGCAGTGCGTTCCTTCCTAATTTATAGATGCCATCGATGAGGTTACCCACTACTTCCTGAGGAACACTGTCGAAGAGGCGATTGATGAGGCTTTCGCCAACGCTAATTTCGCCTTTTCCGGTTTTTCCGACTACGGCAGGGTCTTTGCCATGTTTGTGAATAAATACCTTTCCACCGTTTCCCCGAAGAGCACGGTGATCATCTTGGGGGATGCCAGGAATAACGGCTATCCTGACGACCGCAAATTTCTGGAGAAGATCAGGAACCACGTCAGCAGGGTCTTTTGGTTCAATCCTCAACCTCAGGAGCAGTGGGACAAGGAGGACAGCATCATGAGCATTTACGCTCAGTACTGCGACCAGGTCTTCGAGTGCCGCAACCTCAAGCAGCTGGAAAAGGCAGTCGAGGCAATCGTCTGAGGAATCAAACAACTATTGCCGAGGGGGTTCGAAGTGGTGGTGGAGCAAAAGGTCTACATTGGGGTAATTGGCTCGGCCGAGGCTTTACCAGAAACTCTTGAAATGGCGAGAAGGGTCGGTAGGGAGATTGCTAAAAGAGGGGCGATCCTCGTATGTGGTGGTCGGGGTGGGGTGATGGAGGCTGCCGCCAAGGGAGTGTGGGAGGAAGGAGGGCTGGCCGTTGGAATCCTCCCTGGAACCACCAGGAAGGAAGCCAATCCTTATCTCTCCGTCGCCGTAGTTACGGGGATGGGGGAGGCCCGTAATACCATTGTTGTCCGCTCTTCTGATGCCGTGATCGCCATTTATGGTGGTTACGGGACTCTTTCTGAGATCGCTCTGGCTCTGAAGATGGGCATCCCTGTGATCGGGCTCAACACCTGGCAGTTGACTGCCCCGG
>DAINRC010000050.1:0-10561 GCA_036742135.1 Bacillota bacterium
ACCCAGCAGAAGAAATCTACCACAAAGCAAGGGGGAAAAGCCATGCGCGCCGCAAACGAAAAAGGCGCGGAGGTAAAAATTATCATCCGCCCCTAAGCCCAAAATCCTATTGGGAAGAAAAAATCACATAAGGATCTTGAACACTCATTACCACTGGATGGAAACCATTATTGATAATCCAGGTCATAGAGTCGGCTATTTCTCCAGAGAGAAAAAAACCAAATGAACAAGTCGTCTGGCAACAGCTCCAGTAGCAACACTTGAACGCTTTCCCTAACTGTGCTTTAACTCATACATAACAGTTTAGTAAGTTCCCAATTCCGGATTAAAGCGCCGAGCTGAAACAGCAGCCAACCACAGGCTGTTTCTCAGCAGAGAAAAACTGCTCTTAGACATGCGGTTACGGGTACCTTCACAAACCTCTGAAGCTCTGATGGAAGCATCTGATCCGGCATGGGCCATAAGAGCCCGGACACTAGGGAAATAAGAAATATCACCTGTCTTGCCGATAACTGAGGTAGCTAAAACAGGGCTAGCTAATACCAACGATGGTTTCAATAATGTAGCAATAGAGTCTGGATAATGATGCCCGTTCACAGGAAAACCCGGCCGCAAGGACTCTTCCCAGTCGCAGCAAATCGGCAAAAAACAAGGCATCCTTCCAGTCGATCTTTGCTCTAAGCACATAGAGATTACACAGAGCATCCGACTTTAGCCATCTTAACCATCCTCTATTATGTCCCCAAAGTTCAAGCTTTGGGGGTAGTTTACGCTGGAAATTTAGGGTGTTCAATTTTCGGTGTTAATGGGAAATCAAAACAATCATATCCCAACGAACGAATGGGGCCAACACCATCGAAGTGGAGACAAGAAGAAAAAAACACACCTTCACATTAATAAGCAGCAGCTTGGCAGATTTTTGGAAGGTAAATGTCACAAAAGGCAGTTTTTGGTGGAATGATACGGAAACTGCTAAGGCTAGTCATTGATATTTCCTCAAGAGGTGTCTGACATGTTCAGAAAGCTAACACAAGAGCAAGAAATAAGGTACCACAAAAATATTTTGCTCCCAGGTATAGGAATTGAGGGACAAAGCAAACTTTTACAGTCTGCAGTTTTGTTGGTAGGAGCCGGTGGCCTAGGTTCAGCATCTGCTTACTACCTTGCCGCCACTGGAATAGGACGATTGGGAGTAGTAGACGCTGACACTGTCGATCTATCCAACCTGCAGCGCCAAATTTTGTACCGCACCAGCGATATTGGGCAACTTAAGGTAGAGTCAGCCAGGAACAGTCTAGTAGCCCTGAATCCGGACGTAAAGGTAGAAATTGTTCCTGAGCGCTTAACTGATAATAACGCTGCATCGTTAATTGCTCAATATGATCTCATTGTTGACTGTACTGACAATTTTGCTACTCGCTTTCTGCTCAATGAAACCTGTGTCCATTTGCAAAAACCATTTATTCACGGAGGAGTTTCGGTTTTTGCTGGACAAGTGACAACAATAGTGCCCGGAGTCGGTCCCTGCCTCCGCTGTATTTTCCCCAGAGACTTAGAGTCGGAACTTCCTACACATGAAGAAGGAATTTTGGGAGCAGTACCAGGTGTCATAGGGGCTATTCAGGCCGCGGAGGCAGTAAAGTTTCTCCTGGGGTTTGGCGATTTACTGATTGGCCGTTTGCTCACTTACGATGCCTTATCAATGACTTTTCGGGAAATCCCTTTACAGCGGAGTCCTTACTGCCCCTCTTGTAGCAATTTGTAACATTATCCTTGCTAAACTCAAGAAAAACAGCTCCAAATTCCCCCATTGAAAACAGAGCTACCAGCGTTGCCTGAAAGTTAGTGGTCCTATTGCCATCAACATTAATGCTCCAGCCTGTTCTGGCTCCTGCCTCCATATCCAGTACTCCGTCATGTCCAAGTACCGGTGGTCGGTTGTCCAGGCTTTATCTATCCCCATGAGCACCGCATCAATCAGTCTCAACGCCGCCTCTTCGTTGGGAAAGATACCTATCATCCTCTCCCGCCGGTAGATCTCCCGGTTCAGGCGTTTTATGCCATTGGTCGTACGCAGCCGCCGCCTGACCGTAACACTATTACCACCATGGCATCTTCGAAACCAGTCCCAAGCCCGTTCTTTTGCCTTGGGTGCCACAGCCTCGAACTCCTGCACTACCCCCTCCAAGAGCTTCCTGGCCGTAGCTGTATCCAGTGTGTCAAAAATGTTTCTCAACCTGGTATGAGGATGCTTCTGTAGTGGCTTAGGCACGCTTCTAAGATGTTGCAGACAAAACGCGTCTGACACTCTGCCAGCTTGCTCCTTGAAACTGGGTCATAATAGTGTTTACCAAGTCCCCGTGCTCATCCGAAAACCACTAGATCAAGACCCTTCAGCCCGTGCCTTTTCAGCCAGGCGAAAAACTCCGACCAGCTATCCTCAAACTCGCTATCCCTGATCCTCAGTCCTAAAACCTCGTGGTAGACCTCCCGGTTGACGCCGACGGCCACAAGAACGCTCTAAGATCGCGCCCTGCCACCCCTCCGCACCTCTATTACTAAAGCATCCATCAGAAGGAAGGAATACTCCTTACTCGCTTAAGTTCCGCTCATTCCAGACCCTTGACAGGTGGGTCAAGTCGTTTACAGAGCTCAGATACAGTTGACTTTGAAAAACTCTGTGCCGCACAGGTTTTCAGCTCTTCCACCACCGCCCTAACCTTTCGCGCTGACACCCACTGATGACCATCTCCATAAGGGCAACCAATAGTGCCCGCTCGCTCTGCTGATAACGTTCAAACACCTCTGTAGAAAATTCGCCGGATCTAACCCAGGGCACTTCCAACACAAACCGTCCAATCCTGGTTACTATAGGCTTTTCACGGTGGCCGTTACGGTATCCTTGCTCTCCCCCATGCGCTCGTAAGGTCTCCTGGGCGTCGAAGGTCCGGTTCAAAACCCGCTCCACCAGCCGGGCCAAACTGTTGTCCCGGGAAAACAAATTGCTGCAAAACCTCGTCGTCTCCGGTAACCTGGTAGTGGGCCATCCTTCATCCCTTCTGATGATGTCTTGGTTTCCTACATCTTCACCTACCAGAGGAAAGGTGGCCTCTCCGCTTCTATACCCACTCCTTTTTACACACGATACCGGACACTATCCGGTGATTAACTTGCTCACTCCTTGAGCAAAAAGAAGGGTCTTCTCATAAAAGGCCAAATGTCCATCAAGAGGAAGTTCAATAAACTTTTGTTATGAGACCTCGTTTCTCCTTTGGGTTCGACTTGGATGATGATCTTGGTGAGCGAGCCCTCCTTTTTTCTTCCAAGTCTCCTTGAGCTTCCTGCTTGCACCTACTGAAATTTTACACGGCTGTCCTGGTCGCGTTTTTTGCACACCACTGTGTCGCCCTGCTAGTCTCAGCGCGGCTCATCACGAAAAGGAAAAACCCAGAAAGTGCAAAGCTTCCCTGGTAAGCCGTTTGCTGAAGTCAACCGTGACGACTGCATCTCTTTCACGGTAGAGGAACTAGAGCGCCAGCAGGCTGTAGAAAAACCATCCTCCGGAAAAGCTCCCCTTTCTCACAAGCCCCGCAGCTGCGGTGGCTACCGCATACCGCAATGCTCCGGAGAGAGATCATCTTTCCTGTTACTCCACCCAAAGAGTTAGCTGCAACAGCGAGCACCGGTGGTACTCCAAGCTGCTCTGCAGTCACCACCTGCAGTTTCCCACACAAGAAGCAATCCGGCACTCCTAGAGGTGGCCAAAACCCTAGAGAATCCTGAGTTTAAGGCATACTACACTCTCGCTTTACAATATCCCCAGCTTCCAGCAGGAAAGGTTCTGACAAGAACAACGCGAAATTCAGCTGGTATACCGCCCTTATCGAAAAAAGAAAGGCAGGGAATGCCGGTATGGCTTTCCCTGCCTTTATCCGGAACCGATACTCCATTGCCGCCTTTCAGATAGTACCCTGTTGCCCTGCTGCACTGGGGCAACGAGCCAGTTCAAACACTCCTGATTTCCTACCTTGCAACACAGCCTAGCCCAGAAGCTGCTTTAAGCAGTCAAAATCTGGGCTCGTGGAAGTTGATGATTTCGCTTCCGACATGGTCCAAAGATTCCTCCCAGCAGATCAGACCCCGCACTCTCCAGTTCTCACAAGAAGTGCTCTCCCAAACTACTGTTCCATTTCCTGTTCTCCTGAGAGGGCAAGGTGCACAAAGTAGGCATCACAGGAGCGCTCCACATGCTCGCGGCTTAATTGCTCAGCCTCCTGGGGGCTGTTTCTCTTGATCGCCTCGAAAATCTCCCGGTGCTCTTCAGTAGCTTCCCGCACCCGACCGGGCACAGCATAGCCTACACGGGTAAACGCCATGATGTAATCAACTAACGAAGAAAGCATACTCTGCAGGCGCGCACTTCCGGCAGCTTCGTAGATTGCTTCATGGAATTTCATGTGGAGCCCCGAGAGTTTCTCCGAATCCCTTGTCTCCACTGCTTCCTCCATTTCCCGCACGATTTCTTCAAGATGCGCGAGCTGCTCTGGAGTGACGTTCTGGGCAGCAAAGCGAGCTGCCAGCCCTTCGAGCACTGCTCTAATGTTATAAATCTCCCAAACCTCTCTTGGGGAAAGTTTAGCCACAATCACACCCTTTCCAGGAATGTGCTCGACGAGGCCCTCAAGTTCAAGTTTCCGCAGGGCCTCCCGGACAGGAGTCCTGCTGACCCCAAGATGCTCAGCAATCTTTCGCTCTACAAGCTTCTGTCCTGGACAGTACTCGCCACGCAAGATTGCCTTGCGGATAGCCTCGTAGACACTATCCTGGTGGAGTTGTGACCTCCTTTTTTCGGTGGTTAGCTCTGCTATTTCTTTCATACCCCTCTTTCCCTTCATCAAAGTTTATATGTAAAAACGCAGAAATCTTTGGATATAGTATACCATAATAGTATACCATCCATGGTCTTTTCCACGAAGAGGAAAAGAAAAACTTTAGGGCCGGAATGGAAAGGATTCAGGTGCTGCTTTTATCTTGCTGTTCTCACCAACACCATGATATACTAGCCGGAGAAAACCTTATTTGCTCAATATACCTGCGGGGGTGCCAGCGTGGCTATTATTAAAGAAGCGGAGCTACCGGGTTTGGGAAAGAAGTATGACATTAAGCTAGAAAGCGGCGACCGGATAGTTGTAGTGATCTATGATGAAGGGTCGCGGGAGCTCTACTTCTTTGACCCCAATGAGGAAGAACCTCTATCCAGCGTAACCCTCACAGACCAAGAAGCCCGGCAGGTGGGGTCGATCATCGAAGGAGCCTTCTACCAACCGCGCCTGCTGGAGAAACTGGAAATGGCTATCTCCGATCTGCGCATCGAATGGCTCAAGGTGAAAGAAGGTTCCGCTGTAGCCGGCCGGAGCATTGGCGAACTAGGGCTGCGAAAAAACCTCGGTGTCAACGTGATCGCTGTTATCGAAGACAAAGGCAAAGGGCACAAAACTACCATCGCCATTAACCCAGGTCCTGGTTTTGTTTTCCAGCACGGCCAGACACTGGTCGTGGCTGGCACAGTTGGTAACATCCAGCGGTTTGAAGATATGGTTCGCGGAGGGAGTGCATAAAATCAGTGCCCCATGACCCGCTTACCAACTTGGGCCTGACTTTCGTTTTCATTTGTCTTGGTGCACTCCTGGCCTACAAACTGAAGTTTTCCTCCATTCCCTTCCTGATCCTGTTAGGCATGCTGACCGGTCCCAACGCCCCCCAGTGTGGACCGCTGAATTTTCGCCTGATTGCAGAAACCGAATTCATAGAATTGATGGCCCGCCTGGGAGTGCTTTTTCTGCTATTTTACCTAGGACTGGAGTTCCCTGTGAGCCACCTGACCGCTACCGGTCTAACTCTGGTAAAGAGCGGCACTATCTACGTTGGATTGAACTTCTTGCGTGGTCTGGCTTTCGGCTGGCTGGTATTCTGCTCCTGGCCAGAAACACTGGTGGTAGCAGGGATTACCACTATTTCCAGTAGTGCTATCGTAACCAAACTCCTGGTCGACCTCAAACGCATCGCCAACCCGGAGACCGAGCTGATCCTGGGCATTATGGTTTACGAAGACTTCTTCCTGGCCGCTTACCTGTCCTTCCTTTTCAGCTACCTAGATCCCAACAACACATCAGCCCCCGTGCTGACGGCCATCAAGGTTGTCATCACCTTCACCCTTATCCTGGCCATTATCTTCTTCACCCGTCGCCTAAGCCACCACCTGGATCGGTGGCTCAGCCTGCGCCGGGAAGAGGCTTTTGTAGTAACCATTTTCACTCTGCTCCTAGTCACCGCGGCGGTGGTGAAAAGCTTTCACCTGGCCGAGGCCATCGGGGCTCTACTACTGGGGTTCGTTTTGGCCGAGACTTCCCAGGCCAAGCGTGTGGTGCAACTCGTGATTCCTTTTAGGGACATCTTTGGGGCGGCGTTCTTCTTTTGGTTCGGATTGTCCATCGACTACCACCTGCTGAACCGGGCTATCTGGATCACCGTAGCAGCAGTTGCCGTAACCGTGGTTGGCAACCTGATTTCCGGCTACCTGGCCGCCCACATCGCAGGCCACCGAGGACAAGCTGCCGCCAACGTGGCCCTAACAATCATGGCGCGGGGTGAGTTCGCAGTTATTGTGGCCAGTACAGCGGCAGCAGCGGGAATAAACGGAGTGCTTCAGTCTTTTGCCGCTTTTTACGTGTTGGCGCTAGCCATGCTCAGTCCGGTTCTAGCCAAGAAATCCCAAGCTATCTATCAACTACTGAGGCATTGCGCATCCAGGGTAAACCGCTGGAAGTATTGTCAAATCCATCTGTGAAGTGGTAACACACCTAATTTTCAAAAAATCTGCCGGGGAACCCTTCCCCGGCAGAAAAATCTTCAAGGTAACAACTTCTCCCCCGAATTCAACAACTACTTCACCTCGACTTCTGCACCAGCCTCTTCCAGCTTCTTCTTGATGGCCTCTGCTTCTTCCTTGCTGACCTTTTCCTTCACCGGCTTTGGTGCGCTGTCCACGAGTTCCTTAGCGTCCTTCAGTCCCAGACCGGTGATCTCGCGGACAACTTTGATCACATTGACCTTCTTGTCTCCCGCAGCCTTCAAGATCACATCAAATTCCGTTTTCTCCTCGGCTGCAGGAGCTTCTTCCGCGGCTGCCGGTGCTGGCCCGGCAGCAACAGCCACAGGCGCTGCCGCAGATACACCAAACTCTTCTTCTAAAGCCTTCACCAATTCAGCAAGCTCAAGAACAGTCATGTTCTTTACAGCCTCAATGATCTCTGCCACCTTACTCATTCCCCAAACGCCTCCTCAAGAAAATAATAATTAATTTGATTATCCTTTTGCCTTCTGCTCTTCAATGGCCCGCAAAGCATAAACCAACTTCTGCAGAGGTCCCTTGAGGACAAACTGCAGACCGGCAATTGGTGCCTGGAGTCCTCCAATTACCCGAGAAATAAGGACCTCTTTGCTGGGGAGATCCGCAAGGGACCTTACCTGGGCAGCTTTAACTACCTTACCCTCTACAAGCCCGCCCTTGATCTCCAGCTTCTGGTTTTCTTTGATAAATTGGACAAGGATCTTCGCGGGAATGACAGGATCCTCAAACCCAAAGATGATCGCTGTCGGACCAAAGAGGAATTCATCGAGTCCCTCAATCCCACTTCTGCTGGCAGCTATGCGCGTCAGAGTGTTTTTAACAACTCGAAACTCTGCACCTGCCTCTTTGAACTTCCTGCGGAGCTGTGTGGCCTCGGCAACATTCAAGCCCCGGTAGTCAGCAAAAATGGCTGATTTCGCTGATTTTAGCTTTTCTTCAATTTCAGCAACGACTTTCTTCTTCTCCTCAAGCCTAGACACTCCTGCCCCCCCTTCCGGCATAAAAATCAAAGCCCTCCGCAGACAGCAGAGGGCATAACTTTCCCACTTTCAAGTGTGCCGCGCCTCTTTTTCCCTCTGACCTCGGTAGGCGGCTTGCGCCTTTAAGCCGAACAGCACCTACTGTCTACGGTCATGCTCAAGGATAACAAAAATAGACGGCGAAGTCAAGCTTAAGCCACGACCTTTTGAGGATTAATCTTAATTCCAGGGCCCATTGTCGAAGAAACAGTCACACTCTTCAAATACTGGCCACGAGTAGTTGCCGGCCGGGCTTTGATGATCGCCTCCATCAAGGTAGTGAAGTTCTCCACCAGGTGTTCCAAAGGGAAGGAAACCTTCCCAATAGGAGCGTGGACAATCCCCGTCTTATCAGCACGATACTCGATTTTTCCCGATTTGATTTCCTTCACTGCCTTTTCAATATCAAAAGTTACTGTCCCTGTTTTCGGGTTCGGCATCAGACCGCGGGGGCCAAGAATCCTTCCCAGTTTCCCCACAATACCCATCATGTCCGGGGTCGCTACGGCTACCTCAAAATCAAGCCAGCCCCCCTGAATCTTCTCAACTAACTCTTCCGCACCAACATAGTCGGCACCTGCTTCCTCGGCTTCACGAGCCTTCTCTCCCTTGGCAAAAACCAGCACTTTGCGCGTTTTCCCAGTACCATGAGGAAGCACAACAGCTCCGCGCACCTGTTGATCGGCATGCCTGGGGTCAATCCCCAGCCTGACCGCTACTTCTACTGTTTCGTCGAAGTTTGCCGAGGCAATCTCTTTTACGAGGCGCAGGGCTTCTCTCGGCTCGTAAAGAATGGTGCGGTCGATCTTCTCGAGCGCATTAAGATATTTCTTCCCTCTCTTGGGCATCTACAACAACCTCCTCTGTGGTGCTTACGGAACAATCCTCCCACAAACCTCTAGTCAACTACCTCAATCCCCATGCTCCGGGCTGTGCCTTCAATCATTCTCATAGCTGCCTCGATATCAGTTGTATTTAAATCCCGCATCTTGATCTCGGCAATTTCCCGGATCTTCGAGCGCGGCACTTTGCCGACTTTCTTCCTGTTAGGTTCACCCGAGCCAGACTCAATCCCTGCAGCCTTCTTCAGAAGAATCGAAGCAGGGGGAGTCTTGCAGATAAAACTGAATGAACGATCTTGGTAGATCGTTACTTCAACGGGAATGATCATCCCTGCATCCCCGGCGGTGCGCTCATTGAACTCCTTACAAAAAGCCATAATGTTGACTCCATGGGGACCGAGTGCAGAGCCAACCGGAGGCGCAGGGGTAGCTTTGCCAGCAGGAACGTGTAATTTGACGACTGCAACTACCTTCTTGGCCACTGCTTTCACTCTTCCCTTCCTCAAAATTTTTTAATCAAGTTTTTCCACCTGGCTGAAGTCCAATTCCACAGGGGTCTCCCGTCCAAACATGGAAACGAGAACTTTCACCTTGTTCTTTTCGGGATAAATCTCATCCACGGTTCCGATAAAGTTTTCAAAAGGCCCGGCGATCACCCGCACACTTTCCCCCAGATCAAGGTCAATCCGCGTCCGACCCTCTTCCAGGCCCATCTGCCTCATAATTGCCTGAACCTCGCTAGGTTGTAGAGGAATCGGCTTATTTCCAGAACCCACAAAACCGGTTACTCCAGGAGTATTCCTGACCACATACCAGGAATCATCAGTCAAGATCATCTCCACAAGAACATACCCAGGGAAGATCTTCCGCTTGGAGACGCGCTTTTTACCACCTTTGATCTCTACTTCATCTTCCACAGGCACAAGAATCCGGAAGATCTTATCCTGCATGTTCATCGAAGCAACACGCTTCTCCAGGTTAGCTTTTACTTTATTCTCGTAGCCGGAATAAGTATGAATCACATACCACTTCTTCTCCATAGAGACCAGGGACCTTTCCGGCCCCCACCTCCTCAAAAAGATTTGATTCTACAAAACCAACTCCATAACCTGGCTCAAAATAGAATCTACAATCCAGAATATTAAGGCCAGAACCGACACCGAACCGATCACCACAGCTGTGTAGACAATGACTTCTGATCTCTTCGGCCAGTAGACCTTCTTCAATTCTGACCAAACACTCTGGAGAAACCGGTAGCCCTCACGATAAAATAGTTCTTTCGTCCGCCTCTTTTCAGTCTTAGCTGTCGGAGGCTGCCGCTTTCTTACCTCTTTCTGGGCAGAATCGCCGCGGGGCTTGACCAACTTCAGAAAGGCGCCAACACCCTTCTTCTGCTCCTCAACTTTTTCCTGAGCTACTTCTAGTTCCGGTGGTTTCGCCTTTCCCGGACGGGCCTTTTCGCTTTTTCTGGCTTTCGCCGCACTGGTCTTTTTTACCATCAGGCCCTCACATCCTTTATTTGGTTTCACGGTGAACGGTATGAGTCCTGCACACTGGACAATACTTCTTCAGCTCCAAGCGATCAGGGTTGTTTCTCTTGTTTTTCTCCGTTGTGTAGTTTCTGCTCTTACACTGGGTGCACGCCAGAGTAACCCCCACTCTCATTGTTACACCTCCCTCATACCCCAGCCACCGCCAAGATAACAAGATAAAATGCCTAATCTACTTTAGCACAGACCCTTATCTCTGTCAACAATTAACGAGCTGTATGTGATCCGTCTGTGATATTG
>DAINRC010000051.1:0-6711 GCA_036742135.1 Bacillota bacterium
ACGCTACCAGGCCACCCAGGGCTCGGCTACATTAGGGTTCTCCAATTCAATAGGACGAGCACCATTCCTCAGTTGCAGGAAGCACTTGCTTCCTTGGAGAGAGACGGGTGTCGCGGTCTTATCCTTGACCTTAGGGACAATCCTGGCGGTGATCTCCACGTAGCTGTTGAGCTAGCCGGCTACTTTATCCCCGACGGTCCGGTGGTGCGGATTGTCCACCGAGGGGGTGCTGAGGAGGTCTGGAGGTCTTCCAACAACAAGAAAATCGCCGTTCCCCTTGTGGTGCTGGTCAATGAAGGGAGTGCCAGTGCCTCAGAGATCGTTGCCGGGGCGATTAAAGATTCTGGAAGCGGGATTCTCGTGGGAACCCGCACCTTTGGCAAAGGCCTCGTGCAGACGGTGTTTACCGTTGGTGACGATGTCGGGGTAAAGCTGACAACTGACAAGTATTTGACTCCGAAAGGAAGGGATATCCATGGAAAGGGAATTGAGCCCGATGTTTATGTGGAACAGCCTGATGGAGGAAACAACGACCGGCAACTGGAGAGAGCTATAGAGATTCTCGAGAAGATCCTTCAAGATTCTCAAAGAGCGGCTGCTTAGGAGGCATTTGATGATGGGTTTCCCTTGGGCTAAAGTTTTGCCGCTCGTCGGCAGGTCTTTTCTCGGGGTATTGGCTTCCCCTTTTTTCTGGCTGGTGGTTGTTCTTATCTGGTTGCAGTACCAGAAGATACAGAAAAACAAGGAACTGCTTTTTGGAGTGCGTGCTTCGGTTTTGCCAGTTGTGGCTGCTGCAGTAGGCTGCGGGGTTCTTGGGGGGCTGGTAGGGAGCCTCCTGATGGTCTTTTTCGGAGTGTCGATCAGTGGCTTGGGAATCGGTTACCTCTGGCTGCTGGCAATTTTTTTGATGCTGATCAACCCCAGATTCTTGTGTTTTTCCTATGCAGGTGGAATTCTTGCTCTGTTTTCTCTGATTACTGGACACCCGAAGGTCGACATCCCTTCCCTGATGGCTCTGGTGGCCATTTTGCACCTGGTGGAAAGTGTGCTCATCCTTCTCAGTGGTCATATTGATCCCTTACCTGTTTACGTCCGCAACTACTTCGGTCAGGTGGTTGGTGGATTTAATCTTCAAAAGTTCTGGCCGATTCCTCTGGCCTTGATGGCTACTTTTGTCAGCTTGCCTCCTGAAGTAAGTGAAGACATCATCAGGATGCCCGATTGGTGGCCACTGATCCGGCCCTGGGGGGAATGGGGGTCTGGTGAGGTGATCTACGGGATTATCCCTGTCGTTGCTGCCCTAGGCTACGGAGAGGTGGCCTTGACCCGGCTCCCGCGCCAGAAGAGCAAACACTCGGCCCTCAACCTTTCTGTTTTTAGCCTCATTCTTTTGGGTTTGGCGGTTATCGCTTCCCACTATCCCCAACTGGCGGTTCTTCCCGCTTTATTTTCTCCCCTCGGTCACGAAGCGGTTATCTATATTGGGCGCAATTCGGAACTTAAGGGGGCTTCGAGGTTTGTGGCTCCCAGCCGTGGAGTCATGGTTCTTGAGGTGATCAAGGGGTCTCCCGCTGACCGGGTTGGGCTGCGCTCCGGGGATGTGATCCTCACCATTGATCACTTAAGTGTCAACTCAAGGGTGGAGCTTGCTCAGGTGCTGGCTTTAGCAGGAAGCAGTTTCGAGCTCGAGTACATTTCTGAGGATAACCACCTGGTGCGGGTGCAGGTTTACCGCAGATCTGGGGAGCCCTTGGGAGTAATCCCGGTTCCTGATCCTGGCGATCCAGCAAATGTTGATTATGCGAGCGGGAGCCTGCTAAAAAAGGTGTGGCAGCGCCTCCGCAAGTAACCTCCCATCTTTTTTCCCTCCCTGGTGATTCACACTTTGTTCTTCACATTAATAGGATGTAAAGGTAACAGTAACAGCTGCTGTTGATGCCTGGGAGGTGAATTCTTGGCTGGCAAGCACACTTTTATCAGGGTGCTCACTGGTGAAGGTGTTTTGTCCTATTGGGATGATCTGCTCCAGGATCTGGTAAAGGCTTTTCTGCTGCGGGGAGCGACCTGTGTGGAAAGGAGTTTGTTTCTCCGGATGGTGGGGTTGGGCTTGTGTGACCGTGGTTATCAGGATGTGGAGTTTTTCCACAGCCCTTTTGACCACATTTCTCTCGAAGGTGTAGTGCTTCGGGGGAGAGGTCTCGGTGTATTTGATGGTGAGGTCTTTTCTTTGGGGAATTTTGAGGGCTTTCCTGAGATCAGGGTTGTTGAGGAAGTGCTTCTTCCAACAGTCCCTTTGCCAGAGGAGCAGCCAGATGGAAGGCTTATCGAAGAAGTTGTGGAGGCTCTCCAGGAGGCCACGAGGACCTGGAAGAATTTTTGTTTCCAACACGAGGACCTGGTCGATCGGCGTTTGCTTGCGGGAAGAGTTTCTGCCTGGGCTGAGGAGTTTCTGCGAAAACCTCGGAGACTGCGTCGTTACTTTGCGGTTTCTCTTTCTCCTGATGGAGATGTTGGCTTCATTTCCAGTCTCACCAGGGGCTGTTGCCGAAGGTACCTGATCCGGGGGGTTCCGGGAAGTGGTTGCTTCTTGCTGCGCCAGGTTCTCCTGGAGGCCTTGAGTCGTCATTATCAGGTTGAGGCTTACTATTCTTACCTCAATCCTGAAGAACCGATTTTGCTCATCTTGCCCGAAGAGAGGATTGCCTTTGTTGACACTACTTCTGGAATTGATGTTGGGGAAGTGCTTCCTGGTGATGTCATCTGGGAAACTGCTGCTGCTTCCAAGGTACGAGAACCAGAAAAAGTAAGGGAATTGTTATCGCGCGCTGCTCAGAAAATGTTTCAACTCCAGCAACCAGTAAATTTCCATTCTTTTCCTCTGGAGAATGATTTTCTGGGGAAAGAAGTCGAGAGCTTTATTTATAGAATCCTTCAGGAGGTAAATGTCGACAATTAAGTTGTAGTGTTCGGTGAGGGAGATGGCAGTAGATGGAATCAGGAGGGCGTTAGGGGTCTATTTTCGGATCTTCCAACGCTACCCTTTTCTTTTGGGGATAGCTTTTCTTTCTTTTCTGAGTACCATTGCCCTGGCTGTGATCATCCCAACTCTTCCCTTATACTTGAAGAACGAGGTCGGCTTTCACGCTGGAATAATTGGCTTTCTCTTTTCGGTTTACGCAACTGCTGAAATCGTTGCTAAAACACCTTTTGGGGTGCTAAGCGACCGCTGGGGGAAGCAGCCAGTGATTTTCCTGGGTTTGCTCCTCACCAGTTTTGTCCCCCTTGGGTTTATCTACGCCCGTTCTCTGGTATTTTTTGTTTTGCTGGAAGTCTTCAACGGGCTTGGTGTAGCTGCCTTTTGGCCAATGCTCTCGGCACTGATCGCTGAGCGGGTAGAGCATGAAGAAAGGGCAGCAGCTCTCACTATCCTTAACATGAGCTATCTTGTTGCTCTCGGGCTTGGTCCTGCTTTTGGTACCTATGTCAATCACTTCGCAGGTTCCAGTGTCATGGCTTTTGAGGTAGCATTTTTTCTCCTCCTTGCTGCAGTTGTGTTTAGTTTGATTTTCTTTGGAGTAGAGAGTTTACCCGGGAGAGGCTTGAAGCGCGAACAGGTTGGAACTGTTAGGACTGGGGCAGGAAAGCGTTTTTCCTGTTTGTTGAAGGGGTTTTCGGGTTCTTATTGGGTGATGCTTTTCATTTCCCTTTTCCAGCAGTTTGGGCTTGGCCTTCTTTCCAGCACATTTGTTCTTTATGTGAACCGCCAGTTGGGGTTCGACCAGGGAGATATTGGAACTGCTCTCCTGATCCCCGCGGTCCTGGTAGCAACTTTTGCCATTCCGATCGGACATCTTGCCGACAGAGTTGGGAAGATTCGGGTGATTCAGTTCGCTTATCTGCTCGGAAGTGCGGTCTTGGTTGTGGTTCCTTTTCTCGGGAAACTCTGGGAACTGGCTGTTGCTGTTGCTTTCCTAGCTCTAGCTTATGTTGCTGGAACCCCGGCCTGGTTTGCTCTCACAAGTATAGTTGTATCTCCCCAAAATGTGGGAACAGCATTTGCCGGGATCAGCACTATGCAAAGCCTGGGCTTTATTATTGGCTCTCCGGCAGGTGGTCTCCTCTACGAACACTTACACCCGGCATCCCCCTTTTTTGCCAGCGGTTCTGTCCTCTTTCTGTGCCTTATCATGGTCACATTTTTCTTTTCCCAGAAGTTGCCAGAAAGCTCTTCTAAGAGGTGAAAAATTTATACATGCATTTGGAGGACATTAAGTGAACCCTGCTCCAGGATGCATACCGATTGCTGTTGTATAAAATGGAGATGTTTGCACTAACGACGGCACCGGATGCCAGGCTACCTTGAAATTTACAGTATATCCTGTAGATATAGTATACCCAGTAGACAGTGTTTTGTCCCACGAAGCCTGACCAAGAAAGCCTTTTGCCCCCACCCATGTCTACTACAGATACAATAAGCGGGCTATCCTATATACATCTGGCTTTGTAATTCCTCCGGGGGTGTAATTAGGACATTGCAAACCCCGGGGGTTTTTTGTTTTTCGTGTTTGGCACAGTTATTGCAAGTGGTATAGAGTGAAGCAATCTGTGGTGCGGTAGGGATCTGGTTGGTGGTTTGCTTTCGTGCAGAGGGATGTGTTGAGGTTGCGCTAAGGGAAGCGTTAATTCCCCCCTCCCTCTTCCTGATATTTTGGGGGTTTTGTAGGAACAATGAATTTAAATTAAAGGAGGCGCGTTTTATGGCTGAGATTCCTGTGGAGTTTCTTCCTCCGAAGGAGCATTTACCTGAAAAGATTTATGCGTTGCCGGAGTTGCGCTATCCTTACAAAATCAATTTAGCGGTGGAGCTGCTGGACAAGCATGTTGAGAGGAATCCTGAGAAGGTAGCGATTTTGTTTGAGGATCAGCGGATTACTTACAGAGAGTTGCAGGAGAAGGTGAACAGGCTAGCTAACGGGTTGCGGAAGTTGGGGATAGAGAAGAACGATCGGGTTATTCTCAGGGCGCCCAATAGGCCGGAGTATATTATTGCGAATTTTGCGTGTTGGCGTATTGGGGCGATACCGGTGCTTTGCAATCATCTTGTTAAGAAGGATGAGGTTGTGTTTCGGGCTAATGACTCTCAGGCGAAGGCCATAATTGTGAAGGCTGAATATGCTGAGGAGGTGGACAAAGGGAGGTCGGAGTTTGAGAGTTTAGAGAAGTATATTGTTTTTGGTGAGAGGAGAGAGGGGTATATCTTTTTTGACGACATTATTAATGAGAATTCGCCCGAGTGTGAGACAGAGGACACGACTAAGGAGGATATTGGGCGTCTCATATACAGTTCGGGGACGACGGGGAAGCCGAAGGGGATTATTTGTACTCTGAGTGATATTTTGGCGTGTTCTGACACGCATGGGAAGTATGTTCTTGGGTTGAGGGAGAGCGATGTTATAGGTGGGCATCCGTTCTTTACTTTTGCGTTTGGGTCGGTTAATTTTACCTTCCATCCTTGGAGGGTGGGGGCTACGTTATCGATAATTGAGCGGTTTACGCCGGAGAAGATGTTTGAGCTTATAGAGAAGCACAGGATTACGGTTTTATGCTGTGTGCCTACTGCTTTCAACATGATGCTGCAGGTTGAGGATGCTGAGAAGAGGTATGACTTAAGTTCTCTTCGGCTTTGTCAGAGTGCTGGGGAGTGGTTGCCTGGCAAGACGTTTAAGGAGTGGAAGAGGCGTTTTGGTGTAGAGATTCTTGACTCACTGGGTTCAGGTGACTTTATGTATGTGATTTCCACGCGTGAGGGGGTACCTGAGAGCAAGATAGGGTCTACGGGTATACCGGTTCCTGGAGTAGAGTGCAAGATAGTGGATGAGAACTTTAATGAAGTTCCGCGTGGGACTGTTGGTGAGCTGGTTTTGCGGGGTCCTTTTGGTCAGCAGTATTGGCGTCGTCCTGACAAGCAGCGTGAGGGTGTTTGGAATGGGTGGAATCGTCCGGGGTTGGAGTTTATGGAGGATGAGGATGGGTATTTCTGGTATAAGGGTCGTACTGACGACATGATTGTTAGTGCGGGTTACAAGATTCCTGGTGGTGAAGTGGAGGCTGCGCTTTGTGAGCATGAGGCGGTTGCGGAGGCTGCTGTAGTTGCGTCTCCGGATGAAGTGAGGGGGAGCATTGTCAAGGCTTTTGTGGTGTTGAAGCCTGGGTATGAGCCGTCTGACGAGTTACGCAGTGAGTTGCAGGAGTTTGTGAAGCAGAAGATTGAGCCTTACAAGTATCCGCGTGAGATAGAGTTTTGGAGGGCGGAGGATTTGCCGCGGACGTCAACGGGGAAGATTGAGCGTTATAAGCTGCGGATGATGGAAGAGGAGAAGAAGCGTTTGCAGGGGTAGGTTTAGTGCGTTCTGCCGCAGGAGCTGGCCTCTTCCAACAGAAGACTTGGAGCTGTAAGGAGTAGTTGACTAGGACGCATGAGTGATGCAAAGGGTTTTGTCTTATTGCCTGGCTTTGTCCAAAGCTAAAGCCGGAAAAAAATTGCTGGTCGTGAGGTATCAGTGGGGACTGCCTTAACTGGACTGGCTGCAGAAATGCGAGGAATTTAAAGGGTTGGTGGTGGTCAGTTAGTTCTACCTCTTGAGACGTGGCAGGGGGTGGGATATGACAACTACAAGAACTCAGGCTGAAGGACGGGGTTAGTGCTTTTTC
>DAINRC010000051.1:6721-10453 GCA_036742135.1 Bacillota bacterium
GGGTTCTTAAGTGAGTGTGATGACAGGAGAACTGTCAAACATGGAAACGCAAGTAACAAGACGGCAGGTAATTGCTGCTGCGGCGGCCTCAATGCTTGGTTTTGGGCTAGATCTTTTTGACCTATTTCTCCTTCTATATGTAGCATCTACGATCGCACCTTTATTCTTTCCAACTAAGATACCGACGCTTTCGCTGGCTTCGGTTTATGCGTCTTTCGCAATCAGTTTGTTCTTTCGCCCCTTGGGGTCTGCGATCTTTGGTAATTATGCCGACAAACACGGACGCAAGAAGGCTTTAATCGTCACATTAATGGGACTGGGTATCTCTACGGCCCTTTTAGGTGCCCTGCCAACATTCCCTCAAGTGGGGATAGTTGCATCAATTCTATTTATTTTGATCCGCATAGTTCAGGGAATTTTTGTTGGTGGTGTAACTGCTTCATCACATACCATTGGGACCGAAACGGTAGCTCCAAAGTGGCGAGGATTGATGTCTGGGCTGGTTAGCGGTTCTGGTGCGGGTCTAGGTGGGCTTGTGGCATCACTTGTGTTTTTCATTTGCGCTTCAATCTTTAAAGGGGATGCCTTTGGAGTATGGGGTTGGAGGTGTGTCTTTTTCTCTGGGTTTATCACTGTGATTGTAGGTTTAATCCTGGAGCGATCACTTGAGGAGTCACCTATATGGTTGATGAAGCAGAAGCAAAAAGAATTGCAGAAGCAAAAAGGAGAAACTGTGGAAGTAAAACCCTTAGCAACTTTGTTCTCAAGAACATATGGCTTGATCATGCTAATCAATATCATAGTTGCTGCAGGAGCTGCGAGCCAGTATTACCTTACTTCTGGATTTTTGCCAACGTTTTTGGGTGTGATTAACCAAATACCCAAGGACGTTTCTGGAAAAATTATGGTGATAGGTAACCTCTTCATTCTCATCGCCGCTCCACTAGTTGGGCATATAAGTGAGATGATAGGAAGAAGACGTACTTTCTTGCTGTTCGGTGTGATCAACTTAATTTTGCTCCCGCTAGGCTACTGGGGTCTGTGGAAGGCTGGGACTGCGTTAGGTGTAGTTATAGCGTACGTGATTTTGCTTTCGTTCTTTGGTAACACTGGCTATGCACCTGTCATCATCTTCCTCAATGAGCGGTTCCCAACCGAAATCAGGGCTAGCGGAACATCGTTATGTTGGAATCTCGGTTTTGCAATAGGAGGAACAATGCCAACATTTGTTACACTCGCTTCCAAGCAAATGTCAGACATTCCGGCAAGCGTGATTGGATTTGTAATTGGGGTAACTCTCCTCTTACTGTTTGGGGCTCTCTTATCGCCGGAAACTAAAGGACGATTCGAATAATTTGCAAAAAAACCAAGATAGAGATCTTAGCTTCCTGGTAGATTCTTCTACCAGGAAGTCTTTTACTTTTATGACTAAAAAGAGACTTGATGAGGGGGTTGCTTATTTATGCGAGTGTTGGCCATTAACGGCAGTCATCGGAAGGGCAAAAATACAGCAACTTTGTTGAAGATAGTTCTGGAAGAGGCACAAAGTCTTGGTGCTGAGACCGAGCTAGTGGAGCTAGTTGATTACAACATTAAGCCCTGTGTAGGCTGTAATCAATGCCTGAGAGTTGCCAAATGCTCTGTTGAAGATGACGATATGCATATATTGGTTCAGAAGTTGCTTCAAGCTGACGGCATTGTTTTGGGCTCTCCAGTATATTTTGCCAATGTGACTGGATTGATGAAAATCTTCATGGATCGAACAAGATGGCTTCATATTCTTAGCAACAAACTACATGGAAAAGTAGGGGCAGTTGTGGTCCATGCTGGTTTGCGCAATGGTGGTCAAGAATTAACACAAGTTATGATGGAGCGTTTTCTGGCTATCCATGGAATAATAGTGGTTGATAGTCGTGATCCGGAAAAAGAGGTTACTCAAGGGGCTTTAGGTACCCTTTTTGACCGTGTAGAAGGTGATAAGGTTTATTGGAAGAAAAGCGTGAGTGAAGACATTGTTGTTGTAAAGGAGTGCAGGCAATTGGGGCGAAATTTAGTAAGGCAGATTAAGTTGTTGCGGGGAGATGTGTGAGTGGTATAATTCTCCCATCGTAGCTAAAATCTGTTTGTGGCTAGATTCTATCTCAGAAACGGTTTTATCAGTGACAACCCAAAGTGATGCTTAAACTTCTTAAAAAATCTTCGACTAACTTGTAAGCTTGCATTCCGCTTCTTCGGAAGCGGAACTTTTTCCACCTGGGTAATGATTTTGTAAATGTTGCTGGACAATAGCTCCTTAACAGTTTTAAGGGCTTTTCTGAGACAGGGGTTGACGAGGTCAAGGAATAGGAATAGTTCTTTGTTGGGACTTTTCTACTTAAAGGAGTAGATTTTTTTGTTGTCGAATGATCTACGTAGGAATTTAGGGCGGTCTTGTGACTAGAGAAAAAAATCTGTATTGTTGATTTTGTTGTAGTAGTGTGAAGGAAGAGGGGTTGGTTAAATTTGGCGGTTCGGGAAGTAGCGAACGGAGTGTTTCTTATTGATGTCTTTGATATGGGGATTCCCAATAAAACAGCAGTCTATCTCGTTCGCGATGATAAGTGTGCCCTCATCGAGACAGGACCTGCAAGAAGCAAAAAACACATACTCGATGGATTGCGAGAAATCGGAATAAAAAAAGACGATCTCCATTTCATTGTCCTAACTCACATCCACATAGATCACGCTGGAGGTGTAGGGTGGCTTTTAGAAGACTTTCCCCACACCTTTGTCGTTGTCCACCCCAAAGGAGGTCCTCACCTTATCAATCCTGAGAATTTACGAGCATCTACAAAAAGAGTGCGCAGCAACTACCCCTTCCACCCTTGTGATTTTCTGCCGGTTGCTGCTGAAAAAATCATCACAGGGAAGGATGGACAAAAGCTTTGTCTTGGCAGGAGGACCCTCACGCTTATCGAGACACCTGGGCATGCTTCCCACTGTCTCTGCATTCACGATGATCTTACTAACGGGATTTTTGTAGGCGACTCTTTGGGGTTAAAAATTGACTACTTCATCGATGGGGAGAAATACGAAATGACCTTTCCGGCAATGGTGCTTCCGCGCTTTGACCCCCAAAAAGCACTTGCCTCAACAGAGAAATTGATTCGTTTTGGCCCGGAAGTCCTCTACTATACTCATTTTGGGTCTACGAAAGATGTCACTCGGTTGATGGAAAAATACCGCTCTGCGGTTCAAAGAGTCATGGAGATAGCAGAAAATCTTAAAAGCAGCAAGGTGGATTGCGAGAGCGCGTTTGCCCAGATTTACTCCTGGGCTGTTAAAGAAATCCTGGAAGAAATACCTGAAGACAAGTTCAAAAAAATTGCCGGAGAAATGAAGATTTCTTTGGAGTTGAACACCCGTGGTCTTTTAGGTTACATCTTCAACAAGTAAGGATTGTAGAGATTGTAGAAGTGCTAGAAACTGCAGGAGGAACTGCTTCATAAAAGTTTAAAAAGGGGGTAGCACCATGCACTACGAGGGAACCATCTACCGACCACCTAGTGAAGCTAAAAGTTTGATAATTCAGGCTACTATTGGTTGTTCTCACAATGCTTGTAGTTTCTGCGTCATGTATAAAGACAAAAAGTATCGGGCGCGGCCCGTGGGAGAGGTCCTTGCTGATATTCGAGAAGTATCGCTGCTTTACCCAGGGGTTCAGAGGGTGTTTTTGGCTGATGGCAATGCCTT
>DAINRC010000052.1:0-10443 GCA_036742135.1 Bacillota bacterium
TGAGCTATCTTTTGAGCACCATGGTGCTTGTGTTTGAGCATTTCATCGATCCATTTGGGGTTGAAGAGGCGTGTCCTCACAGCCCGATCCACAGCATATCCAACCTCAGCCACTTCGACAGTCTCTTCAGTGGTATCAATGACTAGTTGCTCCGGTAGCTTCCCCCTCCCCTCAGCTATGGCTCGAGAAAGACCACCAAAGAACTCATAGTAGTGGTCGAGATCAGTAAACTCGTATTCCACACTGTGTCTTACCTGGGAAACAAGATCAACAGTTGATGCCAGCTTCGCAAATAAGGCGCGATTCTCTTCGACCTTGCCGCGGTAGTAGCAGTGACACATAGAGCTAAGGTAGCTTTCTACAAGTTCTGATTCTTCCTTCCACACGCCAGTTTCCACAAGAGTGCGCATCGAAGTCGCATACTCGCTGGCCGAGGGACCAAAAACCCTCGCATTGGAGAACCTCCCAAAATCACCTGCCACTCCAGCAGCATGTTTACGGACAAAGTTATGTTCTTCTGGTTCCTCAGCAGATGCAGCCAGTTCCACTGCCTGGTTGATCAGGTCGATGTGATAGCCACAGATGTCCCGGAAAATGCCGCAAATGGTTACAAGAACATCAATGCGGGGCCGGCCTAGCTCTTCCAAAGGAATAAGCTCCAGCTCCTTGAACCAAGGGTTTCCTTTTCTTACCAAACGAACTCCCAGGTAAGCCAGGATCTGGGCAACAGTTTCTCCCTCTGTGCTCAGAGTCTCAAAACCCCACAGCACCACTCCGACAGTTTCAGGGTAATGCCCATGCGCCCGATGGAATCTCTCCAGAACAGCCTTTACTGTTTCTTCACCCCGTTTTAAGGCAATCGTTGTAGGAACCAGCCGAGGATCAAATTCATACATGTTGCGCCCAACAGGGTATACTTCGGGCGAGCGGACGGGATCACCAGCGAGATTGGGAAGAAGGTAGCGGCCCTCAAGAACAGAGAGCAGTGCTTCGCTTTCTCGCGAATTCTCAATGTTCGTCTTCACCTGATGAAGATAGTCAGCAATCTGCTGGGGAAGGGCTGAATGATCACCTGCAAGCCAGCGCTCTATTACAAACCGAACCCGGTTGTCAACTACTGCAAACAACTGAGGATTGCGGCTGAGACTTTCATAAGTAAAACCTTCTTTCTCTGCAAAAAGTCTATAAAGGGAAGGAACATCACGGTCAAAGCGGACAATTGCCGCCAGATAGGAAATCAGGTCCTCGCCAGAAAGCTTTTTGTCAATCACATGCAATCCCTTGGGAATCAGCCTCCTCTTCAAGCGGTAGAGGTAAACCTCGAGCTCTGAAATGTCTTCAACAGGGAGAGAAAGCGCTTGCAACTTCTTCTTGATCATTTCGAGGATGGTTTCTTTGTCCTGCTTTTCTGCCTTCTGGTACTCCGCAAGCAGGTCTTCAAGCTCAAGATACTCACCGTAAAGACCTGAGGAAGTAATCGGTGGTGAGGCATGAGAAACAGTTACCGCATAGCTACGCCTTTTAGCAATAGTGGATTCTGAAGGGTTCCCCACCCAATAGTAGTAAAGGTGGGGAAGGTCGCCAACAAGGATGTCTGGAAAACACTTCGGGGATACAGGGGCCTCTTTACCTTTAGTGAACTCAACTGTGCCATGCATCCCCCAGTGAAGAAGACAGTCTGCCCGAAATTCTTTTTGCAGCCACCAGTAAAAGCAAAGGTACTGGTGATGTGGAGGAAGGTCTTTATCGTGATAAGCCTTAGAGGGATCCTCATGGACACCTCGAGACGGCTGAACACCAATGAAGATGTTGCCGAGGACAACTCCTGGAATGAGAATATGTTGTCCCCTGACCATCACCTCACCGGGTGGTCGGCCCCAGTGCTCTTCAACTTCTGACTTGATGTCCAGAGGAAGAGCCTCAAACCACCTGCTGTAGGTTTCTGCATCCACAGCGATTCCTGAGTCAGCGGCCTGCCATTCAGGTGTATTCACAACACCGCGTGATAACAAGAACTCGCCTAGATCACCTTGCGGAATTTCCACCTGGTAGCCTCTATCAGCAAGCTTTTCCAGAAAAAGGCGGAGGCTCGCCAGGGCATCAAGGTAGCCTGAGCTCCCCACATTGGCCTCACCTGGAGGATAGTCGTAGATGATGATAGCTAGTTTCTTTTCCCTGTTCTTTTTTCGCTGGAGAGAGAGCCACCTAAGGATTCGCCTCGCCAGCTTATCTACGCCTTCAGAAAAAACCCTGGTTTCCTTCAGCTTGCTCCCTATTAAAGGATCCTCACCAAGGTTGGATAAACCACCTATGAAAATGGGCTCAATGCAGCCGTCAAGCTCTGGAAGCACAACCCCAAGAGTTGTCTCCAGAGGGTTCAATCTGTTCTCTTTCTCCCACTCCTCGATCTCTGTAGTATAAGTGCGGAAACCTATCAGCACTGGAACTCCAAGCTCGGTTAAAAGCCGGTAAGTAGGCTCAGGAGGACCACCATAGGGACCACCGTGTAACCGGAAATACTGGAGATTGACCAAGAGATCAATGTTCGGTCGCCCCTCGCTTAAGAAGTATGTCTGAAGAGCAGTTAAATTATTTTCGACATTGGAAAAGACAGGTATAATGTTGCACTCCTCTTTCAGGCGCTCGATCAAAGCCTCAACAAGAGGTGTGCAATCAGAAAAATGCATCCCACCGTAAAAGAAAATACCTACCGCAGGTTTCTGCCTATCCCATTCTAATGATGACTTAAACTCCCCCACATCAGTGAAATAGTGGTTAGGCGGCCACCAGATACCGTAAGGAGGCATTTTTTGCGGAGGCTTAACCTTCACCTTGGCTCCGTAATACTCACGGAGCAGAAAGAGAAAAAGGTTTTTGAGGTTTTCTTTACCTCCCTCAGCATAATACTCACAGGCCAAAACCCAATTGCGCATATGCTTCAGTTTGCCAACAGGTAAAAATGAGCCGATTTTCTTTGTGAGTTCGGTGAACTTTTTTACCCTGAGAAAAGACTCAATATCAAAGCTACTGCCCTCACCCTGAGGAAGATCACTACCAGAAAAAGAACCCATCCTGGTCAAGGAAAAGACTTCTCTAGAACCACCAACAAGCACCACCACTGTTGCAGCCCTGCTCTCCGGTATTATTTTCCTTAGGTGATCGGTAAGTTCTGTCTGCCCGCGAATATCCACAAGAATCACATCAGCACTCCTTACTACTTCCTCTACCTGAGCAAGCTCAAGCTCTCCTCTCTCCCAGTCAGAGAAGTAAACCTTTCTGAGCGAGAGAATCTCACCGTATTCAGCTTTAATTTCAGCGAGCGCTTCCCTAAGCTCCCGTGTGTTGTCAATTGTGGTGAGAAGAAGAAATTTAACCACCAACTGACCCCCCTAATAAAACCTGACATAAAAGAGGTCGTTAAAGCCGCGGCGCCAATCCCGGCAAAGTCTTCAAAAACTAGGAGACTCCGATTGTTTCCCGGATTGCCCAGCCATACCTTTGCCTATTTTTTTCCTCCTTTAACTGCAGCTCCACCTCTCAACACAAAGCAGTGGCTGCCAGGCAGCTGAAGACAGACACTCTTCTGGGGGTCGAGCGGATCCGGCGGCTCCGCCTTAGGAATAACCCTTCGGTTGTCCTCTGCCCTGGGTCAGGAACCGGAACCGCCCCAGAAGCGCCTTTGCATTTACGTGTGCAGGGATCAGCCCCCACAGGCAATCCACCTCTAACCGTTCTCATCAGCAAAAGCAGGGGCTTCATCCTTTTTGCTCAGGAACATCTCGGCATAATCTGCGTATCTACCGGCGAAAACCGGCCGGGTAAACCACATCCCGCGATCACCGAGAATCACGGTCAATGGTTTGGCCCGCTCATAGTCCATCTCCCCAGCTTCATTAAAGAAGCGATCATCAGCCTCCAAATGAACCACTTTACCAATGACCAGTGAGTAGCGTTCACGCCTGATTTCTTCTACAAGGGTGCACTCCGCCCAGGCCAAACAACCTTCAACCCCGGGCGGTTTAACTGCCTGGGACGGACGCGGCTTCAAGCCAGCTTCTTCAAACTCATCAACTTCCGGTGGGTAATTCCTGGAACAGATCATCACTGCCTCGGCGAGCTCGACAGGGGGAACATTGACAACAAATTCCCCTGTTTCGCGGATGTTGCTCAACGTGTCTCGCTTAACCCAGGAAGCCAGGAGAAGGTCGTTAAAAGGCCTCAATATTGGAGTAATACATGACCAAGGGGCAACATTGCGCACTCCGTCTTTTCCCACTGTGGAAATTAAAACCACTGGTAAAGGCATCACCTGTTCCCTCTTGCGCGGTGGCAGAACCCTCACTTCTTCTCCCTCCTCAAGATTAAATTAAAAACCACGAAGGCTCCCTTCCTTCGGAAAGGTGCAAGACCTTCGTGGCCTTTTCCCCAGCAAATATCCAACTGCACAGCTTCGGCCGCTGATTTTTCGATAAACTCATTCGACACGGAACAGAAAAATTCCTTCCCAGAACGTCCGCAAAAATTACTTTTGCCAAGCTTAAACCGCCAGCATCAGGTATTTGAGCAATCTGCCTTACACCTAAGCGCTAAATCCCCCTGGTTCTGGTGCACATCTGGTTCTCAGTGTGTGGTATACTTTTAAACAAGCAAAGCCACCCTGGAGGTGATTTAATGGCTTCTACCCCCGAGCACCTCAAGTTCACCTACGAAGACTACCTGCACCTGCCCGAAGACAGGCGCTATGAAATCATCGGAGGCGAACTCTTCATGACTCCTTCCCCCAAACGGGTGCATCAGCAAATAAGCAGAAACCTAACTACCATCTTATGGTCCTACGTTAAAGCCAACGGCCTGGGAGAAGTTTTCGAAGCACCATTCGATGTCCTTTTCAGCCACCATGATGTGGTGCAACCAGACGTGCTCTTCGTAAGCCGCGAAAACCTCTCCATTATTGGAGAGGATAACATTCAAGGAGCACCCGACCTGATCATTGAGATTTTATCGCCTTCTACTGCCCAAAGGGACCTTGACCTGAAGAAGAAGCTGTACGCCCGCCACGCCGTTAAAGAGTACTGGGTTGTCGACCCCGACGCCCGAAAGGTAACAGTATACCTCTGGAAGGACAATGACTATGTAAATACCGGGGTCTACGGAGAAGAAAATAGCTGGCAACCTCACCTTTTGCCTGGTCTTACCATCAAGGGCAAGGAAGTATTTGAAACCTGCATCCAGAACAATCCTGACATTCACGACCACCAGCACCAAAGCAGCAGTTGATAAAAAGACAGCGGCCCAGGTGGCTGGTTCCGAGGAGGTAAGCAGGAGGGAGAGGAGCCAATTGCTGGTCCAGGACACTCTTTACCAGGTCATTTTATTGGAGCAAAGCCAGCTTATCCCTGGCCAGCTTTTTTATACTTCCCGGTTTTCCAGAACCACCTGAGCGCGCCTAATCGCCAAGTCTTTCCCCTTCCATCAACGAACTTGCCTACTCCCGGCCAGACAACTCACCGAAAACATCGAACATTCTTGCCTCCACAAAAACAAAAACCACGAAGGTCCCCTTCCTTCAGAAAGGCGTAAGACCTTCGTGGCCCGCTTTCTTGGAACAGCTTTAGATCCCTTTAAAAGTTATTTCGACACCGGATAGAAAATCCCTTCCAGAGCTACACAAAAAACTACCTTTGCAGGGAGCCTCTTTTGAGCAAAAAAACAAGCATTACTCCTCCCAAAAACACTAACAAGCTACAGAACAAAAAGGCCAGGCTTAACCCTTTTAACTGGGAAATTATTCCGCCAAGAGAAGCACCACACGCCAGGGCAGCCATACGAAAAACCGTTAAAACACCCAAACTGCCAGCAGTTTCTCCCGGAAACAGCTCAGTCAGCCTCACTGTAAGTGGAACAGAGGCTAGGGCCTGGGTGAGCCCGAGAAGCCCCACGAGCACACCTGCCCAAACGATGTTCCGAGCCAGAGCCAGAGCAGCAAAAACAACCCCGCTCCCCAACAGCCCCAGAAGCACGGGACGTAACCACCCAAAGAAGTCTGTAAGATACCCCACCCATAAGACAGCCAGGCTGTAGCTGACAAAATAGACAGTGATGACAAAGCCGACAATTTTCTCAGAAGGAACCAACTCGTAAAAGAAGACCTGCAAGAAGGCATTGCAGAAACCTACTGTGAAAGCAGGAAAAAAAGCCAGCAAGGAAAGCAAGTAAACCAACCAGTTTTTCATAAAACACACAGACCTGCCTTGCCTACCGGAAGGCTCATCACGTTCCACAGGCAATGAAACCAGGAAACCCACCCCCATCACTGCTGCCCCAATCAAAAAGACGCTTTTAATCCCCAGGGAATCGATAAGTAAACCGGCAAACAAAGGGGTTATGGCAAACCCAAGATTTGCGAGACACTGGTAGGCACCAACCGCCTGCCCTTTCTTCTGGGCCATTCGAGCCACGTACGCTGTGCCAATGGTAAAATTCAAAGCCTCACTCACTCCCTGGAGACACCTGAAACCAATAAGCTGCCAGGGGCGCTCAGAAAAGGCATAGGCCACCGGAGTTAGTGAAAGCAGAGCAAATCCAGCACAAGCAAAGTATTTCCTCCCCAACCTGTCGGCTAACAACCCAAGAGGGAGGACTGCCAGGGCCCAGGAAATCTCAAGTGCGGTAAAGAGCATTCCTGCCTCAAAATAACTTGCTCCTAGTTGGCGAGCGTAAATAGAAAGAAATGGAACCACAAAACCCTGTCCCGAAAGGGCCAAAAAAATCGCGATACTGAACAGAGTGATATTGCGTTCCCTAAGCACCTCTAGCTCCCCTTCCCGCCTCAAACATTTCCTTCAAGCCCTCGCCCAGAAAATTCACTGCCAACACAGTTAAAATGATGGCCAGCCCCGGAAAGAGAACTGTCCACCAAACCCCGACCATCAAGTCATCCATTTCCTCCATGATGATGTTTCCCCAGCTCGGTTGGTGTGGGGGAATACCAAGGCCAAGGAAGCTTAAGGTCGACTCTGCAAGAACAGCCTGGGCCACACTGAAGGTGGCAGCCACAAGAGCAGGAGCGAGCACATTCGGCAAAATGTGAAAGATGACAAGGTACCACCCTGTAGCACCAAGGGCCTTCGCGGCCAGCACAAACTCTCTCTCCCGCAGCGTGAGGGTTTCGCTCCGGATCACCCGGGCTGTAGCTGTCCAACCAGTAAGGGCTAAAACCAGAACCACACTGAAAAAGCCTGGTTTTAAAAAGGCAAGGAGCACAATGTAAACAACGATATCTGGTAAAGAATTAAAAACATCTACACAGCGCATCAAGATGTTGTCCAGAGTACCTCCCCAATACCCAGAGATAAGACCAATAGTCACCCCGAGCACTGTAGTGATTGCGGCCACAAGGAATCCAACCACCAGAGAAACCCGAGCTCCGTAAAGGCACCGGCTCAGGACATCGCGTCCGAGGTCGTCTGTCCCAAAGGGGTGTTCCCAAGAAGGAGCTTGACTGACCCTGGTGAGGCAAACTTTTCCAGGATCATCAGGAGAAATTAGGGGGGCAAAGACAGCCAAGAGCAACACCAGAAAAAGAAAGCAAGCACCAAAGACAAACTTCTTCAACACTCAGCTCTCACCACCATACCTCACCCTAGGATCAACAACAGCATAAGCAACGTCGGCAAGAAGGTTGCCCACGACAACAAAGGTGCTTATTAAGAGAACAAGCCCCATCAGAACAGGGTAATCAGCCCGAAGAGCGCTTTCTACCAGCAACCGGCCTACTCCCGGCCAGGCAAAGATTGTTTCGATGACCACACTCCCCCCAACGAGATGAGGAAAAGCCATACCCAAAAGGGTGAGAAAGGGAAGGAGGGCGTTGCGAAGAGCATGCCGTAAGAGGACAGCCGTTTCCGGAAGGCCCTTCGCTCTTGCCACCAGAATAAAGTCAGAGGTGAGCACTTCCAGCAAACTTGCTCTAAGAAACCTTGAATACCAGGGAACAGTAGTTAGCGCAAGGACAAGAGCTGGTAAAGCAAGGTGGTGAAGGAACCCTATGAGAGAAAAAGCAGCCTCTCGGGTATAACCGGTCCCGCATACAGGAAAAATATTTAGCTTGAGAGAAAAGGCGTAGATCAGGATTAAGGCGAGCCAGAAGTTTGGAGTAGCGTAAAGAGCGAAACCGAGGGCTGTAAACGCGTGGTCAAGAAGCGATCCCGCCTTTTTTGCAGATACTACTCCGAAATAAATACTGATAACCACAATGAGGAGGTAGCTTATCCCCATAAGTGCCAGTGTAGCTGGCAGGTGCTCCCCAATTACCTCGGCAACTGGCTCCCCAGTAAGCTGAGATCTGCCTAAATCACCGTGGAGGAGTCGACCCAACCAAACAAGGTATTGAACAGGCAAAGGCTTGTCCAGACCCCAGGAAGCCCGGAGCCGCGCCCGGTCTTGTGGAGAGAGTAATCCAGCTTCTTCTTTGCCCAGGTAAAGTTCAACAGGATCAATGGGTGAAAGATGAATGATCAGAAAAGCAAGGATACTGATCCCAAAAAGGAGAGGGAGAAGCTGGCTCCCCCTCCTCAAGAGATAACTTCGCAAACCCATTGTTTGGCTCTCCTCCCGGCTACTACTCCAGACTCCACTCTTCCAGATTCCACCAGAGCCCTTCGGTCATGTAACCACTGTGGCCTTCTGGCTGAATTTTGATTCCCTTAACCCTCTTGCTACAGAGATAAGTATGATCCATGAAGGCGATGAACACCATCGGCTGCTCCTCGGCCAAGATCTCCTGCAGTTCCCTGTAGATCTCCCGGCGCTTGTCCTTATCCATGGTCGCCCGCCCCTTTTCGAGAAGCTCGTCAACCCTCTCGTTCCGGAAACAGGTAGGATTCCACCAGCCTTGGCCAATAAACTCCGAATGCCAGATGGGATACTGATCATCGGGGTCGTAGACCGTAGCAAAGAAAAAGAGGGTGGCATCCTGATACATGCGGGGCTTGATCTGCTCCCAACTCAGCCCGGCCAGCTCTACATCTATGCCAACTTTTCTCAAATCTGTTCTCACGGCAGTGCAGATGTCTTTGCGTAAGACATCGTCTGCCGGATACATCAAGGTGAAGCGGAGAGGTTTCCCGTTTTTATCCACAATCCCATCACCATTAGTGTCCTTCCAGCCGGAAGCAGCCAGTAGAGCTTTTGCTTTTTCCAGGTTCAAGCTGTATCTCTTGGCTTTGGAATTGTAAGCCCAGTGGTTGCTCCGGAAGGGGATGCTGGTGGGCTCCCCTTTGCCCTCGAGAATATTATCAACAATAGCCCGCTTGTCGATGGCATAAGCAAGGGCCTGCCGGAGATTTCGGTCGCGGAAAAGCGGGTTTTCATAGGGAAGACCAATACCGCACCACTCACCTGTGGGCACAGTAAATACTTGGACTTCACTGCTTTCAGCCTTCGACGCCAGCTTTGGAGGCAGAAAAGCCACATCAACCTCACCTTTGAGTGTCTGGAGAAGACGGGTGTTTTCATCCGGAATGAAAGTAACTACGACCCTGTCGATCTCCGGCTTCCCTAGGAAGTAATCAGGGTTTGCCTCCATGACCAGCCTCTCTCCTTTTTTCCACTCCACAAATTTAAAAGGACCAGTGCCCACGGGGTTGTGGTTGAACTCGGCAGTCTTGATGTCTTTTCCATCCAGAAGGTGCTTGGGAACAATCCCTACTACCAGCTTCTCTAGAAAAGGAGCATAGGGTTTGGAAAGCTGGA
Source organism: Bacillota bacterium (assembly GCA_036742135.1). Classification (GTDB taxonomy): domain Bacteria; phylum Bacillota; class DSM-12270; order Thermacetogeniales; family Thermacetogeniaceae; genus 50-218. Next base: position 9,754 of record DAINRC010000052.1, read on the forward strand.
TTCTTAAGGTGTAGTCATCAACAACATCGATTTTCTCCACCAACTCAAAGTAGGGCTTGAGGGGAGATGCCACCTCGGGGTCGAGGATCTTCTCGTAGGTGAACTTTACATCATCAGCAGTAAATTCCTTCCCATCATGCCACTTCACCCCTCTGCGCAAATGGAAAGTGTAGGTCTTTCCGTCAGAAGAGACCTCCCAGGACTCGGCCAGGTCCGGAACCACATTGAGATCTTCGTCAAACTTTACCAGACCATTGAAAAACTTGGAGCCTCCATATTTGCCGTAGCCTAGGATGGGGTTTAAATTGTCGTCCTCATATTTCGGGGCAATTACCAGAGTGCTCTCCCTGAGCTGTGGAGCTGTTCCAGGCTCCTGTTTCCCACAGCCTGCAAGCAGGCTTGTCAGCATGACTACAAGCAACAAAATCCCCGTCAGCAAGAAAAACCTTTTCCCAGGCTTCATCATTCCGCCCTCCCTCTCTACTTTCTCAAAAATTACACTCATCAATGTTCCCTTCATCAGGTAATCATGTCTTTCATCCCCCTTCCCAATTCCTTCCTAGCTGGCCCGGTGGGAAATACCTGCTCGCCTGGAACACCGTGGAACCAGCGGGACTCTGGCCCCTCTTCTTGCCCGGCGTATCCTAAGAGCACGAACCCCAAGACCGCAAAAGAAATGCAGAACACAGG
>DAINRC010000053.1:0-10226 GCA_036742135.1 Bacillota bacterium
TGGTTGGAGATTCTCGGGGCAGGGATGGTTCACCCGCGGGTCTTAGAAAATACCGGCTATGACCCGGAGGAAGTTGTCGGCTTCGCTTTTGGGATGGGTGTTGAGAGAATTGCCATGTTGAAGTATGGGATCCCTGACCTGAGATTATTTTTTGAAAACGATATCCGCTTTTTGCACCAATTTTAAGGGGGAATGAGTTGTGCGGGTTCCTTATAGTTGGTTGCGGGAATATGCTGATTCCGGGCTGAGTGCTGGTGAAATTGCCGAGAAATTGACGATGGCAGGAATTGCTGTGGAGACGGTGGAACCACCTGTGCCTGGGCTGCGCCAGATCGTTGTGGGGAGAATTCTGGAAATTATTCCCCACCCTAAGTCAGGGAAGCTTTTCGTCTGCAAGGTTGATGTGGGGAAAAAGGTAATCCAGGTTGTCAGCGGTGCTCCTAATCTCGAGGTTGGAGTCAATGCTGCTGTTGCCCCTGCAGGAGTTTCTCTTCCTGATGGTTCTCTTGTGGAGGTTAAGGAGTTTCAAGGGGTAAAATCGGAAGGATTGTTATGTTCTGGTGCGGAGTTAGGAACTGATAAGTGGGGGTTTGGAGATGACCAGGGAGTCCTCATCCTGGAGGAAAAGTGGGCTCCAGGGACCTGTTTGGACCAGGCCCTTGGCCTTGATGACCAGATCCTCGAGTTTGATCTGACACCAAACAGGGGAGATTGCCTGGCGGTGATCAACATCGCCAGGGAAGTCAGCGCCCTTACAGGAGCAGAGCTCCGGCTTCCCAGGGTAGAGGTTCCCGAAGTAGGGGAGAATATTAGTGATTTCATCCAGGTGGAGATCCGGGAACCTTCTCTCTGCCGGAGGTATGCGGGCCGAATTGTCAGGAATGTCAGAGTTGCTCCTTCCCCTGCATGGCTCCGCTATCGGCTGCAGGCTGCCGGGCTCAGGCCTATTAACAATATTGTTGATGTCACTAACTACGTGATGCTGGAATTTGGACAGCCTCTTCATGCCTTCGACTACGAGAAGCTGCAAGGTAGCAGGATCATTGTGAGGAAGGCTGCACCTGGTGAGCAGTTAGTAACTCTCGATGGTTCTCCCAGGAATTTGGATGAGGAGATGTTGGTTATTGCTGATGCCCACGAGCCTGTGGCTCTTGCCGGGGTCATGGGAGGCTTAGCAAGTGAGGTCACCAAAAGGACGCGAACTGTGTTTCTGGAATCTGCCTACTTTGATCCCCAGAGCATCAGACGCACCTCGAAGCAGTTGGGGCTGCGCACCGAATCTTCGCAGAGATTTGAAAAAGGGATTAACATTGAAGGTGTGGTGGCGGCGTTGAACCGGGCCGCGCAGCTGATTGCCCAGTTGGGAGCCGGGGAAGTCGTCTCCGGAGTGGTTGACCAGTACGTGCGCCCCGCTGTTCCGCTCACCATCAGGCTTCGTGTTTCTCGGGTGAACAGGGTTCTCGGAACCACTCTGGAGCGGGCAGATGTCCAGAAGATCTTGGAGCGTTTGGGTTTTTGCTGCGAGCTTTGTGGGACCGATTTTCTTTTGGTGAGCGTTCCCCCACATCGTGTCGATGTTTCTGAGGAGATTGACCTTGTTGAAGAAGTGGCCCGTGTTTACGGCTATGACCAGATTCCGGCGACAGTTCCTGTCGGCGTTTTGTCCCAGGGTCAGTGCTCTCAGGAAAGGTGCTTGCGGGAGCTCACCGCAAGGGTCATGGTGGAGTGCGGGCTTGACGAAGTGATCACCTTCAGCTTTACTGGTGAGGCTGCATTTGACAAGCTGCGGATTCCCCAGGAAAGTAAGTTGCGGGAAGTTGTCCGCATCCAGAATCCTCTCCGCGAGGAGCACAGACTCCTGCGAACTCTCCTTTTGCCAGGACTTCTTGAAACTGTTGTCGGTAACTGTAAGCGCAGATTAACCGACCTGGGCGTCTTCGAGATGGGCGCAGTTTTCCAACCTACGGGAGAGAAAAGCCTTCCCGAAGAAAAGCTGCATCTGGGGATAGCTGTGTGTGGTAAAGAAGACCGCGGCTGGCAGGAGCCACCTGGAGAGCGAGACTTTTACTATGTGAAGGGAGTCCTGGAAGCACTTTTTGAGACCCTAGGGATTGAGGATTTTGCTTTTGTGCCCTTGACCGATTTTCCTCCTCTGCATCCAGGCCGTGCTGCTCGGGTTCTGGTTGGGAGTCAGGAGGTGGGGTTTATTGGAGAGCTTCACCCTGATGTCCAGGAAAACTTTGAGCTCCCCGTCAGGGTGTGTGTGAGTGAACTCGACCTCACGAGTGTGTTTCCTTTGGCTAGGCCGACAAAAGTCTTTCAACCGATTCCTCGCTACCCTGGTGTTGAACGCGATCTGGCGGTGGTTGTCTCCCAGGATGTGCCTGCAGCAGAGGTTACCCGGGTGATCCTGGCAGCAGGTGGAGATCTGCTGCGGGAATGCCGGCTTTTTGACGTTTATCAAGGACCTCAGGTGCCGCCGGGCTGCCGGAGCTTGGCCTATTCGCTCCTGTTTCAGTCCCAAGAAAGGACCTTGACTGATGAGGAGGTTTCCGAGATTCACCGGAACATTGTCGAGGCTTTGGAACGGGAAGTGGGAGGGAAGCTCAGGTAGATAAAATGATGCGCTTGGCTTCTAGCGCGGACAACCGCGCTTTTCTTTTTACATCGTAAGGTCTTGAAGAAGAACCTTATTCTCCGAAATTTAAGTCGGGTGAAGGTAGGTAGTAGGCACCTCAATTGGTTTTGCAGGAATTGATTTTGGGAAGGGAGAAAAGATTATTTATACGGCTGCTTTCAGGGAGGGTTGCTGATGAACAACAAGGACCAGGGGCATGATCACGAAAAAACGAGAGTAACTGTAGATATTTACGGTGAAGAATATGTAATTAAAGGGTATGCTTCGCCTGAATATATCAAGGGGATAGCTGCTTATGTGGATAAAAAGATGCGTCTGATCGCCCAAAGAAACCCCCAACTTCCAGTGACCAAGATCGCTGTTCTGGCGGCTTTGAATATCGCTGATGAGTTGTCTAAACTTCAGGAAGATTACGATAGTCTGGTTAAGCTTCTCGAAGAAGAGAAAGCGATCAAATAACTTCCTAATAAAGAATAAACTACGGGAGTTTGGGTGGATGACTAACTGGGAAATTGCTCAGGTATTTGAAGAAATTGCCGATCTTTTGGAGATCATTGGAGAAAATCCTTACAAAATAAGGGCTTACCGGAAAGCGGCAAGGGTTTTGGAAAACCTTTATCTTGATGTTCAGGAGCTTGTGGCCGAAAACCGCTTAAAGGAAATACCTGGTATTGGAGAGGCTCTGGCAGCCAAGATCGAGGAACTCGTCCAGAGCGGGCATCTCCGTTACCACGAGGAGCTCAAGAAAAAAGTCCCTCCTGGCCTCCGGGAAATGTTGCAAATACCAGGGGTGGGAGCAAAAACCGTCCAAATCATCTATAAGCACCTGAACATTAGTTCCATAAGTGAGCTCGAGGAAGCTGCCCGCAAGCATCAGTTGCGGGAACTGCCAGGTATCGGAAAAAAGACTGAGGAGGCCATTCTCCAAGGCATAGCCACCTTGCGCCAACGGGCGAAACGCTGGAATCTCAGTTTCGCCAGTATTTTTGCCAAGGAAATTGTCAATTACATAAATAAAGAGGAAAAGGTAGAGGAAGTAGAAGTGGTAGGAAGTTACCGACGTGGCTGCGAAACAGTTGGTGACCTTGATGTTGTGGCTTCCAGCAATGATCCTTCTGCTGTTGTGGAGAAGTTTATCACTGCTCCCTGGGTGAAGGAGGTTGTTGCCAAAGGAGAGAACAAGGCTACGGTCGTTACCAGATGGGGCATCCAGGTTGATCTCTTGGCTGTCGAACCCCAGCATTATCCCTCTGCACTACTGCATTTCACCGGTTCCGCGGCTCACAATATTCATCTGCGAAGACTGGCGCGGGAGAGAGGTTGGAAGGTCAGTGAATACGGAATATGGCAGGGAGAGTCTGCGTTTTACCCGACTTCGGAGGAGGAATTTTACCAGACCTTAGGGATGAGCTATATTCCTCCGGAGTTACGTGAAGACTGGGGTGAGATTGAGGCCGCTCAAGCTGGGAGAATTCCTGAACTCATCAAGAACGAAGATCTTCGAGGAGACCTCCATGTGCACACAACCTGGAGTGATGGGACCAACACCCTCGAAGAGCTTGTAGAAGCAGCAAGAAAACGAGGATATCAGTACCTCGCAATTACTGATCACTCCAAATCGCTCGCTGTTTCCAATGGGCTAACCGAGGAGAGGCTCCTGCAGCAGCGGGAAGAGATTGAACAACTCAATGCTCAACTCGAAGGTTTTACCTTGCTGGCAGGCACTGAGGTTGATATTCTTAGCAACAAAGAGCTTGACTTTGATGACAGCATTCTTGCGGAAATGGACCTGGTGATTGCTTCTATTCATTCAGGGTTTAAGCAGGATGGCGACATCTTGACTGAGCGCATTATTGCTGCAATCGACAATGAGCATGTGGATATCATCGGTCACCCTACAGGGCGTCTCCTGGGGCGCAGGGAGCCTTATCCTCTTGATCTACCCAGGGTGCTGGAAGCAGCTGCTCGGACGAAGACTGCCCTTGAGATCAATGCTTCCCCGGACCGACTCGACCTCAAAGATGTTTATATCAGAGAAGGGAAGGAGTTAGGGGTAGTTTTTGCCATTAATACTGATGCTCACTATGTTCACGCCTTAGATGACATCCACTATGGGGTGAAAATGGCGCGTCGTGGCTGGCTGGAGAAGAAGGATGTTCTCAATACTCTTTCTCTTGAGGAGCTTAAAAAGTGGCTAAAGCAAAGAAGTTAGGAGATACTCGAACGAAGAGGAGGTTTTGCTGATGCTGGTCCGCGAGATTTATGAACTTGCTGTCCAGAAAGGGATAGCTGCTGATCCCCGTGGCCAGGAAGGAGTGAAAAGGCTTTTAGAAAGGCGGCGTAAAGAATACGAGGAACTCAAAGAAAGCGAAAAAAAAGAGTTCGACCAGGAAAAGCTCCAGAACCCTTATGATGACACGAGGATTCTTTTTGGGGATCCTGAAAAAGAAGTCCGCTGCGTTCTCAGCGGCATTGACATCGAAATTGGAGAGGTGCTTCTTGCTGACCGCTTGCGGGAAAGAGGAAAAGAGATCGACTTAATCATCTCCCACCACCCTGAGGGCAAGGCCCTTGCTGTTCTTCACGAAGTGATGCACCTTCAGGAGGATGTTCTCTACCATCTGGGAGTCCCGATCAATGTTGCCGAAGGTCTCCTGGCTGGCAGAATTGCCGAGGTTTCGCGTCGCTTGCTTCCTCTCAACCACAACCGTGCTGTAGATGCTGCCCGGTTGCTGGAGATTCCCTTGATGTGTGTGCACACTCCTGCTGATAATCTGGTAACCAAGTTCCTTAATGAGGTTTTTGAGCAGCGCAGCCCGGAAACTGTTGGCGATGTGATTAAAATTTTGAAGGAGTTGCCAGAGTATCGAGAAGCTGCTAAGATTAATGCTGGTCCCACGGTTATTGTGGGAAGTGAGAAGAAGAGAGCAGGGAAGATCTTTGTAGATATGACAGGGGGCACAGAAGGAGCAAGGGAAGCCTATGAAAAACTGGCTGCTGCCGGAGTAGGAACTGTTGTTTGTATGCACATGACTGATGAGCACCGCAAGCAGGCAGAAAAGCACCATATCAATGTGGTTGTTGCCGGTCACATAGCCAGCGACTCATTGGGAATGAATCTTTTCCTGGATGAACTGCAGCAGCGAGGCATCGAGATCATCGCCTGTTCAGGTTTGATTCGAGTTGCCCGGGACAGCTAATCCAGACAAAGAAAACGGAGGTTATTTCTGGAATATGACAGGTAGAAAAAAGCCAGAGTTGCTTGCCCCCGCAGGAGGCCCGCTGGCCCTCCGGGCTGCAGTCGAGAACGGTGCTGATGCAGTATACCTGGGGGGCAAGCTGTTCGGAGCGCGAGCTTATGCTGAAAACTTTACCAGAGAAGAGCTCGTTGAGGCTCTTGATTACGCTCACATCAGAGGAGTAAAGGTGTATGTAACCGTAAACACCCTTGTGGATAACAGGGAATTCGGGGAACTGGCCGATTACCTGTTTTTTTTGTCCGAAAAAGGGGCTGATGCGATCCTTGTCCAGGATCTGGGTGTGGCTGCATTCGCTCGGAAGCTGCTGCCTGAACTGCCTCTCCACGCCAGCACTCAGATGACTGTTCACAATGCTGCAGGAGTAAAGTTTCTCGAGGAATTTGGCTTCACCCGGGTGGTCCTGGCGCGTGAGACCAGTCTTGAGGACATTAAGGAAATCAGGCGCAAGACACAACTGGAACTTGAGGTTTTTGTACACGGTGCCCTCTGTTTTTGTTACTCAGGGCAGTGCCTTTTCAGCAGTCTTATTGGTGGCCGCAGCGGCAACCGAGGGCGCTGTGCTCAGCCCTGCCGACTTCCTTACCAGCTTGTTGATGAAAACGGAAGGGACCTCAGCGCTCGGTGCCTGGGCTCCCATCTTTTGAGTCCGAAGGATCTCATGCTGATAGAGGAGCTTCCGCTTCTCCTGGAAGCAGGGGTTTCTGCTTTGAAGATCGAAGGACGGATGAAACGTCCCGAGTACGTGGCTACGGTTGTCAGGATCTACAGGGAGGCTCTCGACCGAGCATATGCAGACCCTAAGAATTACCAGGTGAATGATGAGGAACTCAGAGAGCTCGCCCAGATCTTTAATCGCGGCTTTACCACTGGCTACTTTTTTGGAAATCCGGGTCGGGATCTCATCGGATATACCAGGCCTAATAACCGCGGGATTTACCTCGGTCGTGTTCTTCAGGTGAAGCGGGGTGGGAAAGTAGTCTTCAGACCGAAGCTACCGTTGCAAGGTGGTGATGGAATCGAATTTTGGACTCGAGGTGGGGACAGGAAGGGGTTTACTGTCCATACAGTTAGTGTTCAGGGGAGCCAGCAGGACCATGTAGAGCCTGGAGCAGAGGTAGAGATTAATGTTCCTTTCGAGGTGCGTCCTGGGGATCGAATTTTCAAAACCCATGATGACGAGCTGATTCGGAAAGCCCAAAGATCATTTTCTGGGCCTCCTCGGAAGAAACTCGCGATTGCAGTTAAGGTCTCTGCCAGTGTGGGACAACCCCTGAAAATGGAGGCATGGGATTTTGAAGGAAACCACGTGGAAGTGGAGGGGGAGCTTCTCGGGGAGTGTGCTTTGAAGCATCCCCTGACTCCTGAAGTTCTCAGGAGACAAATCGAGCGCCTGGGAAATACCCCGTTTGCTTTGAAAGAACTGAAGGTTAGCCTTGACGAAAAAGTAATTTTCCCTTTAAGTGAAATTAACAGAGTGCGCCGTTCTTTGATTGCTGCTCTTGAAGAAGCGCGGGCTAACAGGTACAAGAGGTATATTTCGAAGCAGCGAGAAAAAGAGGTTATGTTCTGGAGGGAACTTCGGGAGCAGGCGAGAAGAGTGGGCAAGGAATCTTCTTGGCCGCTGCTCGCTGTTGCCGTGGGTGACTGGGAAAGCGCCAGGGCTGCGATTACCGGAGGCGCAAACATCCTTTACTTTGGGGGTGTTTCGCTCGCCCGCAAGAAAGCCTGGAACCCTGATTCATTAGCTGAAGTGGTAGGGTTGTGTAGAAGTAAAGGTGTCAATGCTTACTTGATCCTTCCCCGCATCTGGCAGGAAAAGGATCGAGGTTTTACTGAAGAGATGCTGTGGAGAGCTTCTGAACTGGGTGTAGACGGGGTTCTCGTTGGCGACCTGGGAGGTCTGCATCTTGCTCTTGATTCCGGGCTGGAAGTTGTGACCGATTTTTCGCTTCCGGCTTTTAATGACCCGGCAGTTTCGCTTCTTTTTGATCTTGGGGTTAGTCGGGTTACCTTGTCTCCGGAATTAAACCGTGAGCAACTGCAAAACCTCAGTTTCCGGGAAACAGGGAAGTTGGAACTGCTGGTGCACGGAGTAGTTCCAGTGATGATTAGTGAGCACTGTGTTCTCGGAGCGGTTACAGGAGAAAATCCCTGTCGGAGGGCTTGCGAAAAGTTGACGGTTTATCTGAAGGATCGAAAGGGTTACCTTTTTCCGCTTGTTTTTGATCAGCATTGCCGGATGACTATTTACAATGCCAGGGAACTCTGTCTTGTGGAGTACTTCAAAGAAATTGTTGAGGGTGGATATGGAGCATTGAGGCTGGAATTGCGGTGGCACCAACCGCGCCAAGTTAAACAGATTACCAGTATTTACCGGCGCGCCCTTGAAGCAGTCAACTCTGGTTTGTGGTCACAGTTCATGGGGGAGAGGCTTTGGACCACTCTTTCACAGGTTTCACCACTGGGTCTGACACGGGGTCACTACTTACGAGGTGTTCTTGGAAATGATGAGGGGGGAGTTCAAGAGAGGGCAGATGGATAAGTTTTCCTTGGAAAAGCTCGAATTTCCCAAGATCAAAAAAATGCTCCAGGAATGCTGTGAAACTCAGTTAGGTGCTGCCTGTGCCGGGGATCTAGTTCCTTCGGAAAGCCCTGAGGAAATCCTTCGGGGTCAGGAGGAAACTACTGAGGCAGTTTACGTGCTCCGGGTGGAGCCGGATTTGAGTTTCCAAGGTGTCCACGATCTCCGGCCCCTTCTCGGGAAGGCTTTGGTTGGTGGTATTCTTGAGCCTCAGGAACTGCTCCGCTGTTGTGAAACTCTCTCAGCGGCAGCAAGAATCAAAAAGAGTATCCTCCAGATCCGGAAGGAGCTTCCCCACCTTCGAGGGTATGCTTCTGCCTTATCAGAGTGTCAGCCTCTCCAGGAAAGAATTGGCGCTTGTCTGCTTCCTGAGGGCGAAGTTGCGGATACAGCTTCACCTGCTCTTGCCAGGTTGCGCCAGCAGATCAGGAACCTCGAAGCTAAAATCCGTTCTCGGATTGAGGAGTTTTTGGTGAAGCCAGAATGGAAGAGGTTTCTTCAGGAACCTCTCTACACCCTCAGGGGCGGGCGTTATGTTCTTCCAGTAAAGCAAGAATACCGAAATCAGTTCCCCGGCATTGTTCACGATCAGTCAGCAAGTGGAGCCACTGTCTTTATGGAGCCCTTTACTCTGGTGGAAGTCACTAATGAGCTTGCTGCCGTCCGTGCTGCTGCTCAAAAAGAAGAACTGCGCATTTTAAAGGAGCTAACAGAACTTGTAGCTTCTCATCATCAGGAGATCACCAGAAACCTTCAGCTTTTAGGTGAACTCGACTTTGTCTTTGCCAAAGGGAGGTTGAGCAATAAGCTTAAAGCAAGGCCAGCAGAGTTCACCAGGGAAGGATACCTTGTGCTTCAGGGAGCGCGACACCCACTTTTAAAGGGTAAGGTTGTCCCTTTGAATATTCGTCTGGGGAGAGATTTTGACTGCTTAGTGATTACTGGCCCTAATACCGGAGGCAAGACTGTAGCCTTGAAAACGGTGGGTCTTCTAGTGGCCATGGCTCATGCAGGTCTTCATGTTCCAGTTGCTGAGGGAAGCGTATTTCCGTTTTTGGAGGATGTATTTGCCGATATCGGCGATGAGCAAAGTATTGAGCAGTCATTGAGCACTTTTTCTGGGCACATGAAGAACATCATCAATTTCCTCCAGAAGGTGAGCGGGAAGAGTTTGGTGCTGCTCGACGAATTGGGGGCAGGGACTGACCCCGATGAGGGTGCCGCTTTGGGAATGGCTATTCTCGATTACCTTCTGGAAAAAAGAGCGTTGGTTATTGCTACTACCCACTACAGTGAGCTGAAGTTGTTCGCGCACCACCGTGAGCGGGCGGAGAACGCTTGTGTGGAGTTTGATTCCAGAACATTGCGACCAACTTACCGGCTTTCTATTGGTGTTCCTGGGCAGAGCAATGCTTTCGAGATCGCTCTGCGTTTGGGGCTTCCTTCTGAGATTGTGGAAAAGGCTCGCAGTTTTTTAAAGCCTGAACAGAGGGAGCTTGCGGAACTGATCAGGCACCTCAAAGAGGACCAAGCTGCTGCTTCCGAAGCGCGTGCACAGGCGGAGAAGCTCCAGGCAGAGCTTGAGCAGCTGCGGGAGCGTATTAAGCATGAGGAAGAAAAAATCGATGAACAGAAGAGGAGAATCCTCCAGGAAGCTACCTGGGAAGCCCAGGAGATTATTCGCTCAGCCAGACGCCAAGTCGAAAATTTGCTGCGTAGTTTACACCAGCAGCAAAGGGAACTGGGG
>DAINRC010000054.1:0-9915 GCA_036742135.1 Bacillota bacterium
TTGCCAGTGAGGGCTTTGTTCAGAATGTTCATAACATTGTCATTGTGGAAGAGGGTGCTGAGCTCGATGTGATCACTGGATGTGCTTCAGGCAGGCATGTAGTCTCAGGGATGCATGTGGGAATTTCTGAGTTCTATGTCAAGAAAAACGCTAGACTAAACTTCACGATGATTCACAACTGGGCAGAGAAGGTAGTTGTTCAGCCGCGGACTGGGACTGTTGTTGAGGAGGGGGGGATTTTCTTATCTAATTACGTCTGCATGCATCCCGTTAGGAAGCTGGTGATGTACCCTGTAACTTACCTGACTGGGAGAGGAAGCACAGCTCGCTACCACACTGTCCTCATTGGGCACCCGAATTCCCATATTGATGTCGGTTCTCGGGTAGTGCTCCAAGGAGAGGGGAGCCGCGCCGAAATCCTTGCTAGATCGATCACTATGGGTGGCTATATCATCAATCGCGGTCACCTTGTTGGAGAAGCTCCTGGTGTTAAAGGTCATCTCGAGTGCCGGGGCTTAATGCTTTCTCCAGAGGGAGTCATCCACGCCATACCTGAATTGGAGGCGCGTGCTGAAGGGGTTGACCTTTCTCACGAAGCTGCTGTAGGTAAGATTGCCCAAGAAGAGATCGAGTATCTGATGGCCCGCGGTCTCAGTGAAGATGAAGCGACCGCGACCATTGTCAGAGGTTTCTTAAATGTTGGGGTTATGGGGCTTCCTGCGGAACTAGAGGCGGAGATCGAACAGGCAGTCGGGTTGAGTGATGAATCATCGATGTAAGCGCCATGTAGAATTTTAGTGAGCTCAAGCTTTTTATGTTTCACGCTGGCCGATGAAGCACGAAAAGCTGAAGGAGATAGCAGAGTTAAAGCCAGTAAAAAAACTAAGTCCTTATATGCATTAACAAGCTTTCTCATAGCTACCTTCCCGTTGGGTTTATCTTCGTTGTATACCTTGAAGCTAGGATTTTGAGCGTTCGGGCCTCTTGAGGAGAAGACCTTTGTGTGTAGATACTTACTAGATCTTGACATGGACAGGGGATGTACATCGATGTAAGCCTAATTTGCAGAAGTAATGACTGGGTGTTATAATTGTAGAGGCAAGCAGTCTGGATGATCGCGCGCACCAGTTTAAAAATGGTGCGTGAGGAAAGTCCGGGCTCCACAGGGCAGGGTGCTGGGTAACACCCAGTGGGGGCGACCCCAAGGAAAGTGCCACAGAAATGGAGACCGCCTGACACTCTTAGGTGTCGGGCAAGGGTGCAACGGTGCGGTAAGAGCGCACCAGCGGCCAGGTGACTGGCCGGCTAGGTAAACCCCACCCGGAGCAAGACCGAATAGGGAGGCAATGGAGTGGCCCGCTCCGCCTCCGGGTAGGTTGCTTGAGGCCACAGGCAACTGTGGTCCTAGAGAGATGATCATCACCTCCGTGAGCAGCGGAGGGACAGAACCCGGCTTACAGGACTGCTTGCTTTATGCTTTAACTTTTTTGGAATGCTTGAAGTCTGCGCAGTGCCTGGAGTTTTTCTTCTCTGCCGAGTTTAGCTTCTTTGATTGCCTGCTCGAGGATGGTGATTGACTGGTCATAGATTGTTTTGTTTACCGGGTAGGGGTGGCCGTCTTTTCCCCCGTGGGCAAAGCTGAACTTTGCCGGGTCGCGATAGCTGGGCCGGGTCCCATAGGCCAACTCGGCAATCAGAGAAAGAGCGCGGATGGTTTTGGGTCCCACTCCGGGAATGGCGAGAAGATTTTCGAAATCAGGCGGCTTGATCTCGTATGTCTTCAATAAGACCCGTTTCAAGCTCTCTGGCTGAAGGTGCTCCTCTTTTAAGGAGTGACGGGAAGGCAGAGTCAGGTGGGTGTATTCTCTGACGATCTCCTCTGGACGGCAGTTGCTGAGTTCCGCGATCATTTGGCGGGACTTTTTGCTTTCCTTGGCAACCAGGTTCAACACGGATTTTTCCTTCTGCTCACAGCAAATGGCAGCATGGGGTTCGTTAACGAAGTCTTTGACTTTGTTTCCCAGCCAGTGATAGCGTCTGGCGCGGCGAGTTGCCCGGTTCATCCCCTGCTGGATTACGGCCCACTCACCCCTAGCAGTGAAAATAAATGTGTGATGATAGAGCTGGTAACCGTCCTGCACCGCGGTGTTGTCCACCTTAGCACTCATCTTGCTAGCGTAAACAAGCTTTTCTAAAGAGCTGGGAAGGCCGAATTTCTCTCCGTAGATGATGATTTCCTGGGGAGTCTTCCGTGAGGTGCGGCCTTTGCCCCCTGCAATGAATAAACCCAGTTCCCTTTCCAGCCCCCGCAGACCCTCCTTGAGAGCACCGCAAACAGTTGTGGTTAGTCCCGAAGAGTGCCAGTCAAATCCCAGCAGGCAACCCAGGGCCTGGAACCAGAAAGGGTCAGCTAGTTTGTTGAGGGCTCCTTCAGGTCCTTCTTCCCGGATGAGCAAGGTAAGAACCGCTCTGCCCAGCCGGGTCATTCGCTCGAAAAGCCAGCGTGGACATTGTCCATGGTGGAGAGGAAGATCGACGATACCAGTCCGCATGTGGTTCATCCTTTCAGAAAGGGGAAATTTTTCAGAAGAGATTTCGGGCTTCTTGGGGCTCTTTTACCTTGGTCTGGTTGTTCCCGATGCCAAGTAGTAAAGTTGCTGGGATAACTTGTCGATTTCTGCTTTCGGCTTAAGGATGTTTACCCAGCGTGCAGGAATTGATCTGTAACCGTAAAATGTTCCAGCGAGCCCGCCACAGACAGCCCCGATGGTGTCTGCATCTCCTCCCAGGTTCACTGCTTCCACTAATGCTTCCTCAAAGGTGAGGGTGTGGAGAAAGCACCAAATGGCGCAAACAAGGGTGTCCAAGCAGAAACCTGTGGGCGACAGTTTTTCTTTGGGGAGAGAAGGAATTTCGAGCACTGCTTTTTCTAGGGTTTTCAGGGTTTCTGCAGGGAGATCACTGCAGTATTTTTTTGTTTCCTGGAGTGCCACTTCCAGAAAGCGTTTTTTATCCCTGGTGTTTTCCGGTGGATGAAAAAGTTGGCGGGCAAGGTTGTTGTAAAAGGCACAGGTTGCTTCCGCCAATGGGTCGTAGTGGGTCATTCTGGCGAGCTCTCGGGAGATCTTGTTCATTTTTTCGGGATTCCGGTCGTAGGCAAAAGTTACTGGAAGTGTCCGCATTAGACAGCCGTTTCCCGCTGTTTTTCCCCCAAGTGCCTGGTGAGTGTGGTAAGACGCCTGGTCCCAGTCCCGGAACTTGAGGTAAAAGGAAAGGGCTGCCCTTACGGTGTTTCCAATGTCTCTGGGTTTCGATTGAAACCAGTGAAGGAACTGTTTACCCACTGCTTCGCGGGGAGATTGCGGGTTGGCCAGGATCCCTCTGGTGACAGCGAGAGTCATCTGGGTGTCGTCTGTCACTTCTCCTGGTTCTAGGTTGAGCCAGCCTCCTCCTGTGATTTCTGTGTGGCAGCCGAAGTGTCTCCTGATCTCGTCCTGGGTCAGGAACTCCACGGTTGCTCCGAGGGCGTCGCCGATAGCGACGCCGAAGAGCCCTCCCCGGATGCGGTCGCGCGCGTTGGTGGTCATCGAAATGCTCCCCCCTGTAATTACTATTTTTATTTTTCTTGTTTTCTTTGGAAAAACCTGCAGTAGTGGTGCGGAAAAAAGCAGGAATTTTTTGTTTTGGGGTAAACTATTTTAGCAAGGAGGTAAAGCTTCTAAGAGGGGCTGAATGATGAGGATCGTGCTGCCAAAAGAAGTGGTTACTGCTTGCCACTTGCTTGCAGAGCACCATAAACAAGCCTTCGTAGTTGGGGGCGGGATCAGGGATCTGGTTTTGGGAACCACTCCTCAGGATTGGGACCTTGCTACTGACGCTCGTCCCCAGGAAGTCGAAGAAATATTTACCAGGGCTGGTTTCAAGGTGATTCCTACAGGGATCAGATTTGGTACTGTAACCGTTTTCATCTCAGGGCTCCCAGTCGAAATAACTACATTTCGCCTTGAGAGTTCCTACCATGACTTTCGGAGACCTGCTGAGGTTTACTTTGTTGCAGGGATTGAGGAAGATCTTGCCAGGCGTGATTTCACAATTAACGCCCTTGCCTACGATCCCATCAGGGATCTGCTGAAGGGAATCATCAGGACTGTTGGTGATCCTGAAGAGCGCTTTTCTGAAGACCCTCTCCGGATGATGCGGGGGATCCGTTTGGCCGCTGAACTGGGCTTTAACCTGGAGGACCGCACAAAGCACGGGATCACTAGGTGTGCTGAGCTCATCTGTAAGGTTTCTGCAGAGCGCATCAGGGAGGAATTGAGCAGGACTTTGTTGGCACTTCACTTCATGAAAGGTTTACAACTACTTCTTGATACGGGACTGCTTTTTTTGATCATCCCTGAATTAAAAGAAGGGTGGCTTTTTTCTCAGTACCATCCTTCTCACCAGTACCCGGTTTTAGGGCACACCCTTGAGGCAATGCGATACACACCATCATCACTGGAAGTGCGTTTAGCAGTTCTCCTTCACGATATTGCTAAACCTAGGTGCTTTTCCCAGGGTAAGGATGGCAGGGGGCACTTCTACGGCCATGAGAAAATGGGAGCAAGAATGGCTGAGCAGATCTTGATGAGGTTGCGCTACAACACCAGGCTGAACAAACGGGTCTGTGTCCTCGTGAGGGAGCACATGATTGACTTGAAGATGGGACCTGCAGGAATGCGAAGGCTCATCGCCCGGGTAGGGCGGGACTTGATCGAAGAGCTCCTAGCCGTCAGGGAGGCCGATTTTCTTGCCCATAGCAAGGACCTGGTTTTGCGCTACCTTGCAGATTTTGAAGAGTTTCGCCAGAAGCTGAAGAAAATCATGAAAGAAGAAGACACTTTCGAGATGAGGGACCTGGCCATTGATGGAACTGATGTGTTGGCAGTGCTGGAGTGCCGCCCTGGTCCCATTGTAGGCAGGATCCTGAAAAAACTGTGGAACGAGGTTCTTGATGACCCCAGTCGAAACACCCGGGACTATCTTTTGCCAAGGATCCGAGAAATTGCTGAAGAACTGGGATGGAAGGAGGATTTTTGATAGGGTGAGCAAACGGGTAAGTTTCTTGAATTCAGAAGGAGAAAAACTTATCGGTGATCTTGATTTGCCTGCTGTTGAGAGGCCCCCTTTTATGGTGCTCGTCTGCCACGGATTTCTGGGGACACGTCACGGAGGCGGAAGAGCGGTTACTCTTGCCAGGAGGCTTGCAACAGCAGGTTTTGGGGTTTTCCGCTTTGATTTTGCGGGATCTGGGGAGAGTGAAGGGGATTTTGCGAGGACTACCCTGACGAAGAATGTGGATGACCTTACCTGTGCCCTTAACTACCTGGAAGCACAAGGATTTCAAAACTTTCTCTTGCTCGGTCGCAGTTTTGGGGGTAATGCTGTTCTTGCCTGCGCTGCTCGTGATCCCCGGGTGTGCGGTGTGTGCCTGTGGAGTTCTCCGATAGACATGATTCCCGTTCTCAAGAGGATCATCGGTGAGGAGAAGTTCCGTCAGCTCGAGGAAGGGAAGACTATTACCTGGAGCGATGGTTCTCGCACTTATTCCAAACACCCGGCTTTTCTCGAAGATCTGCGAAAATACCAGATGCGTGACTTGGTTGCCCGAGTCAGCCCAAAGCCGTTGTTGATCGTTCATGGGGAAGATGACCAGTTGGTTCCTGTGGCTGATGCCTGTGAACTTTTCCAGGCTGCAGGAGAACCGAAAGAACTTGTGGTGCTTCCTGGGGGTGACCATCACTTGAAAGGTTGCCTTGACCAGGCGATCAGGGTCACTTTGCACTGGCTTCAGCGCTTTTTTAGTAACCGAAGATGAGGCGCTCAGCCAGCATCGAGGGGAGGCCGGCCTCAATGACCTTGCGTTGAGTTAAGGTGAGGTCATAGGTAAGGTGTCGGAACTCTACCTCTCTTTTCTGGGAGTCGTAGATGGCGTAGAATGCTCCTGGGCTTCCGTCACGGGGTTGGCCGACACTTCCTGGGTTGATCAGATAAAGTCCTTTGTTGCCAAGGATGTATTTGCGGTTTTTTTCTACTTCTTCAACAGAACTTTCTTTAGTGTAATAAAGCGCTTTCTGGTGCGTGTGTCCGTAAAAGCAGACCTCAATCTGCGGATAATTGGCCTGAAGAAAGGCAAAGGCATGGACTGCTTCTTGTGCCGAGAAGATGTAGGCATACGGGTGCCACGGAGAACCGTGAACCATGAGGATTTTTTCTTCGAGGACCAGGAGTTCCGGTAGGCGGGAGAGCCATTCCTTGTTAGCCTTGTCCAGATGGCGTGAGGTCCAGATGAGGGCTTTCTGGGCTACGGGATTGAAGTCTTCGATCCCGCAGATACCGATAGCAGCATCATCGTGGTTGCCTCGAATACACTTGATCTGGTGTTTTTTACAAAGTTCTACGCATTCGTTAGGGTTGGGGTAATAGCCGACAAGGTCTCCCAGGCAGATGATCTCATCTACGTTTTGCAAATCGATGTCCTCAAGGGTCTTCTGGAAAGCTTCCAGGTTGGCGTGGATGTCGCTGATCACGGCATAGCGCACTAACGCCGACTCCTTTCCCTTATTGTCCGTTATCTATTTTCGAAGAGGCTTCTCTTTTTGTCAATGATCGTTTGCCTTGGAGAAAGCTACTACCTTTTCGGTTGTTACAGTTCTTGTGGTGTGTGCTAAAATGGAACTATCACCGGATGAGGAGGTTGGGCGGGATGCAGAGGGCTATTTTTACTTTAACTCCTGCAGAGGGAAAAAGACTGATAGCTAAAGGGGTTCGTCATTTGCCTGAAGTGAGCAGGGCTTTGAGTCAGGGAAAGATCATCATTGCCGGAGGAACCACAAATGCCTATGTTGCCGAGGAGCTGTTGGGAATTGAGGTTTCCAAGGTGAGGTATACTGCCGGAATCATCACTAGGGGTGAGACTGGAGTAACTCCCCGCGAGAGCAGACTCCAGCCTTTTGTTGTCGTCAAGGGGAAAGTCGTCAATGAAAACTGGGAAGATGTCTTGGATGATTTCGGGCCTGATGACGTTTTCATCAAAGGTGCTAATGCGATAGATGCTACTGGGATGGCTGGTGTATTTGTTGCTCACCCGCAGGGAGGGACAATTGGTAAGGCTTTAGGAGTGCTAGCAGCACGTGGTTCCCACCTGGTAGTTCCGGTTGGTTTGGAGAAGATGATTCCTTCAGTTTCTCTTGCAGCCCGCAACTGCGGGATAATGAAGTTTCAGCATTCCTTGGGAATACCGGTGGGTCTGGTTCCTCTTGTCCAGGGGAAAATAGTTACCGAACTGGTTGCTTTGGAGATTCTCGCCAGTGTGGAGGCTGTGGCCCTAGGGGCAGGTGGTGTTGGCGGCTCCGAAGGCTCTGTGGTTATCGCTGTTTCCGGTGACGCTGATGATGTTGAGCGGGTTTTCAACCTGGTTAAGGAAATCAAGGGAGAGCCTCCGGTTCATATTTAGTTTGCATGTCATGGGAAACTGTATGAAAGATGTGGCTCCGGGAAACGCTAAATAAGGGTGATTTCAATGGCTGTTATCCTGGAGAAAGAGTGTTATCGTGGCTTTCAGGGAACCACCTGGAGGGATCAGATCAATGTCCGGGATTTCCTTATGAACAATGTGCGTCCTTATCATGGGGATGCCTCTTTTCTTGTTGGTCCTACAGAGAGGACGAAAAAGCTGTGGATGAAGTGCCTCGAACTTTTTGCAGAGGAGAGAAGAAGAGGTGGTGTCTACAAAATTGATCCTCACACCGTGGCCACAATCACTGCCTTTCCACCTGGTTACATTGACCGCGATCTGGAACTGATCGTCGGGTTGCAGACAGATGAACCTCTGAAGCGGGCTGTTAACCCCTTTGGTGGGATCAGGATGGCTGATAGTGCCTGCCGGCAGTATGGTTATGAGCTAGATCCGGAAATAAAAGAGATCTTTACTAAATACCGGGTGACTCACAATGATGGTGTTTTTATGGTCTACACCCCGGAGATGCGCCGCCTGCGCCACTTCGGAATCATCACAGGGCTTCCTGATGCCTACGGGAGGGGAAGAATTATTGGTGATTACCGGAGAGTCCCTCTCTACGGGGTGGACAGATTGATCAGGGCCAAGGAAGATGACCTCAACAGTCCGGAGCTTCTTCGGATTACCGAAGAAACAATCAGGCTCAGGGAAGAAGTCAGGCAACAGATTAATTCTCTCCATGATCTCAAGAAGATGGCTGCTAGTTACGGGTTTGATCTCAGCAGACCAGCGAGCAATGCCAGAGAAGCAATCCAGTGGCTTTATTTTGCCTATTTGGCAGCGATCAAGCAGCAGAACGGAGCAGCGATGTCCCTTGGACGGGTGAGCAGTTTCCTGGACATTTACCTGGAGCGTGATCTAGGGGAAGGGAAACTCACTGAAGAACAGGCCCAGGAACTGATTGACGACTTCGTGATCAAGCTGAGGATGACCAGGCATCTGCGGACAAAAGAATATGATGAGCTTTTTGCTGGAGACCCCAATTGGGTTACCGAAGCCCTCGGAGGGATGGCTTTAGATGGGAGAACTCTTGTGACCAAGACCTCCTTTCGCATGCTCCAGACACTCTACAATATGGGGCCAGCACCAGAACCCAACCTTACTGTCCTCTGGTCTAAGGATCTGCCATTAGGGTTCAAAGAATTTTGTGCGAAGGTTTCTATTGATACCTGTTCTCTCCAGTATGAGAACGACGACTTGATGCGCCCGATTTTCGGTGATGACTACGGAATTGCCTGCTGTGTCTCCGCGATGAAGATCGGCAAGCAAATGCAGTACTTTGGGGCAAGGTCAAATCTACCGAAGTGCCTCCTGCTGACCCTGAATGGCGGGAGGGAGGAGTTCAGCGGTGAGAAGATCGCTCCTGAAGTATTCAGGGCGCGACCGGGATGCCTCAACTATGACGAAGTTTGGCCTGCTTTTCAGAAGATGATATCTTGGCTTGCGGAGAAATATGTGACCACGATGAATATCATTCACTACATGCACGATAAATACGCTTATGAAAGTTTGCAGATGGCTCTCCACGATACATTCGTGGAACGCTTGATGGCTTTTGGTCTTGCTGGCCTTTCTGTTGTTGCCGATTCCCTGAGTGCCATCAAATACGCTCACGTGGAACCAGTTTTTGATCACCGTGGTCTGGTTACCGACTTTAAAATCGAAGGTGATTACCCCCAATTTGGAAACAATGATGACCTCGTTGACCAGATTGCCGTTGATGTGGTTAAGCTTTTTGATGAGGAACTGAAAAAACATCCTGCCTACCGCAATGCCAGACATACCCTTTCTCTGCTGACAATTACCAGCAATGTGGTTTACGGCAAGAAAACAGGCAGCACCCCAGACGGGAGAAAGAAGGGAGAGCCTTTTGCTCCAGGTGCCAACCCAATGCATGGACGTGACCGCAAAGGTGCTGTCGCAGCTTTATGTTCTGTGGCCAAGATTCCCTATAAGCATGCTCTGGATGGCATTTCCTATACTTTTTCAGTTACTCCGGGTGCCCTTGGGCCCCATCCTGAAGGTAGAATCAGGAACTTGATTGCTCTGCTTGACGGCTATTTTGCCAGGGGCGGTCATCACCTGAATGTCAATGTTTTTGACCGTGACCTTCTTCTCGATGCAATGGAGCATCCTGAAAAGTATCCGCAGTTGACGATCCGGGTTTCTGGTTATGCGGTTAATTTTGTGAAGCTAACAAGGGAACAGCAAGAAGAAGTCATCAGAAGGACGATCTTCGAAAGGTAGGAAGGTAAATCCAATGGTCGGTTATATTCATTCAATCGAGACTTTTGGAACAGTTGATAACGGCGGAATCCGCTTTGTTCTTTTCATGCAGGGCTGTGGCCTCCGCTGCC
>DAINRC010000055.1:0-9880 GCA_036742135.1 Bacillota bacterium
AGAACGGAGAGATCAGCCGCGAGCAGTTCTGTGAAGAGATGCAACAATTGCGGCAGAACAATCTCAGTAAATTAGACACCTAAATTGCATTACCTCCTCTATCATCTAACTTTCTAATAGCGCACCTAAAAAAATATAGTGCCTCCCCTCAATCCAACTCTTTGGATTTCATCAAAAAGGACGTGTCAAGAAAAGCACGTCCTTTTTGTTATAATCTAAGTTGAGGTGGTCAGAAATGACTTTTCGAATTTATTTGGTGGAGGATGATGAAAACCTCAATTCTGTGCTCACTACCTATTTACGAAGAGAAGGGTGGCAGGTCTTTCCCTTTTTAACTGGAGAAGCAGCAAGACAGGCCATCAGTGATCCTCCCCATTTATGGATATTGGATATTATGCTCCCTGATATCGACGGCTACCAGCTTATCAAAGAGATTAAAGCTTTTTCCCCGGATGTTCCTATAATTTTTATCTCTGCCCGCGATGCTGATATTGACCGTGTCATTGGCCTGGAAATGGGAAGCGACGATTATCTGCCGAAACCTTTTTTACCCCGCGAGTTAGTGATCCGCACTCGGAAACTATTGGAGCGTGTGTACATGTCTCCCGGGAAACAGACCGGAAACCCAGTCCTTACAATTCCACCCTACTGCATTGACGAAGCCAGCAGAACAGTTAAACTGGGTGAAGAGATCGTCGAGTTGACCTCCAAGGAATTCGACCTCTTGTTTTTCTTTGCTAAAAATCAAGGACAAGCATTGTCAAGGGAACAAATACTTGAACATATCTGGGGTGCAGACTATTTCGGAACAGAACGGGTGGTTGACGATTTGGTCAGACGACTGCGCAAGAAAATGCCCAAACTGCGCATCGAAACAATCTATGGCTACGGTTACCGGATGGTGAGATCATGAAAAATCTTCCGTTGTCATTACAGATCTGGTTAGTCATTGCAGGGATCACTTTAAGCATTTCTATAGTGCTGGCTGTCCTTTTTCCCTGGACGCTGCGCGACTTTTTCACTAAAGAAATTTATGCTACTATCGAAAGTGCCCAACGAGTTTTGCTTGCCCGAACCGAACTCAACAGAGAGATTTGGGAATTAAGGCCTTTTGCCAACCAAAGTCAGCCACTGGATGACGTTCGGGCGGTTAATCATTTGATATTTGTCCCTGAAAGAGAAAGCTTTATTTTTTTTCGCGGTCCTTGGCTCCCTCAAGAATTTCTAAATAAGGTAAGAGAACAAATAAGAGAGCAGACGAAAGAGTGCCAGAGATACACTGGACAAATTGCCGATAGGAAGCTCTTTTATGTAATAACAAGAAGCCAAATTTTGGGAGAAGAGATTTTCCTTATATCGTATATGTGGGACTCGTATCGCCAAGATTTGGTTCAAACCCTCTTTAAGAAGTTATTACTAGTAATGAGTTTGGTTTTCTTGCTTAGTTGGTTCCCTGCTCTTGGATTGGCAAAATACTTGTCTAACCCGCTGGTTGCTTTGGAAAGGCGGGTGAAAAAGCTCGCCAATCGCGAGTGGCAGGAACCCGTCTTGTTGCAACGCAAAGACGAAATCGGCAAATTAGGGGAATCTATAGAGCAATTGCGAAAACAGCTAATTCACCAAGATGAACTTCAGCAGACGTTTCTTCAGCACGTGTCCCATGAACTGAAAACACCTGTGATGGTAATTCGAAGTTATGTCCAGTCGATCCTGGACGGAATCTATCCCAAAGGAGATTTAACAAGCACGGTTCAGGTGATCGCAGAAGAAGCAAAAAGGCTGGAAACGCTTATTCGTAATCTGCTTTATTTAACTAAGCTCGATTACCTGGCTACACACCGAACAGAAGGGAAAGTTTTTGAATTAAGTGCATTGATTAAAGAAGTGACAGAAAAAATGCGCTGGCTTCGCAGTGAGTTGGATTGGTCGTTGAAGCTCTCCCCTACGAAGATTAAAGGAGATATTCAGCAATGGCGGGTGGCTTTAGAAAATTTGCTTGATAACCAGATCCGTTATGCCAAAGAACAAATCACAGTTTCTTTGTTTCCTCTGCGTGATGATAGTGAAAAAGCGCTGGTGCACATCTGGAACGATGGACCCCATATTGAGCAAGGAGTCATGGAGAACTTATTTCAAAAATTCACGAAAGGACCTCACGGTGAGTTTGGGCTCGGCTTAGCTGTTGTCCAGCGGGTTGCTGCCTTGCACAATGCCAAGATCTGGGCTGTCAATGAAGAAAAAGGTGGGGTTTCTTTTTACCTAGAGATCCCTGTTGCTCCAAATCCTTAAAAACGCGCTGATCATGGCTGTTACGGTGCCCATCCGCCTCGACGCAAGCAAAGTGCTCAGGTTTTTTACGTTAGTTGCTGGGTCCAAGAGGAATAGTAAGGTAGATGTCGAAAAATAGTGAAGAAAATTTTGTTTTTTAGGAGGTAATCAGTGGCAGTCCATACGATTAATGGTAATGACTTTAAACACCTGCTGCGAGCTGCTCTGGTTCATCTCAAGCAATCAGAAGAAAGTATCAATGCTTTAAATGTTTTTCCTGTCCCTGATGGAGATACAGGGACGAACATGTTTCACACACTCCAGGTCGCTGTAGAACAGGCTGAAAAGACTGGTAGTGATCATCTAGGTATGGTTGCCCATGCTGCTGCAAGAGGTGCCTTATTGGGTGCTCGTGGAAATTCAGGAGTGATCTTGTCCCAGTTCCTGCACGGGTTTGCCAACTCTTTGAAAGAAAAAGAAAAAGCTACAGCGAGGGATATTGTCAAGGCGTTTCAGGAAGGCTTCGAGGTTGCCAGTAGAGCAGTGTTGCGCCCTGTTGAAGGGACCATTCTCACGGTCATTAAGAAGTTTGCGGAAGGTGCTTGGAGAACCCTAGCAGGGAGTGAAAACCTGCTGAAGATTCTGGCAGGTGGACTGAAAGAAGCTCAAAAAGCTCTCGAGCACACTCCTAACCAGTTGCCGGTCCTGAGGGAAGCTGGAGTCGTAGATGCTGGTGGTAAGGGTTTTGTGGTGATTCTGGAGGGAATTTTTCTTTCACTGAAGAAAACCGACGAGGAAGATTATCATCTCCACCAGCGAGAGGAGCTTCCTGAAGAAAAGTTTCTGGAACACGCCTTAAGCTCGTCTTCAGACTTTACTTATTGTACCGAACTCCTGATAAAAGGAACTTCTCTTCCTCTGGAAAAGATCAGAGAAGTACTCGATCCATGGGGTGATTGTTTGTTAGTGGTGGGAGACAGCAGCTTGGCCAAAGTCCATATCCACACTAACCACCCTGGAAGCGTTCTCGAATACTGTCTGCAGTTTGGTTCCCTTCACGATATCAAGATCAACAATATGCTTGAGCAGCAAGAAGAAATGATCCGGAAAAGAGAAGCTACTAACCCTGCTCAACAGACTAAAAGCTTTGGAATCATCTCTGTGGCTTCAGGAGACGGTTTGATTGAAATCATGAAAGAAATGGGAGCAGACGTTGTGGTCACTGGAGGTCAGACCATGAATCCAAGTGCTGGTGAAATTTTAAGAGCAATCGAGCATCTCTCTTACAAAGAAGTAATCGTGCTCCCGAACAACAAGAACGTTATCCACGCGGCCAGACAGGCAGCAAAACTTTCCGAAAAAAAGAGGGTTGTGGTCATCCCCACGAAAACCATCCCTCAAGGGTTGGCAGCATTATTGACGCTTCATCCCGAAGATGACTTAGACCGTGCGAGCAAAAAGATGTCAAGTGCGGTAAGCAACGTCCTTACTGGAGAGATTACCAAAGCAGTCCGTAATGCTACATACCGTGGGATGGAGATAAACAAAGGTCAATTTATCGGGATTTGGGAAGGAGAAATAAAGGTCAAGGGAAACGATTTTGAGGAAGTGTTGGAAGATCTTCTGAGAACAGCCGGTGTTCTGGAAGGGGAAGGAAGGCTGGTCGCCTTTTATTTTGGCAAAGACATTGATATTGACAGAGCAAAGGAGGTCTGTGAAAAATTAAGTAAAAACTATCCCCAGCACGAGTTTGAAATGCATTACGGCGGGCAGCCTGTTTACCACTTGATTATCTCGGTCGAATAGACTGAAAGAAACTTAAACTTGGGGGGTAAAGGTGTTGCCAAAGATCGGCATCGTGACTGACAGTACTGCAGACATTCCGGATGATCTGGTCCAGGAACTGGGCATTACTGTCGTTCCTCTTAAGGTCATTTTTGATGATCACGAAGTGCTGCGTGATGGTGTGGATATTCAACGAGAAGAATTCTATGATCGTCTCCAAAAAGCGAAAACCCTTCCTCGCACATCTCAGCCAACTCCTGCTGAGTTTGCTGCCACTTACGAGAACCTGGCAACCAAGTATGAAACAATCATTTCCATTCACATCTCTTCGAAGATGAGCGGAACGATCCAATCTGCAAGAATGGGCGCGCAGATGGTTCCAGGTGCAGATATCGTAGTTATCGATTCTACCTATGTGAGTATGGGATGCGGGCTCATTGTTCTCGAAGCTGCAAAAGCAGCACAAGCTGGCAAAACAAAAGAGGAGATCCTTTCCCTTATTGATCAGATGATTTCGAGAATGCTTGTCTATTTTATTCCCGAAACCCTAGAGTACTTGGAGAAAGGGGGAAGAATCGGCAAGGCTCAGGCTTTTGCGGGGACCCTCTTGAGCATTAAACCAATAGTGTATATCTCAGAAGGAATTATCCACCCCTACGAAAAAGTGAGAGGTAGAAAAAGGGCTATTGAACGTCTTGTTCAAGTGGTTTCTGAGAAGGTTGGAAGAAAAGAGGTGCTGTGTGCCCTTCCCCACGGGATGGACCCAGAAGGAGTTGAAGAGTTGCGGAAGAGGGTAGTGACCCAACTCAATGTTGTTGCAGAACCGATTGTATACGTTCCTGGAGCAATAGTGGGCACCCATGCGGGGCCGGGAGTGTTAGGGTTGATCTGTTGTCCTGAATGAAAGCCGCAGGTTTTGATCCTGCGGCTCATTTCTAAATTTCATTGGCTGTTTAAACTTAATTGTTATTTGTTTTTAGGTTGATCTTCGTTCCTTTCAACTTGAGGCTTCAATCTTCTGCCTGTATCTCTTACAGGCGTGTATTCTTGGGCGACTTCCATGTCTTTTCTTCTTTTTTCCTTCTTTTCAGGTTCAATCTCTTTACCAGTTTCCATATCCAATCTACTCAGAGGACTGGAAACATCACTCAATCCTCTCCTGGTGACTTCCTGATTCTTGTTCTCTGGCATTCAGGTTCACTCCTCCTTCTGTTGATTCTCATAATTAGTATGAACCGGAAGACACCAGGTTTATACACTGACTTGCGGAATCACACTCCTTCTATCAGGCGAACTGCCTCCCCGGGGGTCACTCCTTCAATCTTGACTACCTTTGTTTTACTGGTAGTGCCACGAACAATTTTTACTTTCTCGGTTCCGCACTTGAAAAGACGTCCTAAAAATTCCTGGAGTTCTCTGTTTGCTTCTCCTTTCACTGGGGGAGCTTTTACCCTAATCTTCAGCATGTCACCAACAACCCCTGTAATTTCGGTCTTCGGTGCCCTTGGTTGAACCTTTATTTGAAGGAGAATGCCGTTTTCTGTTGGATTCATCCATGGTCTCAATCCTCCAACCTGGTCGGGAAATTTCCCAACCAGGATCAACCCCCTTTCTTCTAAGTTTTAGTCAGTTTATCTTATTAGAAGACCCTATTGATCAGAGCAACCAGCAACCACTTCCCCAGTTCCAGAATAATGATTGCCACAAGAGGTGAAAAATCAAGAACACCGGTCTGCGGCAAGAATCGCCGGCATAATGCTAAAAAAGGCTCAGTAACTTCGTAGATAAACCTGACTACAGGGTGGTAAGAGCGGGATTGGAAACGAGGTTGAAAAAAAGAAATAATTACCCTTGCAATGATCAGCCAGATATATATTTCCACAGCAATTGAAATAACATCTACAAGAAAAAAGCTTATTTTCGCCACTTAGTTTCACCTTCCTCCTTTTTTATGTTCTTTAGTTCTCTTGATCGTTGTGTTGCTGCCTCGACAGCACTAATGAATATTCCCCGGGTCTTGTTTTCTTCCAGAACATGCAATGCAGCGATTGTGCTTCCCCCAGGGGAAGCCACACGGTCCTTCAGAACTGCTGGGTGCTCACCAGTTTCTTCGACCATTTTGGCTGCCCCGATGACTGTTTGCACTGCCAGCTCCAGTGCTACCTGACGCGTTAGACCCATTTTTACACCACCATCTGCAAGAGCCTCGATTACGAGGAAAACATAGGCAGGCCCACTTCCGCTTAGTCCAGTAACAGCATCGAGATTCTCTTCGGGGAGCGTGACTACCTTACCGACTGCTCCGAAAAGGGTTTCGGCTTTTTCTTGTTCATTTTTTCCAGCACAACTTCCCAGGGCAAGGGCAGTCACTCCTTCACCAATCAAAGCAGGCAAGTTCGGCATTGCTCTGATTACAGGGATCCCTGAAGGCAGGTGTTTTTCCAAAAAATCAAGAGAAATTCCTGCGGCGACAGAGATGAGCAAATGACCAGAATGGAGTGCAGAACTAATTTCTTTCAAGACCCCCTCAACCTGACTCGGCTTGACAGCACAAATAACCACTTCTCCAAAGCGAGTAGCTTCAACATTGTTTTCAGTAACCTTCACTCCAAAGCGTTTTTGCAAGATCTGAAGAGCTTCTTTGCGGATATCACTGACAATGAGGTTGGTAGGTTCCACTAGTTGAGCCCTCAAGATTCCGGCAACGAGAGCACTTCCCATTGCTCCTCCACCAATTATTGCTACTGTTTTGCACTTTTTACTCATAACTTCCGCTCCTTTTCCTCAAATTTTCGCGGCAGATTATTCCTTGAAAATTCTATGAGAGAATCACCGGGCAATATGGTTACATTGCTGGGAACAAAAAGAAATGTGTCTGCTGTTACTTTACTAGTATTGCCCCCAAGCGCAAAAACAGCTCCGCTCAGGAAATCGATAATCCTTCTCCCGACATCTTTTGGGGTTTGGCTGAGATTGACCACAACCGGCTTGCGGCTCTTGAGGTGAGTTGCCAGTTGTTCTACATCCTCGAAACTTTTAGGAGAAACTACCACTATTTTCATTTCAGGATTGGTATGAAGACTTAGAACCGGGGTTTTTCCCCGCCTTTTTTCAGTGGGTGATAACAATTCTCCTTCATCATCTTCCTCATAATTATCACCAAAACCAATGAAAGACATAAGCTTTTCAAACCATTCTCGCCCCACAGACACCACCCTTCCTGCTTGTGAGTTAGTTACTAAGTGGTTCCGAGAATATAGCACTACCAATCCTCACTATTGTGGCTCCCTCTTCAACAGCAACTTCGAAATCAGCACTCATCCCCATCGAGAGGTGCTTCATATCAAACCAAGGATTCTTTCTGGTACATTCGTCCCTAAGCTGGCGTAACTTCCGAAATACAGGACGAACTGTTTCTGGATTTGGCGAGTAAGGAGCAATGGTCATCAGGCCACAAACTTCCAGCCCTTTAAATTTTCTTAATTCCTCCAAAAAATAGTCGAGCTCAGAAGGTGCGATTCCATGTTTCGTCGGTTCTCCGGAAACATTCACTTGAACCAGCACTTTCCATATAGTTCCTGAACGAGCAGCAAGATCTTCAAGAGTTTTTGCCAATTTCAAACTATCTAAAGAGTGGAGAAGTTCAATTTTTCCCACCAAGTATTTGGCTTTATTCCTCTGGAGATGCCCGATGAAGTGCCACTCTACAAGATCGCCGAGAACTTGATGTTTTTGTTGGAACTCTTGGACCCGGTTTTCTCCAAAAGCTTTAACTCCACATGAAAGCGCTTCTTTGATGCGTTCTGGAGCAACCCCTTTGGTAACAGCAACAAGCTTTACTTCGGAAGGTTGGCGGCCACTACGCTCTGCGGCTCTAGCAATCTTTTCCTGGATCAGGGCTAAATTTCTAGCGATTCCTGTGTCCAAGCTCTCATCTCCTTTCAGACAAGTTCGCTGCAAATGGCTTGATTCCTTCCTTACTGGAAAATATTATAGTTCTTCGATTTTTTTCAACAACCAAGGATTGACGACAACTTCATCGCCAGGAGCAATTCCGGTAACAACTGCTTTGTTTCCTGCCTTACCTGTTACTTCGATTTTCTTGAATTGGTAACCAGTGAGGGATGATACATATACCCCTTTAGTCCCTTTCTTTTGACAAATCGCCGTAGCTGGGATGACAACTCCTTCAAATTTTTGAGAAACCATCTTTAGGTGGAAAGACCTTTGGGGTGGTAGGTCGAAGATTCCTTGAGTAACTTCGACAACGATGAAGCAGAAGTCTTCTTTCTTCCAAGACCGAAGGACTCTCCCCTTTCCTTCTCCTTGTTCCCATTCTAAGTCAACCTGTTGGCCTTCCTTAACAGAGAAATCACCTTCATTTTTGAACTTGATCACCACATAGGGGTTGACTAAATCGTCAACAATTTTGAAAACTACATCTCCCCTTTTTACTGTAAGCGAAGTTGGCTTTTCTTCAGAAGACTCAACTTGAGGGAACAAAGACTCAAAATTCAACCTCTCCCAGTTGCCCGGAACGAGAACTTCTTCCCATCCATCCCAGCGATACCATACAGCTCCGGCAATAGGTGCTGTCAGAGTATGAGTGCGAGGTTTTCCTGAAAGATCAGGTAAAGTGTGTAAAGAAGCAACTGGAGTATGAGCAGGAACCTTCGTTTTTTCACTTATATGGCGGGTAACTGTTCCTGGTCCAGGGGCGCGGACTAAAACCTCGTTACGCAAAATAATTCCTTTTCCTTCATGGGTCACACAAATTTCTCCAGTCTCGGCACAAGTGGTTTGAATAGCATGAACCAGGCAAAAGCGGTAGACTCCTCGGAAACCTAGAAGCAGCAGGTAGCCCAAAACAAGAGAGAAAACTCCTAGCAACAATAAAACCTGTCCCTTTCGCCACAAGACTGCTTTTTTCAATCTTCTCCTCCGCGGAGAAATGCGGGTAGGGGAAATGTTGCTGTTCTGCCTCAACAAAGATCAACCACCATCCTCAGGCTCACTTCTTCAAATACGCTGCTTCAGAAAAAAGTTCCTGCATGAAACCTTAACTTTCCCTACCAACACCGATTCTCCCGAAAAAGAGAAGAGGCGCCGGGTCTCAGACCCAGCGCCGGGATATCGAGAGAACGAGCCTTTATCTTGGAAGCCAGTAGCCCTTGATTTTCAGGGGGTTCGGGTTCCGGCTCGATACCTAGTGGGCAATTTGTTGAGTCTCTTATCCCAGTGCCAGACTTTGGGTTCCCCGAAAGCAAAGGGCAGTTCCCTGCCGGTGCAGCTCCTAAAGGGGTACTGCTCCAGCAGGTTGGCGCACTGTCGGGGTCGGCCTAAAGGCAAGTTCCGCACCTCTCGCACACCCACAAGCCGCGGTGCTTGCGCCGTGCAGGGCTGTAAGCACCGCAGACACAGCAGGTAGTGTGCTAGAACTCGTAGGAATAGTAGAGGGCAATGCTTTTGGCGCGGGCGTATTCTTCCACATCAGGTGAAGTTGTCATGTGGGCTACGAGCACAGGAAATACATTAGGGAAGGCACCTTTGAGCTTGTTCAGCAATCAACGTCGTGCCTGGAGAGCTGGGCCTTGCTCTCCCCAACGATCTTCACCTTGCGCCCAGCCGGAATTTTATGTGCAAAAGTAAAGAAAGGAGGGGCAGGAAATGCTTGCCATTAAAAAGGTATCTTATGCTTCGAACACATTCAAAAAAGAGAGTCTGATATTAGTAATTCTACTGTTCTCAGCAATCGCATTATCGCTTTTTTACGTGACATCGTACTCTGGAAATCAGAGCAAATATGCCCAGGTTCCTTCTTTCGCTT
>DAINRC010000056.1:0-9860 GCA_036742135.1 Bacillota bacterium
CGGCGACTCCATCGAGAACAGGCATGTTGATGTCCATGAGGATGATGTCCGGACGTAGTTTCTCAGTCTTTTTTACGGCTTCTTCACCATCCCTCGCTTCCCCAACCACTTCGATGCAGGGGTCAAAATGGAGCAGGCACCTGATGTTCTCGCATGTTTCCGGAACATCATCGACAATTAAGACTCGAATTTTCTCCAAACTCTTCACCTCTCAAATTTAAGTCAATGTTGTTTGTGGTACCCTTCCGGAACAGTGTCTAGATACAGAAAATCCTCCAGCTCGAAGGGTGATGAGAACACTTTTCCTCTTTCCAAAGGTGAGCGCAAAGCCATTCTAATCTTCCCTTCCTCATCAGCAAGCACCAGCGGTTTTGCCTCGTCGAGGGTCACCGCCAGTGTCACCGTCTTTGTTTTGATTTCCTTTTCTTTTCCTTGATCCTTGACAATTTCAGTATCCGTCCCGACGGCAAGAACCTCCACATCCTGAAGGGCAACAACAGTGATTACCCTGGTCTCCCTCTCCCCGCTGCTGCCCCTGACTGGCATAGGAACCTCGATTGTTCCAATAATATCCACATGATCACCAGGCCGAACATTCCAGCCAACCGCACTCACTTCGTCAACAGCAATGGTCACGGCACGTTTTCCCTGAGGCACCAGGTAGGAAAGACCTGCCTCTGTCTCTTTCCCTTTGACAACCCTATTCAGGATGATCTGTTCACCGGCTACCAGCGGCTGGGAAGCAATCGCACCGACAACATCATTCAGGTTCCGAGCAGCTCGGGGATGGATGTAATCGACAGGCATCTCTACTTGCTTAACCATCGACCTCGTGATTCGGGTCTTCTCTGGAATATCCGAACTAGCAATGACAACGGGCCCTTTATCAGCTCCAGCAACGCCCACCTGAAGCTGTTGCAGATACAAGTAGACCATCCCCGCGGCTACAGCAGCCAAAATCAAAGCAATGACCACCAATACCCTTGGTTTCAACAACAGCCTCACACTCCCACAACAGCACTTTTCTAATGAGTCAAGCGAACTGTATAAACTCCAAAATCACCACCTGCTCCCACTTCACCAGGGCAGACAGTGCGGACAAAGCGCCCGATTACATTATTGTCTCTTCCTTGCCCCTCAACCCCTTCCAGGAAAAATGCCGCAAAACCTCGAATCTGAGCGCACCAGGGATGATTGCCTCGCCACTCGACAATCCTGATCACGGGAACAATCACCAAACGTGGGCAGTCACGACTGAAGTCATCAAAAGAGCAACCTTGCTGGCACTGGTTGATTCTGTACTTTATTCCTCGTGTCGTTGGTCCAGACATGTTCCCTGGCTCAATAAAAACCACATCCCCTACATGAAGCATTCCTTCATACCCGTACTTGACCCTTTCTTCGTAGTCCCTGGCCCCCCCACCCTGGTACTCGTCAAGGTCAAGGGCCCCATACCAGCCGTGGTAACGGCCATCCTCACCTCTCTCAGCTCCCCCATTCCCTGCCCCCTCCTTGAGGACGTATTCCTCACCATAGATAAGCTCTTGTTCCTCAATTCCGAAAGGAACAGCTCCACTGACAGCAGACAGGGGAACAACAGCAGCAGTAGCCGCGGCATTGACATCCTTCTCCGCAATGCCAAGCACACGAGCAAACAGAAGTTCTACCCGAGAGTAAGTTCGCACTGTGAGCGAACGATTATCCGAAGATACTTCGATTTCCGCCTGGTCGGCAGCAACACCATTTGCTACCAGATACTGCCTCGCCACCTCACAGGCAGTGTCAGGATTGGCAGGCAGTTCCTGGGCACCGGCAAGAGCAGCGGCATCAGCGGCATTCACAAGCTGTGCCCGGTGGCTGTAAAGGAGCCCAACATCGGTAACCAGAGCCACACTGCCGAGCAGCCCAGTGAGTGCCAGAGCAAAAAGAATCACGGCAGTGCCTTCATTACTCCGCAACAAACGAATCAGAAAATTCCCCAAATCCCTCACCTCTTATTCCACCCGCATTGTCGCCACAGCAGTCAGGGGAAAAGGGTTGGGGAGAAGTTCTGTAATGATCGGCACGACAAGGGGAAGATGATAGCTGACTTCCACACGGAGACTGTCCCCTCGTGACCGCTGCTCCTCGAGGGGTTCAATTTTTACCTGAATCCTCTCATCGTCCAGACCTACAGCCACATCCCGGACAAGGGCAACTATTTCCTGATCACTTCCACCAACAGCTCCCAGGCGTGCCCCTTCCCGCGCCGCCTGGGTGACCTCGAGATACGAGTAAAAAATTCTCCCGAACTCGATGATTCCGAAAACTAGAAGTAAAAGGATGGGCAAAATCAGGGCAAACTCCACAACGGCCTGACCGCGCTGGGAGCGCAACCAAAACATAATCTTCATCCTCTCCAAAATGCCAGATAAGCGAACAATGTTCCCAGGAAAATGGCAGCACCGTAAGGAAAATACAAACTATAAGGATCACGTTCTAGCAAAAGTAAAGCTTCCTGGAAATTTTTGCTTCTCCCCACAAAGAATACAAAGAGAGCAATGGCCAGCCTCTTCAATGTAGGCAACAGTTGCTTCTTCCAGACCAGAATTCCAAGGGCAATAAGGCCACCAACAAGGGCAGTGCCGAGGGCTGCGTAAAAAACGAAGAGGGGTCCTTTCAAAGCACCAACTGCTCCGAGAAGTTTGACATCACCTGCCCCAAGACCACCGAGCAGATAAGGAAAGAAAAAGAGCAGGAAACCAAAAAGGAGCCCTTTTATGCTGAATTGCAATCCAGTAAAGCCGTTACAGGCAAGGTGAATGATAACTCCCGCACCGGCAGCAGGGAAAACCACTTTATTATAGATTTTTCGCTTCTTGAGGTCAGTGTAAAGGCAAATCACCAGAACGAGGAACAGCACCAGATCCTCCGGACGAGCCACCTGCACCTGAAACCCTCCTTTTGCCGGTGCTTCCGAGCCGCAATTGAAACAAAGACCCTACAGAAATGTAGGGCCCAAACAACAAAAACAATAACATTGGGGCTTGCTAAGAGGGATTAAGAAGACCCCCCAAAGTTAATCCCTTCAAAGACAGCAGCAATCTTGTCTTTCAAAGCAATCAAGCTACCAATAAGAAGTACTGCCACCAAAGCAATAATCAGAGCGTACTCGCTCAGACCCTGACCTTCTTCTTCAACCAAAAAACTCCTTAAGGCCTCCAGCATCTTCACCCCTCCTCCTTTTTCTTGCAAATGTTCCAACCCCACTAACCTTTGGGGTCATTCCTGAAACCTGTTCTAATTTTTTCTGTAAACAATTATAAATTTGTCCAAAAAATAAAAAAATCGACCTGAAGTCGCCACCTAATAAGCCTCCTGGTTCAAGTTTTCACGAACATCGGTGCTCTCTGAAACCTATATCCCCCAAACCACATATCCTAAAAAAAACACTCCCCTTTGAGGACAAAGTCATTTAGGAATTAAGTCCTAAGAAGAGAACAGGAATAGTGCTAACGAACACAGACAAGTTCAAGGGGTAGCCGAAGTCTCAGCTCAATCGCAGCCAAGTTCTGTGCCCGTAAACTGCGGGCACAGAAAAGGTTCACCTTTGCTCACGCAAAAAAAAGCAGTAGACCTGTTTTCCCTCGCAGGACTGTAACCCCACCCTAAGTGGCTTCTTTTCTGGTGCATACCCCTCCATACAGAACAGGTAAAATCCATACCTCTTTTGCAATCGCTCAAGAATTGCGGGGGTTTCATCTGTTGAATGATCGTCAACAACAATTACCTCAGGGAACTCAGAAAAAACCTGAGAGGTCAAAGAAATAAAAGCAACAATCTTCCGGAAAACTGCCTCAACAAAGCAAGCCTGATTACGGACCACAAAAAGGAAGCTGGCTTCGGGTTTGGAAACGACGCTCTCGTTCAAGAACCCGGCGATCTTGCAGGAAAAGCAGATCAGCAGCCAAATAATGAGAAGGTAGCAGACAGCGAGAAGTAAATGGGAAACCACAAAAACCCCTCCTCCTCCCCAGGAGTATATGCCAGAGAAGAGGAAAGGGTCACATGGAAAACTTTGCCTCAAAGTTCGACAAGACCCTTTTTGATGGCATAAATGGCCGCTTGAGTGCGGTCTTCTACCTTGAGCTTCCTGAAGATGCTAGTAATGTGGTTTTTCACGGTTTTCTCGCTGATGAAGAGCTTTTTGGCTATGCTCCGGTTGGACTCACCCTGGGCAATCAGAACGAGGACCTCTTTTTCCCTTTCTGTAAGCAATTTGATGCCTTCATCTTCTTCGGGAGGGGTAGCAAGACGGCTGAGTTCGCCCAGCAGTCGCTGGGCAGCAACAGGGTGAAGAGCAGGTTTTCCCTCCATTACATTGTAGATCGCTTTGATCAATTCCGCTGGCTCCACATCTTTCAACAAGTATCCTGAGGCCCCGGAGCGCACAACCTCCATGATCTCTTCGTTTTCATCAGAAACGGTCAGAAAAATGATTTTCGTCTCCGGAAACTCTCTCCTGATCACCCTGCTTGCCTCGATCCCATCTGTTCCCGGCATCTTGATGTCCATCAAGATAACATCAGGACGCAGGGCTCGGGTGAGATTAATCGCACCCTGTCCGTCCCCAACCTCTCCCACTACCTTGAGACCAGGGTCGAGTTCCAGGACATGCCTCAGTCCTTCCCTGACCAAGGGATGGTCATCAGCGATCAGCACTTTAATTTCCTCCAAAACCGCCTCCCCCCTCTTCAACAGGAATGAGCACTTTAACTTCTGTCCCCTTGCCAGGAGCAGTTTTGAACTCTATTTCTCCTTCAAGCAACCGAACTCGCTCCTGCATGTTCAGCAATCCGAAATGATCTCCTTCTCCTTCAACCTTTTCCTTATCGAAGCCTCTACCATTGTCTCTGACAACAGCAATCACCTTGTCCTCCCGTAATTCCAGGCGCACTTCGACCTGTGTCGCCTCAGCATGTTTGACAACATTGTTTAAGGCTTCCTGAATAATTCGGAAGAGCCCAACCTCGAAATTGGGATCAAACCTCCGTTCCTTCCCATAAAAGCGAAAATCTACTGGTAAACCATAGCGTTCCTGAAAGTCAATGAGAAAGCGGCGCAGTGCTTCCACAAGTCCCAAGTCATCCAAGGCCATTGGCCTAAGATCAAAAATGATCTTTCTGATATCCTTGAGACTGCTTCTGACCATTTCTTTAAGCCTGCGGAGCTCTTCTCTAACCCTTTCCGGCTCCCTCATAAGGAGCTGTTCACAAAACTCTGCCCTCAACACGATATTCGCCAGTGCCTGGGCAGGCCCATCATGGATCTCCCGGGCCACACGCCGCCTTTCTTCTTCCTGGGCCTTGATAATCCGCAGCCCGATCTGCTGCATGCGCTGAAGGTTTTCAATTTTCAAATTGATCTCCTTGAGTGTCCCCTGAAGAAACTGGAGAACAACTCCTATCTGGGTCACCAAAGCCTCTGCCTTTTCAACAGTTTTACTCAAGCGCTGGAGGCTCCGTTCCAACTCATCACGCCGCAGGCGAAGGTTTTTCTCTTTCTCGCGCAAAACAAAGAGCTGAACACGGATCTTGTCAGCGTAATCGTAAGCCTCTTTAATAACCTCTTCACTATACTTCCGAAAATCCCGGCTGACTTCCATTAGGCGAATCCGCGCCTGTTTCTCAAGGTGCTCGTAGTGGTCAACCTCTTGAATTGTTCGAAGAGTCTCCCTTTTAACAGCAATTAATTCCTGCTTTACCCGCTCCAACTCGTCACGGGCTCCCTCGGCGATCTCGTAAATGTTCTCCTTACCCTTTTCAATGGCAAGGATCGTCTCCTTGACTACCCGGTCAAGCGCTTCCAATCCCAACCCTACGAACACCTCACCAAAGACCTTTCCGCTAAATTCGACAAAAACCAAGCAACTTCCTGCTAAAGTTGTGATGCCCTCCCCCGAATGAATTCGGAGGCATCCTTAAACGGATGCGCGTAAAAGGTTCTTTTTGCGCTCCGGTTCAGTGACACCGTGCCACATTACTGCCCCTTCGCACTCCCCCAATGTTCTAAAAAGAATCAGAGACCCAGGTAGCTACGGGCAACTTCCTGAAGCTGGCAGATTTTTTCTTCATCAGGTGCTTCCACATAAATCCGGAAAAGGGGTTCAGTACCGGAAGCCCGTACCAGAAGCCAGCTGCCATCAGCGAGAAGAAACTTTACTCCATCCTTTGTAATTCGGTTCTCCACCTTTACCCCGCTGATTTCCTGAGGAGACCACAAGTCCAACTTTTCCAGAACCTTCGCTTTCTCTTCAGGTCCACACTTGAGATCCAGACGGGCACTAACCAGTTTTCCGTACTTCTCCACAATTTCAGCCTGAAACTCTCGGAGAGATTTACCAGTAGCCGCCATCATCTCCACCACAAGAGCGAGGGCGAGAATCCCGTCCTTCTCGGGGATATGTCTCTGAACACTTAAACCCCCGCTTTCTTCTCCGCCAAGAATGCTGTGGTGATGAAGGAGAGATTGTCCGATGTACTTGAAGCCAACAGGTGTCTCGACAACCGGAAGCCCGTAATCTTCAGCAATTCTGTCGACCATGTGGGTGGTAGCAACAGTTCTTGCCACAGGACCGCGCCACCGCCTGTACTCAAGAAGATAATAGAGCAGGAGATAGATGACCTCATTAGGAGTAATAAAGCTCCCATCGCGATCAACTACACCAAAGCGATCAGCATCGCCATCTAGAGCAAGGCCAAGATCAGCCTTCCCTCTGACAACTGCTTCCCGAAGCTCAGAAAGAACTTCCTCCTTTGGCTCCGGCATAGTGCCTCCAAAGAGAACATCACGGTAACCATGAATCACACTTATCTCTCGGCAGAAATCGCCAAGGAGTTCCTCAATATAGCCTATTCCCGCTCCCCACATCGGGTCGACGACGATCCTCGGGCTTGTTCTAGAAATGGCATGCAGGTCAAGCAGGTTACGGAGATGCTGAAGATACTCTGGCTTGGGATCAAGATCCCTGACGAGCCCCTGATCCTGTGCCTCTTTGAGGGAAATTTTCTTGACTTTTTCTCCTTTTTGAAGAGCAAAGATCCTTTCTTCAATAGACTGCGTGATCTCGGGAACTGCGGGACCAGCATATTCAGGGATAAATTTGATGCCATTGTAGTCCGGAGGATTATGGCTTGCGGTAATCATCAGAGCCCCGGCAGTCTGGTGCACTTTAATCGCAAAAGCAGTAACAGGAGTCGGTGTAGCTCCTACCGTAAGCCAGACAGGGATTCCGTTTCCAGCAATCACCTCGGCCACAGCTTCTGCAAACCTCTCTGAAAGGAAGCGGTTATCGTAGCCAATAACAAGGCCGTTCTCGCCTTTACCCTGCTCTTTAAGGTAATCAGCTACTGCCTGAGAAACCAGTCTGACGTTGGCAAAGGTAAATTCTTCAGCAATAACGGCCCGCCAGCCATCAGTCCCAAACGTAATCTTTCCCATTATCCTTCCCCTTTCCAAATCGTGTTTCCTTCCTAGTGCCTCCAGACCAATTATATAGCAAATTTTCCCTGAGGAAGAACGATCTCCACACAAAAAAAGCGTCCCCGAGACGCTCTGTGAAGCTGGAGGAGCAATATAAATCTTGTTACTTTGTTACTGATCATTTTTACCAGGTTCATCACTGACCTGAACCTCTTGAACTAGTTCATCTTTCTTTTTGTCCACGTAGAGATTTCCCTGGCTATCCAGGCTGGCCAGGAGCACTTCCCGAGGAGATTTGATTCCCTGTTTCTGGAGTTCATTAATCAGCCAGGATTCATCGAGGTTGTTCTGCTGGAGGTTCTGGTAAATGACTTCCCCGTCAACGATGATCTCTGAACTCATGCCCTCATACTGAGTGGGAATCTGCAGGTCTTCCCGGGTTACTGGCCTTTTCTGTGACTTGAGGAGAACGCTCAACTGACCATTGGGTTCAAGAACCGCAAACTCAACATCAGAAATATTGAAAGCACCTTTTTCTCGTAGCTGAGTCAGTAAATCATCGACATTATACCGGATTTTCTTCATGTTTTTCTCCATGATCTTGCCGTTCTGGACGACAATAGTAGGCTCACCCTCTAGCAGTTTTCTGGCAACTCTATTTTTCAGGGATATATATCCCATCAAATAGGTCAGCAAAGCAAATACCATCAGTGAAAGGAGAATCAGCCACCGCTTGCCAGCAGTATCGATAGCAATATCGGCAGCAAGAGAACCAATAGTGATTCCAGTTATGTATTCATAAAATGTTAAATGGCCGAGTTGTTCTTTCTCTAAAAGGCGGGTAATAGTCAAGATGGCGAAAAAAGCCAAAACTGTCTGCAGGACAATTCTCAAAAAATCGGGAACAGGCAACTGGCCACCTCCTATCTCTTCTGGAGCATTTCCTCAACTACCTGTTTGAAGAGGTCGAAAAGCTTTTCCCTCCCCGGAAGCTTACGGAAAATAACAACTTCTCGATCCTTCAGGATAATCATCTGAATTCACCCCTCTAGAATTATGACCAACATTCTCTCTGTTTATCCCTTCCCGGGGTGCCAGTCCAAGTCCCCAAATAGAAAAACCGCGCCTTCAAAAGCGCGGCTTCGCTACACAGGAAAACGGTTTGCCTGCCTACTTGGTAGAGGTAGAACTGGCTCCCGCAGGAGAAGACTCTTTTTCTTCCTCTTTTACCTTGCGCTTGTAGTCTTCGCTCCGGTAATCTGTTATATGGAAACCAGAACCTTTAAAAATGATACCGATATTTCGGGAGATCAACCGACGCACAGGACTACCACAATGGGGACAAGTCTCAAGGGCCGGCTCTGTAATTCGCTGCTCGTACTGAAACCTTCCGCATCTTGGGCAATCGTATTCATAAGTCGGCATCTTCCCCTCACCTCGCTACTGGAAATATTCCTTCCACAAGGAGTTATATACGCAATTCCCCTTTCTTTGTCAAGCAAACAAAAGAACCCCTTCCAGAAAAATTTCTCTAGAAATGGGTTTAAATCCCATTGTCGGAGCCTACCTCTCCATGCTACACTACAATCAGAAAAATCTTGGATCCCACTGCTTATCCTCTTCTATCGATGTGCCCTGCACACAAGGGGGTGAAACCGTGAGTGTAGCCATGATGTACCTGCAGGACTTGGCAGAAAGCGACCTTTATTTCATTGTGACCACCGTTGTAACAAAAAGGCAGGATTACGAGTACATCTGTAATCTATTGAAAGATAAACCTGATTTCATCGACATCATGCTTGATGATGAGAAACTCTTCCACAGAGTGCAAGAAGAGAAAGACATCCTCTTAAAAATTTCTCCTTTCTTGCTCTTTAGCATTCTTCTCCGCCAGGCAAAGAAGGACATGGAAAAACAGGGATACACAATGGAAATAGTCAGTAAAAAAGAGCGAATTCCAGTCTTCGATGCCAGAGATGCCACAAAACTCCTGCACAACAAAGATGTGCGCGAATACCTGGCAAGAATGCTTGCTAGCTTCACAAGGGTGGAGTCAACAACTTTAGTGTTTAAAGCAAAAGGATTAACTTATCAGCGCCACTTCAGTGACCTTGATTTCGACGATGTTCTCGAACTGGCAGAAATGGTGGAACTCCCTTTCCGCTTCCCCTTTTACAAACGCCTGGCCGACATTGCCCTTTTCATTACCGGGATCTTTCCAGAATACGTATCCACACAGAGGGAAATGCTGAAAGAAATACCTATTAGGGTTGCTGGCAGAAGGTCGCGGACTCTGCGCGATTTCGAAGAAGAAGGCAGGCGCTACTATGACCTAGCAGCCACTTATGATGAAGCACGGGAACAAGGGCTATCTGAGGTGTTATCTCTGCTCGCCGAAA
>DAINRC010000057.1:0-9725 GCA_036742135.1 Bacillota bacterium
ATCCTGCCCGGGGAGCCAAAAGGAAGAAAGACTCCTGATGAAAACGAAAGTCAGGGGTCTTTTTTATTTTAGGTCATCTCGTGGGCTACTACTTTCTGTCCCGTTGAGTAGCCAATCGAAGGCCTTTTTATTTTTTCGCCCTGCTTTCCATATTATGGTAACAAATTCGTCTTAATTTTTGTTCTTGGTAACTGATGTAGTTCCAGACCCTCTGCAGAAACACATAGTTAAGGGAAACTTCCTACTCCCGACTTTTACCATTTCCAATCCCGGAGGGAAGCAACTGTTCTTCCCAGCCCAGGGAGCAGAAAAAGTGCTCGCAAAAGTGCTGGCTGAACATCTGAATTAGCAAATCGTGGCAGGAAAAACTACCGTGTTGGCGAAATTTGTACCAAAAAGAGCTTCCCTTTTACGTCACTGAGAGTTGGGTGGTCACCGTTGGCAGTCAGAAAGAGAGCAAAAAAGAAGAAGAAATCTGTTTTGATCCTCAAACGCTCGCTGCTTTTTCGTCTTGTTCGGGTTGTTCAGGAAATTAAGAAGGGAACCTATCCCAGCACCGCAGCCCTAGCGGAAGTCCTTGAAGTGAGCGAGCGCACAGTAGACCGCTACATTGAAACCCTGCGGGACGACTTTGGGGCTCCGATTGCATACAGCAGAAAGCACAAAGGATATTACTTTCAAGAGTCTTGGGTTTTCCCTTTTCCAGTCCTTACTGAGGGGGAAGTCTTTTCTCTCTTCCTTTCACTGAACCTGTTTAAACAGTTCGAGGGAACTCCCTTAGAGAAGCCTCTCCGAAACCTTGCCAAAAAGTTGGAGGACCTCTTCTACGAGCAGACGGAGTTGACGCCAAAAGAGTTGGAGATGATGCTTTCGCCCTTCGTCATTTTTGTCAAACCAAAGGTGAGGATTGACGAAGTCTTTGCCAAAGTGTTTGAGGCTATTGTCACGCGGCGCTGGATAAAAATTCGCTACTTCTCCTTTTCCTCAGAGGAAGAGAGGGAACGGGTTGTTGAGCCTTATCACTTGTACAACTTCCAGGGTGTGTGGTACTTCTTCGGCTTCTGTCACCTGCGACAGGAGATCCGTGATTTTGCTCTTGATCGGGTCGCAGAAGTCGAGGTCCTTCCCGAGACCTTTTCCCTCCCTCAAGGTTTCGATCCCCAAGACTACTTGTTCCGCGGCTTCCGGATGTACCGGGATCATCTCGAGCAGGTGAGGATCCGGTTTGATCCTTACCAAGCCCGTTGGATTAAGGAGCGCATCTGGCACCCCTCCCAAAAACTTGAGGAACTTCCCGATGGGAGCGTCATCATGGAAATTTCTGCCCATCCCGAAGAGGCTAAGCGGTGGATTATTGGGTATGGTCCTCACGCTGAGGTCCTCGAACCTGCTTCATTGCGGGAAGAGGTTCGGCGGGAAGTCGAAGAGATGCTTCGCCTCTATTCCAACGACAGGTAATGTCGTTGTGGAGGAAATAAGATGAAAAGGAAAGGAGGTGAGTAGTTGCGGGTTAGGATCCAATACGAGATTTCCCAGGTACCGGTTTACTACCGGAATTTGTTCATGAGCTTACTCAAGGAGGCACTTCAGGCAACTCCGATTGGCCAGGAGTATTTCTCTCGTCTTTTTTCCTTTGACGGCAACCGGGCCAATAAGGCGCCGAAGCCTTTCTGCTTTGCTGTCCGGTTCCTTCACAACCGCGACCGCTTTGCCCAAACAAAGACTACCTTTGTTCTCACTTCGCCCTTGACCCTGTATTTGAGCACCCCTGATCCGGCCTTGCTGATTACCCTCTACAATGGGCTGATAAGCCCCCGGATTTACCCTTGTAAGTGGAAGGAAGTTGAGCTGAAGCGTCCACGCTCAGTTGTTCTTTTGCCCGAAAAACCTATTAGGAGTGAGGCAGTGGTTTGCCGCACCCTTTCTCCTATCTTAGTCGAAGACAAGCACGGAAAACCTTTGTTGCCCCCTTTCAAGGCCGGAGCAAGAAACGGGGAGTCCCAGAGGTTCCTCCGCGAGCTCAACTACTTAGCGGACAAAGTGTTGCAGGGAGTACGTGGATGGGGATTGCAGAAAGAGCTCGACTTTCGTCCTGTGGCCCTTCGAAAAGAAGTGGTTAAGCACCTTGTTAGGGAGAAGGGGGAAACCCAGCGACTTTATACTTTTACCTGTTTCGCGGGAAGGTTTGTCCTTCGGGGCCATCCGGAGGATCTTGAGTGGATTCAGCAGTTAGGCCTCGGCTTAAGGCGTGCTCAGGGATTTGGCATGGTGGAGGTTATTTGAAGTGAAGGAAAGAGTTTATTTAGGAGACTGGTTGTTCAATGCGGGGATCGTAGGCTTCCTCGCCATTCTCCTTCATGGGGCTACGGGCATAACTAGACTCCGAGAAGGGGAAATCACCCTCCCTTCGGGGAAAAAGGTTGTTGTCGGCAGGAACTACATCGAGTTCGAACGGGACGTCCTTGAGGGTTTTTCTGATGATTACTTTAAGCTTGCCTCTGCTAGGTACCCAAGAACAGACCGTGTCCTTCAGGACTTTCGGAAGGCTTTAGCCGAACTGGGGAAAACTGAGGCACCAGTGGACGAAATTGCGAGGACCCTAAGGGACCAGATCAGGAATTTCTCCTTTTTGCGCAAGCTTTTGGAGGAAAATGGGGTAGAATTTCCTAGTGCCAGGGGAACTCCCGAAAAGGAGCAGTTGGAAAAAGAACTGGAAAGGGTAATCGCGGTGATTGAGGCTAACAAGGATGATCTCGAAGAAAACGATGCTCGGGTGTATCTTGGCCAAATTTACGGCCAAAAGAGTTTTCTCCAGCGAAAGCGAACGATAACCACGGGGTTCAAAGAAAAATTCAGGGAAGATTTTGAAGGTAAGATTCTCACCGGGAAAAACAAGGCTGACCGGAGGCACCTTTGCTTTAACTGCGGAGAAAGGAAGGCAAAGAGTGGAGCAAACCTTGACACTGGGCTTTCTCCGTTCACTGGGGTAAATACCGACGCGGTAAACTTCTTCTGGAACTTCTCTGCGAAATTGCCCCTGTGTGAGATCTGCGAGCTCATTTATTTCTGCACCTTTGCTGCTTTTTCTGAAGGCGCGGAAAGGGGGA
The DNA here is from genome assembly GCA_036742135.1 of Bacillota bacterium. Lineage (GTDB taxonomy): Bacteria > Bacillota > DSM-12270 > Thermacetogeniales > Thermacetogeniaceae > 50-218. Next base: position 3,108 of record DAINRC010000057.1, read on the forward strand.
TCTACTTCTTCGTCAACGCTGACCTCTCAGTAAGTGAACTTTACAATGCCAATCGCTTACTGCAAAAAAAGCTGAATGAAAGGATAAGCGACGAGGCTGCAGGACTCCGAGGGAATCCCTTTGTAGAGTTTTTTGGTGATCTCTTCCTCAGGGAGGAACTCGAAAAAAGTACCCATGCATTAAGAAGCATTGCTTTTATCGAGATCGATCTAACCAATAAAGATATCTTGCCTCGAGTTTACTCTTTCAACTTGAGCAGAGCCAAGGCGATGTTCCTCAAGAGGAATGAAGGAAATCTGGCGCGTCTCCGGCGAGCAGGGTATCTTGTCGAGAGCAAAAGAAGACGGGTTTTTAGGGAGTTGGTGGTGGAAATCCTCGAGAGGCTTTTGAATAATTCCCTCAGCTACAGCTATCTGAATCGATTGGCCTACCTTTACTTCGGTGCCCTAAGAGGCAACGCGAACGTGCGGACCTATTATGGCCCAGGAGAGATGCAGATTGTGAATCTCCTTCTCCATGATTTCCTCGTGAGTCTAAAACCTTCTTATCACCAAGAAAGTCAGGAGGTAGAGAGTTTGCCTGACGAAAAGTCTTCCCAGAAGACCATCTGGTTTATGTTCCAGAAGGGTGCTGAACTTGCCGAAAAACTTAAGACGGAAAAGGCGGAAAACAAGATTCCAAGCTTGGCCTACAAACTTCTTTCTCATCTTCGGACAGGAGATGTCAACGGGTTCATGAACCTCATCCTGCGGGTGTATCTTTCCTATTCTCTCGAAGTTCCGCGTGCTTTTACCGAAACCCTGACCCGAAAAGAACTTTTTGCTGCGTATGGCTATAGCTTTGTCAATGGAATGCTTGCGAGCTCTAGCCAAGGTAACAATGCAAAGGAAGGTGAGTCTTGATGGCTGGTGGCCTTACTCTGACTTCTGTCTTTGAGGCGATGAGTCTCAATTATGGCGAGGGTGTGGGAATCATCTCTGAACTCAAGAAGCTTACCCGCAGCAATGATACCTACACCTACATGTCACGCCAAGCACTGCGTTACGAACTTTTTAGAAGTCTTAGGGAGAACTTTGGGCTCGAAGAAGGCCCCCTGACTGTAGAGCAACAGGTGGTTCAGTTTGCGCCAGAAGCCAGTATTGATTATGAGGAGCTGGACTTTTTCGGGTACATGAAAACGGTAAGGGGCAGAGGTGCAGCAACGCGACCAGCTGTAGTAAGGTTCTCTCCTGCAGTTTCCCTGGAACCATATTCTAATGACCTCGAGTTCGCAACTAACAAGAATTTTGCCGACCGCGCCCAGGCCGATCCTAATCCCTACCAACTTGAACAGCATGCCACCCTCTATTCCTACACCCTGACTATCGATCTGGATCGCCTGGGGAAGGACGAGAACGATGGAAAGGAACTCTCTGCCCAAACGCGCACCGAACGGGTCCACCACATCCTTGAAGCCCTGAAGGTGATGAGCCGCGAAATTAAAGGTAGGATAGAAAGCTTAAGCCCCCTCTTCGTGATAGGGGGTGTCTATTCGGTCAAAAACCCCTTCTTCCTGAACAGGGTGAAGGTTTTCCAGGACTCCTCGCGGCGGTACCACATCAATCTTGACCTTCTTAGGAGCACAATGGAACTTACCTTTAGGGGGGAGCGAGTAGGGGATAAGACCTATCTGGGCTATGTTCGCGGCTTTTTCGGCAATGAAGACCAGTTCACAACATTGCTTCCTGGGGAGCGGGTAATGGATCTCAACCACTTCTTTGAGGCTCTGAAGGAGAGGGTTAAGGAGTTCTATGAAAGTGCTCAAAGTTAAGCTCTACCAGCAGTTTGCCAATTACCGGAAACCGGCTTCCTACAGCTTTATTGATACCTTTCCTCTACCCCCTCCTTCTACTGTTAAGGGATGGGTACACAAAGTGGTTGGTGCTGAGGATTACCTCCCGATGGCCGTTTCTGTTCAGGGGACTTACGAAACCATCGTTTACGACCTCCAGACCCTGCTGAAATTCAACAGGAAGGAGCGCGAAGGAGTTCTTTTGCCGTGGTTTGGCAAGAAGCTCACAACTTCGCCAAGTTACGTAGCCAATCTTTTTAATGTTGATCTCATCGTTCACATTTCTGCAGAGGATGGCGTCCTTAGGGCGTTCGAGGAAAGGCTCTTTGACACATATCCTGCCCTCGGCAGGTGGGAAGATCTGGTGCGCATTGATGACATTCGCTGGGTGGAAGTGACCCCGCGGGCCTTTGAGCTGGGAGAGGAATACCTCATCAGGAGGCCGCTCTACCTCAAGAAGGAGACTGCCGAACAGTGTGGCTTGGCAGGGATTAATTATCGGCTCCCCTTCAGGTATGAGATTATTGAGGGGTTGAGGTACTTCCGCGAGAAAATTGATGCTGTCTATGTGGAAGAAGGGAGCATCTACGGAAGCGAGCTCCTTGTCGACGAGGAGGGTGATCTCGTAGAGTTGTTGGGTGACCGCTTATGAGTGGGGCGGAGGCAATTTACGGAAAGACATACTACCGGGACGGGATTTTAGCGACAGAGACCCTGAGAGAGCACACTGTTCTTCTTTTGGAGAATCTTGAGACCCTAAAGGAAGAGTACGCTCCGGAACTTTCCCTAGTACTGCAGAGGAGTGGCTACCGCGATCCTGAGCGGTTTTGGCAGCTTTTGAGGCTCGCGGTCATTCTTCACGACCTCGGAAAAGTAAACTCCTTGTTCCAGAACAAGATCCGAAAGTGCCTTGGTGAAAGCTTGTTGCACTCAGAATTGGAGAGAGAGATTCCCCACAACTACCTTTCTCCAGCCTTCCTTTGCCCAAAGCACTTTCGACAGTTTTTTAGTGAGGAAGAACTCCTCGCTCTATTTTACGCCATTGCTTTCCACCACGAGAGGCCAGTTGACTTCTCTCGTGATTACCTTTGCGAGTATTTGGAAAAAGAGATTGACGCCAAAAGGGGTGTCCTTGGTTGGGTAAAGGATCTTGAACCTTGTCTTGCTCCTGTGGTCGAGGGAAAAGTGTCCTTATGGACAACCTACTACCCCTTCCTTTTGGAGTCGAATTGGAAGAAGCGGGAGGAATTAGAGAAGAAACTCTTTTACCTTTTCCTCAAGGGATTCCTCCACCGCCTTGATCATGCTTCTTCAGCTCATATTACCGTTGAAGAGAAAAAGGTGCCCGAGCCCAGGGGGAAGTTGTGTACTTACCTTTCGAAGAAGCTTCCGGGAAGTGTTCCCGACATCACGATTTTCCGGAACTTCCAGCGGGAGGCTTTTGAGCTCCAGGACAACAATGTCCTCCTTGTTGCTCCTACAGGTTCCGGAAAGACCGAGTTTGCCCTCAACTGGGGGGAAGGGAGGAAGCTCCTCTATACCCTTCCCCTCAGGGTTTCGGTCAATGCAATGTACGAGCGGCTGAAAAAGATCTATGGTGAGGACAAAGTTGGGCTCCTCTACGGCGATTGTGCCTTTTACGGTCTTGAGGAGTTCGACGATGATCTTCAGGAACATTTCTGGCGTGTTTCGGCAGCGAGACACTTTGCCTTTCCAATTGTTGTCTGCACGGCTGACCAGCTTTTTACATCTTTCTTCCGCTATCCTGGATATGAAAAGCTTTATTCCCTCTTTGCTTACTCCCATCTCGTAGTAGACGAGCCGCAGGCCTACACTTCAGAAATGCTAGCGGTGATCGTAGAAGGGCTGAGAACCATTCACGAGGTGGGCGGGTTTTTCTGCCTGATGAGTGCTACTGTTTATCCTTTGATCGTCGAACACCTCCAGGAGGTACCAGTAGTCTCCAAAAGGGTGTCGCCGACTGCTTCGAGGAGGACCTGGATCACGTATCTCAAAGACACCTTCCTCGAAGAACTCTGTGCGGAAATCGGTCGTTGCTGGCGGGAAGGAAAGCTCGTTCTGGTGCTGGCAAATACAGTGAGAAAAGCCCAAGAGGTTTACCTAAAGCTCCTTAATAAAGGTCTTCCCCAGGACAGGGTTAACCTCTTCCACGCCAGGTTTATCAGAAGGGATCGGGAAGCAAAAGAAGCAAGAATTTTTGAGGACGAAAGAGAGCGCCGGCCCGTGATCTGGGTAGCTACTCAGATCGTTGAGGCCTCGTTGGATATCGACTTTGATGTTCTTTTCACTGAACTAGCTCCTGTTGACGCCTTGGTGCAGCGGATGGGTAGGGTCTATCGGAAGAGGCCGTTTCAAGGAAAGAATCCCAATGTAGTGATCGCGGGTAGTAGCGGTAGCCCTTCAGGGAAAGGCACGATTTATGATGCTCGAATCGTTGAATTCACCCACGAGGTCCTGGGGGATGTTTCTGAGGGCTTCCTGGAGGAGGAAGAAAAGAGAAAAATGGTGGAAGCGGTCTACGATACGGCGAGGATCAAGAAGACGAGTTTCTACAGAAAGTTTGAGTACTACCGTGACTTGATTAGGCTTGGGTTCCGGGCAGAAAAGAAGGAGGAAGCGCATCAACTCTTCCGGAGGATCGCCGAAGTTGAGGCAATTCCGGTTGAGGTGTATGAGAAACACTATGATGAGATTGAAGTCCTTCTCAAAAAGGTGGGTTCAAAGGATAAGCGCGAAAAAATGGTGGCTTTGAAGAAGCTGAAATCGTATCAGGTGGGGGTGCCCCTTGTGTTGAGAGATCTTGCCAAGGGGATTTTCAAGTTAGACAGTGATTCAGGGTTGTATTTGGTAAGGGCCAGGTACGATTCTAAGCTGGGGCTCCAGCCGGAAGGAGAGGGAGCAGAGTTTTGCTGAGTAAAAACGTAATGGAGCAAATTGAGCAACTCCATATCACGGGAATCAAAATCAACTACCTTTTTGTATGTGAGCGCAAGTTGTGGTTCTTTGATAGAGGCATTACAATGGAGCATCATTCTGACCAAGTACTCCTAGGGAGACTTCTTGAAGAAACGAGTTACCCGAGGGAGAAAAAGAAGCGAATTACCATTGATGACCTCATTGCCATTGACATCCTTCAAGGGGATGCTGTGGATGAAGTCAAGTCTAGTCGCAAAATGCATCAGGCAAGTGTGATGCAACTTTGCTATTACCTCTACTATCTAAAGCAGTTGGGAATTGAGAAGAAAGGCATTCTTCGCTACCCCAGGCTTCGCAAGAAGGAAGAAATTGTCCTTACTCCTGAAAGAATTCGAGAAGTGGAAAGAGCAGTAGCGAAGGTCTCCGCGGTCCTTCGCCTAGCTACTCCTCCGCCAGCGGTGCGCAAGCCTTACTGCCCTCGGTGTGCCTATTTTGAGTTTTGCTTTGGATAAAAAGTTCGCCTTCCAGGTAGGTGAGTTTTCCCCTTGCGCGCGTATTACATTTTTTCGAGTGGGGCAATCAAACGCAAGGACAACACGATTTTACTGGAAAAAGAAGGTGAGAAAAAGTTTATCCCCATCGAAGACGTAGATGTCATCCACATTTTTGGCGAAGTGAGCTTCAACAGTAAGCTTCTTGTTTTTCTCGCCCAACAGAATAAGCTGCTCCATGTGTACAATTACTATGGGACTTATAGCGGCAGCTTTATTCCCCACGACCGCAATCTTTCCGGCGAATTGTTGGTTCAGCAAGTTAAGCACTATCTTGACCCCGAAAAACGTCTTTTTCTTGCCCGTTCCTTTGTCGAAGGAGCTCTTTTTCACATGCGGCGTAATTTACGGGAGTATGAGGGTACCGAAGAGTATGTCCGAATGATTGAGGCTGAGTGGGAAAGGGCAAAGTATGCACCAACGATCCCTGAACTAATGGGCTGTGAAGGGAGGGCAAGAGAGGCTTACTACCAAGCTTTCAACTCTTTTCTAAAGGAGGAGTTCTTCTTTGCTAAGAGGGAAAAAAGGCCACCCTCGAATCCCATTAATGCCTTGATTTCTTTTGGCAATTCTCTCCTTTATACCACAATGATCACAGAATGTTACCGTACCCAGCTTAATCCCTCGGTAAGTTACCTCCACGAGCCTCGAACCAGGCGTTTCTCCCTCTGTCTCGACCTGGCGGAGATTTTTAAGCCTCTGATCGTTGACCCAGTTATCTTTAAAGCCATCAATATGAAGATCCTCCGCCTTAGTGATTTCGACCAGGACATTAATTGGTGCTACTTGAACGATGAAGGAAAAAAGAAGTTCGTCAGACTGTTTGAAGAGAAGCTAGCTACCACGATTCGCCACAGGAAACTAAAGCGGAAGGTTTCCTACCGGACACTTCTTCGCCTTGAGTGTTACAAGCTTATCAAGTATCTCCTCGGAGATGAGGTATATACCCCCTTCAAGGCTTGGTGGTAAGGATCTGCGGGTTTGCGGTCGTTCGGATTTTGTCTTTGGCAGGTACTGCTTATCCAGGGAGTTTTAAGGTTTGTTGCATCGAGTCGCCTTAAGAGCTTAACGTTCCTGAATGGAAGTTATATCTTGGGTTAGAGGGCCTTCGGTTTGGAAGAAGCAGAACGCGATTAAGGGTTCGCTGCAATTTTTGCAATTTTTCTTAGTTGCTTCCCGACTAGAAAGATCCGCCTCTTGCCTGTTATTATCGAAGGAAACGCTCAGATTTTTATTTTTGTCGCTGTTGGGGTTTCATCTGAACAATGTGGGATGTAAAGACTTGCCATACTTATCATC
>DAINRC010000058.1:0-207 GCA_036742135.1 Bacillota bacterium
CTTCTCCCATTTAACTTCCCCCTTTACCTTGTCCCCTAGAATGCCAATCAAAACCGGGCTGGTACTTTTCAATAATGACAATTCCATCCTGAACACGGGCGACTTCCGGTTGTTGCGATGACGAGAAATCCCCCTCCGGTGCTCGCGTGACGTAACCCGCAATCCGCAGCTGCGAAGGCTCCAGCCTACTGCCAGCAACTACAGCAT
>DAINRC010000058.1:217-9676 GCA_036742135.1 Bacillota bacterium
CCGCGGAAGGTCCCCATGACAATAATGTTGCCGCCAGCAATTATCTCGGCACCGGGATTGACGTCACCAAGAACAACAACATTCCCTGGGTAGAAAATGCGCTGGCCAGAGCGCACTGTGCGCTGGATCAGGATCGTCTGTTCCTGGGAAATGAGATCTTCCCGGTGCCTGCGAGCCGGCAAACGGTACTGCAGAACAGGAATGTCTTTGTCCCCCCACAAGCCTTCGCCCGCTCTTAGTGAAGGAGATTTTTCCAGACTGCTGACTGAACCTTCAAGCAGCGAGGCCACCCCCCTGGCGCCCGAGGGTCCTGCCATAACCCGGCGTAGGCGCATATTCTTTGACAAGAAAACATTTTCCAAAGCACTCAATTGTCCCGGCTGAAGGTCCCGGTTGCCCAGATCAACGCTTACGGCTGCACCTTCTAGAAAACTACCAGCAGCTTCCAGTTTCCTCTCCAGCTCCGCTAAAAGGTCTGAAAAATCTGCATGGGGATCGAGAATCACTGTTAGCCCATCGCGGTTCCCTTTAAATCTAACAAGTTCCCTCACTCCTGCCCTAATGTCCCTCCAGTCCAACCGCTTTAAACTTTATTCTACCCTGGCCGCTATTTTCCTGCCAGGAACAAGCCAAAAAATTCCTCCTTTTTCCATCTTAATTTTCTTTATTTTGACAAATTGCCTTACGGAGGCGGCTGAGCAGCTCCATCCTGGGGTTCTCCCTCTTGAGGCACGTTCTCCTCCACCCGTCCAGAACCCTCTTCAGATGGTAACTGACCCGGGCTTTCTGGAGCAGGAACAACAACTTCCTGGACACCAGTAGGTCTGGATTGCTGAGGAGGAGAAGGAGATTGCGGTGTCTGAGTAACCTTTTCCTGCTCCGAAGAAGCACTGCTTGGTGTGGAAACCTGGTGCTGCCCAGAAGCAACCCTGCCTCCGGCCGATTCTCGCTCACTTACTTCCTGTTCTTTTTGGTCAAGACCAAAATACTTGGCAAAGACATCCCTGGCCACAACACCCGCGGATTCTGAACCATGATAACCGTGTTCGATAATTCCGGCAAAAGCGATCTCGGGATGATCCGCCGGAGCAAAGGCCACAAAGACGCCGTGGAACTCTCCTTTCCCTCTTCCTGATTCTGCAGTTCCTGTTTTGGCGGCCACCTTCACTGGAAAATCGCGAAACAGCCAGTAGGCAGTGCCACCTGGTGCAGTCACTGCAGTCATTGCCTGTTTAACTAACTCCAGGCTTTTCGGAGAAACGTTAACTTGATGCACTACCTTAGGCCCAAAACTGACGACAAGATTACCCTCGCTGTCCTCAATTCGCTGCACCAGATAGGGGCGCATCCTTTTACCCCCATTGGCAATAGCTGCTACATAAGTCGCCAGCTCAATCGGAGTAAACTCATTGCTCCCCTGACCGATAGCCATGTTATAAGTTTCATAAGGCTGCCAGTTAACATAAAAGTCGTACCTGACCTCATAAAGAGCCTGCAGCTGCCGCTCTTCATCCCGCTTGCGGGCAAGGATCCTCTCCCTCTCTTCTGCACTCTCTGCCTCAGTCAAGAGAGCCTCATACTTTTTTTCCAACTCTTTCCTCTGTTCTGCATACCACTTCTCCCACTTGGGAGCGTTCTCTGCTTTTTTTCTGGCCGGGCTCGACAAAATTCCTTTGACTTCACCAGGAAGATCGATCCCTGTAAGGTCATCAAGACCAAACTCGTGAGCAATACGGGCCATTTCCCCAGCACCAGCACGCCGCCCTGCCTCAATGAAATAAACATTGCAGGAACCCGCCATTGCCTGAAAGAAGTTGACACTACCATGGACGTTCCAACACTTGGTGTAGGGTTTGAGCCAGTAAGCACCCTTACAGGTAATCTTCTCGGTAACATCAATAACCCCTGCCTCAAGCGCAGCCATTCCGGTGATCGGCTTGAAGGTAGAGCCAGGAGGATAGCGGCTGCTAATCACCCTGTTAAGCATCGGTGAAGCGGCTTCTGGAGGAGGATTGATGTATTTGGCAATTACTGAAGCCGACCTTGGGGGAACCAGCTCATTAGGGTCAAAATTAGGCCTGCTGGCCATAGCCAGGACTGCCCCGGTACGGACATCGAGAACAACTGCAGCTCCCGCCTTTGCCTTAGGATTTTCTTTCTGGATCTCTTTGAGCACCCTGTCAAGGCTCTCTTCAAGGGTTTTCTGCAACTCATAATCTAGCGTCAGGACCAAGCGGTCACCTTGCTTCGGAGGCACAGTAACCAGGTCCTCGCGGGGAATCGGCCTTCCGCGGGCATCGACCTCCACCTGCTGAAAACCGTCTTGACCCCTCAGGTATTTCTCATACCTGGCCTCCAGCCCAGACTTCCCAATGAGGTCACCAAGCTTGTAGTTTTCGCCGCTGTGCTTTTCCAGCTCTTCGGTAGAAATTTCCCCCACATAACCCAACAGATGAGAGGCAAGCGACCCTTCAGGATAAGTCCTGACAATTTCTTTCCTGATCATTACACCAGGAAGCTCGCTTCTGTGTTCTTCCAGCCGTGAAACCACCTCAATAGGAACATCTCTTTTGATCACTACAGGCTCGTAAGGCCGGGGTTGATGCTCGATCCTTTCCTTGATATAATCAGCATCAATCTCGGGATAAAAATCTTTCAACAAAGCTGCCAGTTTTTCTATGGTCTGCTCTAATTCTTGGTCCCCGACATCCTGCCTGAAAAAGGAAATCACGTTGACGATCTTATTCCCTGCAAGAACCCTACCCTGGCGGTCAACGATCTCGCCCCGTGGCGCCTTGATGGGCAAAAAGCGAAACTGATTCAACTCAGCCTTCGTCTTGTACACAGGCGCTTCCAGCAACTGAAGTGTCGCCAAGCGCATCTCTATGGCAAGGAAAACAATGAACAAAAGCACCTGAAAAAACCTAAACTTCCCCTGGAGGTGCCGGTCAACCACTACCGCTCACCTCCGAAAAATCTCAGCATACAGCCTGTAAAAGTGCAAATCTTTTCTCTCTTTCTGGAACAGGTTGCTGAAAGGATAGAAGAGAAAAACTCCAATTAAGCCGTTGAAAATCCCTTGCAAAAAAGCGCGGGAGACAAACGTCCAAAAAGAGAGAAGCGAAACACCTGCAATAGCCTGCACCACGAAAAAGACTAACTGGTAAAAAACGCTGCCCAGAAAAGCAAAAGAAAACGGCACTAGGGGGTTCTCTTTGTAAACTTTCCCCTCGAAAAGCCCGGTCACATAACCGGTGAGAAAGCCACTAAGGGCCCGCGACCCAATGCAACGCCCCACAAGGAAGTCCTCAAGGAATCCGACAACAAAACCGGCAATTCCTCCACTCAAAGACCCGCAAAAAAGGGCCAAGAAAATCAGAAAAATAAGCACAAGGTCAGGCATTACCCCCCCAATCTTCAGGAACGGGATAACTGTTGTCTGCAAGAGCAAAGAAAACAAAAACACCATTATCAGATAAAAGAACCTCAAGTTTTCCTCTCCCTGAAAAACACCCTACTCAAGAGATTCAGGCACTTCGCGGATCTCAGTAATAACGAAAACTTCCTCCAGTCGATGGAAGTCCACAAAAGGACGGACAAGAGCGTATTTGTCAATGCCGCTACCTTCGCTTCCTGTTTCCACAACTTCCCCAATGGGGATACCGCGCGGATAGATTCCTCCAAAACCTGAGGTAATTACTACTTGTCCCTTTTTCAGCTTGGCATCATAAGGAAGGTGAATCATCCTCAACAAACTAGGGTTTTCCCTGCATCCTTCAACAACCCCAACTGTCCGATTTTCCTGAACCATCGCCCCTACAGCACCTTCGCGGTCTAGAATCAAGAGCACCTGGGAACAATGAGTGCTGACAGCGATGATCCTACCGACAAGCCCCTCATCAGCTACTACTACCTGATTCAGGCGAACACCATCAGCCTTCCCCCTGTCGATGATGAAGGTGTTGTTCCAAGTATCTGGTGATCTCCCAATAACTCTTGCCCCAAGAAGGGTAAAATGGGGAGCATAGTGCTCCTTAAACTCAAGAAGCCGCAGCAATCTCTTATTTTCGTATACATACTCCCGCAAGCGGTTGTTCTCCCAGGTCAATTCCTGCACCTGTCGCTTGAGTCGCTCGTTTTCTTCTTTCAATTCCCTGATGCGGGTAAAATAAGAGAAAACCGAGGTAATCCCTTCCCAAGAAGCCACAATTCCCTTCTGCACAGGTGCCAGCACTTCCTGGACGATGTTGGGATATGCCTGCATTGCCTCATATTCTGCAGTCCAACGGGCACTCAGGCAGCACACAAAGACAACTGCACAAATCGCTACCAGTTTCCTTCGGTGCAGTAAACGACGCAAAAAGACCACCACCTCAGCCTGCTCTCTTCGGTGGCAGCATCACCCGTCTGAGCAGTTGGATGTTTTCAAGGACCCGTCCTGTTCCCAAAGCAACGGCGTACAACGGTTCTTCAGCCACAATCACTGGAATTCCTGTTTCCCTACTAATTAATCTGTCTAGATTCCGCAATAGAGAACCACCACCAGCAAGGACAATTCCTCTGTCCATAATATCTGCAGCCAGTTCTGGTGGTGTTCTCTCAAGACACACCTTGATCGCATCAACAATCATGTGAACAGTTTCTGATAAAGCTTCCTGAATTTCTCGAGAATTGACGGTGACCGTTTTCGGGAGTCCTGTTACTAAATCACGGCCGCGCACTTCGTAGACTTCCTCCTGCCCATCCCAAATGGCAGAGCCGATCTTAATCTTGATGTCTTCGGCCGTCCTTTCCCCAACCATCAGATTGTAGGTTCGCTTGATGTACTGCACAATAGCTTCATCCATTTCGTCTCCGGCGACGCGGATCGATCTGCTGGTGACAATTCCTCCTAAAGAAATTACGGCCACCTCAGTGGTGCCCCCACCAATATCAACGATCATATTCCCAGTGGGCTCATGGACGGGAAGACCCGCCCCAATAGCTGCCGCCATTGGTTCCTCAATTAGGTAGGCTTCCTTCGCCCCTGCCTGGAGTGCTGCCTCACGCACAGCCCGCTCCTCGACAGCAGTAACACCAGTAGGCACACTGATGACCACCCGGGGCCTTACAAAGAAAAAGCGCTTTTCGAGGGCACGGCTGATAAAATAACGGAGCATGCTCTGGGTGACCTCAAAATCAGCGATCACCCCATCTTTCATCGGCCTGATGGCAATGATATTGCCGGGTGTCCGCCCAATCATTCTCTTTGCCTCTTCGCCCACAGCAAGAATTTCTCCAGTGTCTTTCTGAATAGCCACCACAGACGGCTCCATTAAGATAATTCCCTTTCCTTTGACATGCACAAGGGTGTTCGCTGTCCCCAAATCGATACCCAAATCTCTTGCAAAAAACACCTTCTTTTGACTCCTTCCCCTTCAAGAATTTTAGAGGTAAGCCATTTCCTTCAGGCTTATGAATTGGTGGTCACCAATGATAATGTGATCGAGAACCTCGATCCCCAAGATTTTCCCTGCCTCCTGAAGGCGCTTCGTCACTTCCAGGTCTTCACTGCTGGGAGTAGGATCACCACTAGGGTGGTTGTGAACCAGGATCAGTGCAGCAGCACTACGTTGAATCGCCCTCTTAAAAACCTCCCTGGGGTGGACAAGGGAAGAGCTGAGACCTCCAACAGATATCGTCTCCACAGCCAGAACCTGGTTCTTAGTGTTCAGCAAAACCACCCTGAAGTGCTCCCGATCCAGGTAGCACATCTCTTCCATGACCAAGGAAGAGACATCCTGGGGGCAACTGATCTTCGGTCGCCAGCTTGTCCCCATAGAAGAGATCCTGCGGCCAAACTCAATCGCTGCCTTAATTTGGGTCGCCTTCGCCAAACCAATCCCTTTCACCTTGCAAAGTTCCTCAAGCGAAGCCTCAACCAAAAAGCGGACACCGTCGGCGTTTCCGAGAAGGCGGTTAGCAAGTTCGAGGGCCGATTCTTCCTTCGTTCCCGTCCGCAGCAAAATTGCCAGCAGCTCTCCCAGGGAAAGCGCCCCGGGGCCAACAGTCTGCATCCGCTCGCGCGGCCGCAGCTCCTGAGGGAGATCCTTTATTGTGAAGCGGTATCCATCTGACAAAGCAGATCAACCCCAAAATCCTTGAGCATTTCCCCCAATCTCGCCAAAGGAAGACCAACTACATTATAATAGCATCCTTCGATCCTCTCCACCAATAAGGATCCATAGCCCTGAATTCCATACCCGCCAGCTTTATCGAAAGGCTCCCCTGTAGCCAAGTAACCAAAAATCTCTCTTTCTTCTAAGTTCCGGAAGTAAACCCTCGTGGTAACCACATCTTCTGCTCGCCTCTGGGAGCTCTTCTGCCATAAAACCAACCCTGTGTGCACTTCGTGAACCTTACCGGAAAGTTTCCTTAACATCCTGGCTGCATCCTCCCAGCTGCGAGGTTTCCCCAAAACTTCCCCATCACAGCAGACAACCGTATCGGCAGCAATAACTATCTCTTCTGGGTGCTTTTCAGCAACAGCACGCGCCTTTGCCCACGCCTGCTGCAAGGCAACATCGGCAGCAGAACTGCCTTCAAATTCAGAAGCCTCGACAATTCCGCTAGGAATCACCTGAAAAGAAATTCCCAACTGCTTAAGAAGCTCGATCCTCCGGGGAGAAGAAGAAGCCAAGATTATCCGCGGCATCAGCATCATCCTCTATAGACGGCGATAGACAAAAATGGCTAGAGCAAATCCCAGAAGACTAATCAGGTTTACTTTAAAAGTAAATCCAAAGGAGACTGCCAGAACTTCAAGGTCAAGTGTCGTCACTGGAAGCCCAATTTCCCGGCCCTTACTCAAAAGCGCCAGAGCAGGAATAGAACCGAGAGCCTGACCGACAATGCTCCCAAAAATTCCCCCAATTACCAGCAGAATGATGAGAATCCAAGGGCTCTTATAACTCCCGTAGCTCTTCATCAGTTTGCCCCTTTGTAATTACTCATTTGTTGTTTAGTCTAACACTTCGGCGAAAAACAAGCAAGATCGGCAGCGTTCCAGAATTCACAAATCTTGACAATAAAAAATTACTTGTTTTGGTGCATTTTACGCATCTGCAGATTAAAGGTGAGTGCCTCGAGACTAACTGAGAAATCTACATTTTGAACAACGACCTCTTCACCAACATTCAAAACACACGGGGAAAAGTTAAGAATTGCTTTAATCCCCACACCTACCAGTTTTTCAGCCACCTGCTGGGCAGCATCAGCAGGAACAGCAATAATGCCGATCTGACTTCCCTCCTTCTCGACAACTTGCGCCAACTGGTCAAGAGGAAGAACCTTCAGGTGACCCAATTTTTGACCGATTTTTCGAGAATCGTTGTCGAAAACCCCGACAATCTGAAAACCCCTCTTGTGAAAGCCCTGGTAAAGAGCAAGAGCCGAGCCAAGCTTCCCTGCTCCGATCAGCACAACCGGCCATACCTGATGGAGACCGAGAATCTTCCTAATGTGCTGGGAAAGTTCCTTAACATTGTAACCAACACCTCTTGTCCCAAACTCGCCGAAATACGCCAGATCTTTGCGAACCTGTGCCGGATTGACACCAAGAGCCTCAGCAATTTCCACTGAAGAAATGGTCACAACCCCTTTTTCGGCCACTTGCTCCAGAAACCGCGAGTAGAGGGAAAGGCGCATAACTGTGGCCTGAGGAACCTTTAATGTCTTCAAAAACAGAATCCTCCCTTCGAAAGAACTTCAAGAAGGAGCAATACCCTTTTTCCGGAGGTAGGCTCTCGCATCAGCAACCATATAAAATGAGCCTGTGATGCAGATTAGGTCTTCACGACCAGCTTCCTGAAAAGCAGCTTCAACAGCTTCGGGAATATCGGCGATCACCTTTACCCGAGGTGCGTAAGCCCGTGCTTCCCCAGCAAGCTCCTCCCAATCCCCAGCACGAGGACTGTTTGGCCGCGTAATGATCACTGTTGACGCTAAGGGAGCAAGCTCACGAACCACTTTCTCCCGCTCTTTATCCCCCAGCATCCCCAACACCAGAATGAGATTCCGGTAATTGTAAACCTCCTCAAGAGAACTGCGCAAAGCCTTGGCCCCGTCATGGTTGTGGGCAACATCAACAAGCACCAGGGGGTCCCTGCCGAGGATCTCATGGCGTGCTGGCCAAGATACTTTCTCCAAACCTTCTTTGATGTGTTGAACGGTGATCCCGAAACCGTAAAAGTTCTTTAAGACCTCCAAAACCCCAACCGCGGTTGCTGCATTAATCACTTGAAACCGACCAGCCAGAGGTATGTAGAGGTCAGGATAACTACCCCAAGGGGTCAAGAGCGAAAAACGGTTTCCCCAAGGCTGCGCTTCCTTAATTTCCCAGGTGATCTCCGACCCTACCCGAACCAGAAAAGCATGCTCTTCGCGGCACTTATTCTCGATCACCTCAAGTGCCTGGGGTTCTCTCGCTGCAGTTACCACATACCCTCCCCTCTTGATGATTCCCGCCTTGACTCTGGCGATCTCGGTAATAGTATTCCCCAAATATTCCATGTGGTCCAAGGCGACATTAGTGATCACCGCAACAAGGGGTGCAGGAACCACATTTGTGGAATCAATAGCACCTCCCATCCCCACTTCGAGGACGAGAAAATCAACCTTCTCCTCAAAAAAGTAAAGAAAGGCAAGAGCAGTGCATACCTCAAACTCCGTGGGGTGCTCCCTACCTTCGGCCACCATTTTTTCGAGAAGAGGCCGCATCCGGGTCATGAGTTCAGCAAACCTTTCTTCAGAAATCGGATTTCTGTTGATTAAATAACGCTCTGTATAGCTGTGAAGGTGGGGTGAGGTGAAAAGCCCCACTCGATAACCTGCTTCCTCTAACACCTGGGCGGTAATCATTGCTGTTGAGCCTTTCCCGTTTGTTCCCCCGATATGGATCACCCGGAGGTAGTGGTGGGGATTACCAAGAAGCCCTAGAAGATACTCCATCCTCCCCAGACCCAGGTTGATCCCAAACTTTGTCAGGTTGGTAAGAAATTCTAATGCCTCCTGGTAGTTCACCGACACATCCTCCCAAAACATGGAGCTATGGTGACGTCCTCCCCCGGATGCGCTCCGGTTCAGCGACGCCGTGCTACCCCAAAAGGAATCCTCGCGGGAAATGACCACTCTTCCACAGGTGCTAGAGGACCTTGGTGGCGCAGAACGGGCGCCCTTGAGGACAGGCCTCGGTCTGAGGAACTGCGTAGACCTGCGCTTTAAGAGTGATTAGGGGCACTTAATCACCCCCCTTTGTCTTTTGAGCTTCAATATACCACCTGATGGTCTCACTGGAGACCTGCCCCGCTGTCCCCACATAGTAGCTCGGGTTCCACAAGTGGCCACCCCAGAGCTTGTGCCTGAGTTCCGGGTGCTTCGCGAAAAGCGTCCGGGCCGTGGAACCCTTTAGCACCTTGGCTA
>DAINRC010000059.1:0-9552 GCA_036742135.1 Bacillota bacterium
GTCTGTGTTCAGGCTGAAAAAAGCTCCCCCACCGGCGCAACCAAGAACCGACATGGGAAATAGCAAACACCTCCTTCAGGGACCTTTACCGGAGCAGTTCTGTTTTATATAGTATATGAAAAAATAACAGAAAACTTCCCTTCAGGAGGTGATTTCAAGCTTTTTAAATTTCGCTTCTACCCAAAAATGCCCTGCTCAAGGTAGCAGTATCGGCAAATTCCAGTTCCCCCCCAACAGGAAGCCCATGGGCAATCCTGGTCACCTTAACCCCTAGTGGTTTCAAGAGTTGGGAAAGGTAAAGCGCTGTCGCCTCTCCCTCCACACTGGGATTCAAGGCCAAGACCACTTCCTTAATCTGTCCATCTTTAACCCGGCGGAGAAGTTCAGCAATCTTCAGGTCATCAGGCCCAATACCGTCCATCGGGGATAGAACACCATGAAGGACATGGTAAAGACCACGATATTCCCTGGTGCGCTCCAGGGCAAACAGGTCCTTCGGCCACTCTACAACACAGATCAGGGAACGGTCACGGGTTTCATCCTGACAGATGGAGCAAGGGTCGACATCTGTAAGGTTGCCGCAAAGAGAACAGAAGAAAATTTTCTCCCGGGCCTCTAAAATCGCCTGAGCCAAGGTTTCCGCTTCCTCAAGCGGAACATGGAGCAGGTGCAGTGCCAGGCGCTGGGCAGTTTTCGGTCCAATCCCAGGTAGCTTCTGTAAACATTCGATCAGGAGAGCAAGCGGTTCAGGGTAAAAGTTCAATTCTCTCTTCCCCCAGTTCTCTTATTCCCTAAAACAGCCCGGGGATCTTCAGGCCCCCAGTGACCCTCCCCATTTCCTCGGCCACCATCTCCCGGGCTTTTCTTAAGGCCTCATTCACTGCAGCCAGCAACAGATCCTCCAAAAGCTCGGGATCTTCAGGGTCAATTGCTGCTGGATCGACCTTAATTTCCACCAGCTCCAACTGGCCATTGGCCACCACCCGAACTGCCCCGCCTCCCGCAGTAGTTTCTACAGTTTTGTTGGCTAGCTCTTCCTGAATGCGGGCCATCTCCGCCTGAATCTTCTGCACCTGTTTCAGCATTTTCTGCATACTGCCGAACCCCACTTAATCATCCTCCTCCTTTTCCTGGGAAACAATCTCACCTTTCAAGATGGCTAAAGCAGCACCAATCAGGGAATCTCCAGAAGGGAAAGTTTCTTCTTGCTGGCCTTCTCGGTCCTCGCTCACCTCTTCTTGGTGGTTTTCCTTTTTGAGGATCACACTCAGCTTCAGGGAACAGCCAGAATCCTGCAATGCTTTTTGCAAAAAAACCATATGCTCCGGCTTTTGCAGATAATCAAAGGCCATTTTTGGTGCTGCAATAATTATTCTACCTGATTCTACTCGGAATTCACACTGAGGCAAAAACTGACGTAAAAGAGGTCGTTTCCGGAAAAATTCTGCGACCACCAGGCGAACATCTTCTTCCGCTTCCGGTGAACCTGGAGCTCCAGAAGAATCTTCTTTGGCACCGAGTTCCCCCTCACAAGGAGGCACCGCACCAAGGCCGTACGGGGAGTTTTTAAGCGCAAAAGGAGGAAGTTCCCTATCACAAGGAGTCACCGACCCTGGTTTGGATTCACCTACTTCTACCTCTTCACTCTCCCCCAAGAAAGATTCCGTAAGCCGCAAAAGGTGGAGTTCAAGAACAAGATCCGCTCGGTTGCTTACCTTCATTTCTGCATCAGCCTTTGCCAGAACCTTGAGCAAATGAATCAGGGCTTTTCTCTGGCCACCAGAACTCGTCTCCTGAAAAAGAAACTGGCGGACGTAATCGGTAAGCTGAAAAAGAAATTCCCGCGGCTCCACTCCCCCAGAGAAGCTATCCTCAAGGATCCTCAAAAGGGCAGGCACATCTCCCCTGGTTACAGCGGCAACGACCGCCTCTAAGACTTGCTCTCCTGGTGACCCCAGGAGAACTTCTACATCCCTTTTGGTGATCCTGTTCCCAGCAAAACTTGCAGCTTGGTCAAGGAGACCAAGAGCATCGCGCAGAGCCCCTCCAGCGCGCCTGCTCAAAATCGCCAGCGCCTCTGGCTCGACTTCCCAACCCTTCCCCTGAGCGACTTTCTGGAGGTGAGCAGCAATCACTTCGCTGCCGAGAGGCCGGAAATCAAAGCGCTGGCACCGGGAAAGAATTGTTGGTGGGACTTTGTGCGCTTCCGTGGTCGCCAGGATAAAAATAGTGTGCCGGGGAGGCTCCTCCAAAACCTTCAAGAGGGCATTAAAAGCCTCCCCAGTGAGCATATGGACTTCGTCAATAATATAGACCTTGAACCTCCCCTGAGTTGGGGCAAAACCAACCTTCTGCCTGAGCTCGCGGACCTCATCGATGCCCCGGTGGGAAGCAGCATCCATTTCCACAACGTCAAGTGAAGTTCCTTGAGTAATGCTGCTACAAGAAGGGCACTTGTTGCAAGGCTCACCATCTGTAGCTTGGAGACAATTCACAGCTTTTGCCAGAATCCTCGCCGTGCTCGTTTTCCCCGTCCCTCGCGGCCCACAAAAAAGATAAGCATGAGCAATCCGGTTCATCCTCACGGCGTTTTTCAGAGTCCTCGATACATGCTCCTGACCGACAACATCTCGAAAAAACTGGGGACGGCATTCCCGATAGAGAGCTAAGTTTTCCATGTTCCTCCATTCCTTTCAGAAGAGCTGCTTCTCTTTTTTCTCTTTTTAATTTCTCTCCCAATCTAGCTTTCCCTCTCGCCGCGATCAAGCCCTCTCCGCAAAAACTGCACCAACCTGACAGCAGCAGCAAAGCCCCCCTCCTGCAAAGCCTCGATCAGGGCACTCCCCACAACAATCCCGTCAGCAAGAAGGGCAATCTGGGCAGCTTGCTCTGGGGTGCTCACGCCAAAGCCCACAAGTAGAGGAAGATCAGTAGTTTGGCGCACCATCTGCAGGTAATCCTGGAGGCCCTCAGGGAGACGGGAGCGTGCTCCGGTAACTCCCGTCAGAGAGACACAATACACAAAACCTTGAGCTTTTTCTAATATTTTTCGCAGCCTTGCTTCAGGTGTAGTAGGGGCCACAAGGGGTATCAGAGCAAGTCCGTGTTCCGCCAAGGCAGAACTCAAAGGTGCTGCTTCCTCCACCGGCAGGTCAGGAACGATGAGGCCATCAGCACCTTTTTCCCGAAGTTGCCCAGCAAGCTCCTCAACACCGTAGCGGAAAACAGGATTGTAATAAGTCATCAAGAGCAGGGGCAGATGCTCATCGTGACTTCTCACCTCTGCTACAAGCTCCAGGACTTTTCTCATGTTTGTCCCTGACGACAGAGCCCGCTGGCTTGCTGCCTGAATTGTGGGGCCATCAGCAATAGGGTCGGAAAAAGGGACCCCGATCTCGATGATGTCGGCACCTGCAGCAGCAAGTAGTGGAATCAGGCGGGAAGTTGTTTCCAGATCCGGGTCACCTGCACAAACATAGACAGCCAACACTTTCTGGTGCTTCTGGAAAGCTTTCGCCACCCTTTCAACACCCATTGGTAACCTTCCCTTCTTCTAAGATCGCCGCAACTTCCTGGACATCCTTATCCCCACGCCCAGAAATGTTGATCACCAAAAGCTCCTCACTACTCATCCAAGAAGCTATTTTGACCGCAAGAGCAACCGCATGAGCACTTTCCAGAGCCGGAATAATCCCCTCAGTGCGAGCTAACAGCTGGAAAGCCGCTAATGCCTCCGCATCAGTCACAGCCTGGTAAAACGCCCTCCCCGTTGCCTTGAGATAGCAGTGTTCCGGCCCTACACCAGGGTAGTCGAGACCAGCAGCTATAGAATAGGGGTGTTTGATCTGCCCATCTTCATCTTGGAGCAGATAGCAACACGCCCCATGGAGCACCCCAGGGGAGCCGGCACTCAGGGAAGCAGCATGCTGCCCTGTGTCCAGGCCGCGACCAGCAGCCTCAGCCCCCCAAAGCTTAACCTGGTGATCCTCAAGAAAAGGGTAAAAGATCCCGATGGCATTGCTACCCCCACCGACACAGGCCACAATGGCATCAGGCAACCTGCCCTCAGCAGCGAGGATCTGCTCACGTGTTTCCCTGCCGATGACACTCTGAAAATCCCTGACGATCATCGGGTAGGGGTGGGGTCCGGTTACTGAGCCCAGAAGATAGTGAGTAGTGGCAACATTGGTGACCCAATCGCGCAAAGCCTCATTAATAGCATCTTTTAAGGTTCCACTACCTCCAGCCACAGGGATCACCTTGCTTCCGAGGAGCTGCATCCGGAAGACGTTGAGTTGCTGCCGGCGGATATCTTCCTCACCCATATAAATCTCGCATTCCAGACCGCAGAGGGCTGCTGCACAAGCAGTTGCCACTCCATGCTGCCCAGCACCGGTCTCCGCAATGATCCTTTTCTTGCCCATCCTTTTAGCCAACAGGGCCTGACCAAGGGCATTGTTGATTTTGTGCGATCCTGTGTGGTTTAAATCTTCACGCTTCAAGTAAATCTTCGGCCCCTTGAGAAAGGCACTTAAATTAGCAGCAAAGTAGAGCGGTGTTGGCCTGCCAGCGTAATTGTGGAGGTAATAAGCAAGCTCCTTATGGAATTCCGGGTCTTTCCTAGCCTCCTGATATGCTTCTTCTAGTTCGTGGAGTGCCGGCATTAGGGTCTCGGGAACAAACCTCCCGCCAAAAGGCCCAAAATGTCCCTGCTCATCTGGTAACAGCAAATCTTTCTCCCCCCAACATCTTTTTAATCAGCCAGAACTCTAATATTCCTCACAGCGTCAATAAACCGCCGCACCTTGCAGGGGTCCTTGCTGCCCCTGGTTTCCACCCCACTGGCAACATCAACAGCATAAGGCCGAACGGTGAGGATCGCCTCTTGGACATTCTCAGGTGTCAGACCTCCGGCAAGGATCACCCTGGCACCACTGGCGACAACCTGGGAAGCCACTCTCCAGTTACAGGTCTTTCCTGTCCCCCCTCTCTTCCCAGGCAGAAAAGCATCCAGCAAAACAGCATCAACATCGTAAAAGCTGATTTCTGAAGGCACCTCATCAGTAACCACAAAGCTTTTGATCACTTTAAAACCAAGAAAAGCAATGCTCCGGCAGTCTTCCGGGGATTCTTCTCCATGCAATTGTACCGCATCGAGCCTACAGTACCTGGCAATTTCTATAAGGCGATCCCGGGCCTCATTAACAAATACCCCTACAATGGTCAAAAAAGGCGGCAGTTTAAGGATGATTTCTCTAGCAGTCTCAGGACTAACAGACCTTGGACTGGGGGCAAAGATGAAGCCAAGGGCATCAGCCCCGGAGTCAGCAGCTACTTTCGCCTCTTCCCAATTCCGGATTCCACAGATCTTCACCTTCACCACAACCTTTTCCCTCCCGGAATCTTCTCAGTTCTTTAAGCTTTGCGGCCACATTCTCCGACTTCACCAGCGCTGTTCCCACAAGAACAGCATCAATCCCCACTCGAGCCAGCAGTTCCACATCACTGGATGTGGAGATCCCGCTCTCACTTACAACAAGACGACCTTGAGGGATCAGCGGCCGCAGCCTTAATGTTGTCCCCAAATCTACCTTCAAGGAGTGCAGGTCCCTGTTGTTGATCCCAATGATCTCTGCTCCCACCTCTAAAGCAGTTTGCACTTCTTCTTCATGGTGCACCTCGACGAGGGCAGCCATCCCCAGCTCTCTGGCCATCCCTAGGTAGTCCTCTAGCTCAGCAGGTGATAAAGCGGCCACAATCAAAAGAACGGCATCTGCCCCCCATAAGCGGCTCTCGTAAATCTGATATTCATCAATGAGGAAGTCCTTGCGGAGGAGGGGCAGGGGGGTGCACCCCCGCACCTGCTCAAGATAAGCCAAACTTCCCTGGAAAAAATTTTTTTCTGTGAGCACAGAAATTGCCGCGGCTCCATGACGGGTATAAGCTGCAGCAAGTTGCCTTGGTTCGAAGTTGGAGCTTAAGACACCCTGCACAGGAGAAGCCTTCTTGATTTCAGCAA
This sequence comes from Bacillota bacterium, assembly GCA_036742135.1. Lineage (GTDB taxonomy): Bacteria > Bacillota > DSM-12270 > Thermacetogeniales > Thermacetogeniaceae > 50-218. The sequence continues at coordinate 6,020 of DAINRC010000059.1, forward strand.
TCACCTGCACACCGCTTCCGCGCAAGGCTTGGTGGAAATCACGCGGAGGAGGCAGGTCTTTTAATCTCCCTTTAATTTCCTCTAAAGGCAAAGTAGCCTTAAGGCGCGCCACCTCTTGTCTTTTGTGCTCAAGAATGACACTCAGCATCTGCGCCCCACCTTCTTGTGAATTCTCTCATTTCCTCCAATTTGGCGAGAGCAGCACCAGAATCGATGCTTAACGCAGCCATCTCCACACCTTCGCGGAGATCCATAGCCTTGCCAGCAGCAATGAACCCGAACGCCGCATTCAGCAGGACAACATTCCTGGCAGGCCCTGGTTTCCCGGAGAAGACTTCAAGAATGATTCTGGCATTATAGCTGGCATCTTTTCCTTGGATTTCCTTTAAGCTAGCAGGAGGTAGCCCAGCATCAGCTGGATTGATATAACAGGTTCGAATCACCCCATCATTGAGCTCGGTAACTTTCGTGGCTCCAGAGATGGTGGCCTCATCCAAACCATCACTACCATGAAGAACAAAGGCGCGCCGGCAGCCCAGGCGGTGCAGAACCTGAGCCAAAACCTCGGTTAGTTCAGGATCATAGACACCAACCACCTGATAAGCAGCACCCGCAGGGTTGGTCAGGGGCCCAAGCAGGTTGAAAGCTGTGCGGATGCCGATCTCGCGCCTGGGAGCAGCAGCGTGCTTCATCGCCTGGTGAAAAATGGGAGCAAAGAGAAAACCGACACCAACATGGTCAAGACAGGCAGCAACTGCCTCCGGAGGCAGGTTGATCTCGACCCCCAGCGCCTCTAAGACATCAGCACTACCACAGTGACTGGAAACTGAGCGGTTGCCGTGCTTCGCAACAGGTATCCCCATTCCTGCAAGCACGAACGCCACAGCTGTAGAAATGTTAAAAGTCCCTTTGCCATCACCACCTGTTCCACAGGTGTCCACACAAAAGGAATGCTTTGTTTCCAAAGGGAGCGCCTTCCGGCGCATAGTGAGTGCAAATCCGCTGATCTCTTCTACAGTTTCCCCCTTAGCAGCAAGGGCAGCGAGAAAAGCACCGATCTGGGCCGGTGTGGCCTCACCATCCATGATTAGTTCCATCACCTGTCTGGCCTCGTCTTCAGCAAGGTGCTCACCAGCAACAACCTTGCTAATCACTCGTCTCATCATCACTCATCTCTCCTTTTCTCAGAAAGTCTTTCGCTGGCGACAACCACCTTATTCTTCTTCCCCTATAAAACCTTCTTGCGAGATCCAAGCGCAATTTTCGCTATCGCCAAAATTAGACACCCGCTTTTCCCGGTGTCTTTCTCCCCTCAAGGCCTGGAGAAGGGCAGCAGCCTTGGCAAGCGTTTCCTGGTACTCCTTTTCGGGATCGGAATCAGCAACAATCCCTGCCCCCACCTGGACATAAGCCTTACCCCGGCAAAATAACAAGGTGCGGATGGTGATACATGTGTCCAGATTTCCGTTGAGGCCAAGATAACCAACAGCCCCAGCATAAGGCCCGCGGCGAGTTGGTTCCAACTCTTCAATGATTTCCATCGCCCTCACCTTCGGTGCCCCGGAAACTGTGCCCGCAGGAAAGCAGGCAATCAAAGCATCAAGAGGCGTCTTCTCCGGAGCAAGCACACCAGTAACCCAAGACACTAGGTGCATCACGTGAGAATACCTTTCGATTTTCATGAACTGCAGAACTTTGACACTTCCCGGTTGGGCAACTCGACCAAGGTCATTGCGTCCGAGGTCAACGAGCATCAAGTGCTCGGCCTGCTCTTTTTCATCTGCCAGCAGCTCATTTGCCAGGCGCTGGTCTTCAGAAGAACTACCCCCTCGTGGCCTTGTGCCCGCAATGGGACAGGTCTCCACTTTCCTCCCTTCTACCCGGACAAGCATCTCTGGAGAGGAACCAACAAGATCCACCCCAGGGAAGTGGAGGTAAAACATGTAAGGTGAGGGGTTGAGGGAACGCAACCTGCGATAAACATCAAAAGTGTCTCCATGAAAAGATAAAGACAACCTTCGGGAGAGGACAACTTGAAACACATCACCAGCAGCTATGTATTCTTTGATCCGGCATACCTTTCCAACAAACTCCTCGGGAGTCATGTTGGCCGCAATCTCCTGGGGATCTGGGGGCAACACCTCCCCAACAGACGGGAGATGGAAGCATTCTTTCCAAGAACCACAGGCAATCTGCTCCCCCATCACCCTGATCCTTTCGTAAGCCTCCGCAAAACCATGCCTGCCACGAGAAGCAGGAGCGAGGGCAACTACTTTTACCTTGCGGTAGAGGTGGTCGTAGATCAGGTAAAACCGGTTGAGGACGAGAAAGGCATCAGGTAACCAGAGGTCATCAACAGTGCGCTCTGGCAATTGTTCCAAGTGGCGGACAAGGTCATAGCCAAAGTAGCCCACAAAACCGCCTCCAAATCGGGGCAACTTCAAAAAACTTGCCTCAGCAAAGTGGCTCACAAGTTGGCGCATCACTTCAAAAGGGTCAGCCTCAAATCGCGTCCTGCTGCTTACAGAGGCTCCCTTTTCCAAAAGAGCAATTTCAATCTCCCTGCCCCTGGAGGTAAAGACCACCAAGGGCTCAAAACCAATAATTGAGTATCTCCCCAAATGCTCCCCTCCTTCGACACTCTCCAGAAGAAAGCTGCCGCGACGTTGATAGCCAAAACGGAGATAAAGGGAAACAGGGGTCTCGGTGTCAGCCAGAAATTCTTCCCAAACGGGAAGGTATTTTTCCAGTTTCAGGTTCACCATGGCGACCTCCTCGAGACGAAAATAAAAGCCAGGACCTAGATAAGCCCTGGCTTAACGACAACTCCCTTACCTCAGGCTCATCTCACGCTCCTCTCAAACTCTGCTCATCTCAGCTCAGCTAATCTCTATTCAGTTGTAACCTATCCCAAATTTTGGTCGTGCACCTGCCTTCGAGTACGACCTTCCAGGCGGAACCAGGGCAGTTAGCTCGATCCAGGCACCCCCACGGCACCCGGGAGTCACCACTTACCGCTGCTTCCTTCCGGACCTGACGGGGTTCATGGCTTCCCGCTGCATGGGACCCAGACGTCTTCACCACTTACCCTGGGCAGCCCCACAAGGCCTACCCTCGGGCAGGAATTCGACCCCGCTATAGCGGATTGCGGGTTACAGGGCACCGCTACCTCCCCGTCTAGCACGACCAAACTTTGATTTCTGAGTAATGGCGCGCCCAGAGGGACTTGAACCCCCAACCTACAGATCCGAAGTCTGTCGCTCTATCCAATTGAGCTATGGGCGCAAAGATAATAATGGCGGAGAGAGGGGGATTCGAACCCCCGAGGCAGGGTTTAGCCCCGCCTACTCGCTTTCCAGGCGAGCGCCTTCGACCAACTCAGCCATCTCTCCGCTGGTTGCCCTTTTCCCAAAGACTTGGGGAATTTCATTGACCTCTGTTCAGTTATAATTATAGCACCGTTTTCAAATTTTTCAAACGTAGGGTATAATAAGGTCCGTGTCAAGATTTAGTAGGTAACTTTACACTTAAGA
>DAINRC010000060.1:0-9480 GCA_036742135.1 Bacillota bacterium
ACTGGGCCGCGGGGCAGTCAGAATGATGAAGGATAGGCTGGAGCGTCTGTTCCGCGCAGTGCTCCCGTCCGGGTGGGACTCCCGGGGCCGAGGTCCCCTGTCGCCCTGCCCCTCGGGGGCAAATCAAGTATCCGGAAAGGAGGCGAAAGGCCTGGTCTGGGGGCCGGCTTGGCTGAAATCAAAAACAGTCAAGTTTTTGAACCAGGATAAAAATGGAGGTGAAAGAAAAGGCCGCGCGTGATTTCGTCTGGATGCAGGCGAAGGACGATCCTGATGTCGCTTTTTTGATGACCGATCCTTTTTTGTTCTTTCCTGATTACAGGGTGGAATTAAGTGACACTGTTTGTGAGTTTCTTCAGCTTCGAGAGCCGCGTCAGGCAACAGTCTTGGCAGTGGTGACCATCCCTCCGGAAGGTGTTTGCAGGATGACTGCGAATCTCCTTGCCCCAGTAGTCATCAACTATGAAAAGCGTTTGGGGCAGCAGGTGATTCTGGATTCCAGCGGATATCGCACCAGGCACCCCCTCTTTAGCAATCTTCCACCTGCATCTTCAAAACGGGCGTGTGGCTAGGTGAATAGGTGATGCTAGTTTTAACGAGAAAGCCGGGACAGAGTATTATCATCGGTGAAGACATTGTGGTAACCATTCTCGAGGTTCGTGGTGACCAGGTCCGGCTTGGCATCCAGGCTCCGCGTGAGCTCCCTGTTCATCGAGAAGAGGTTTATGCCTCGATAAAAGCGGAAAATATGGCTGCTCTCCGCGCCGATGCCCACGCCCTCAAAGAATTGGAGAAATTCTTGAGCAAACGAAAGCTTGGTATCAGGCAAAAAGAGAAGGATTTTGATCATTTGCAGCGAAATTCTTGATCAGGAAAAATCATCCTCTGAAATTGAAAGGGGGTGCAGGTGTGAAAGAGGTTTTTATCGATATCAGCCGCTGCGTTGGCTGCAAGTCTTGCGAAATTGCCTGTGCTGTTGCCCATTCGGAGTCGCGATCCCTTTTTGGAGCCATTTTCGAGATAGTCCCTCCTCGCAAGCGGATTTTCGTGCATGCAGTTGATTCTTCTAAGGTCCCTATTAACTGTCGCCACTGCGAAGAGGCGCGTTGTGTGGCTGTCTGTCCTACTGGGGCAATGTTTCGAGACGAACAAACGGGAACGGTCCTCCACGATCCAGAGCGCTGCCTTGGTTGCGGCTTCTGTGAGATTGCCTGTCCTTTTGGGGTGATCACCCGCCTCCCGGAACGAAAGATTGTTGCTAAGTGTGATCGCTGTCCTGATCGTCAGGTTCCTGCTTGCGTAGAAGCATGTCCGACAAGTGCACTCCTCTATCTTACTCCCCAGGATGCTCAGAAGGTCAAGCGCCAGCGTGTTCTAGCCCAGTTTGTGGCTTCATAGGCCTTCTTAAGGTTCCCCGTGACTGCAAGTCCAGACCAGGAGCGAGTCCTTCAATCTATTTTGGTTAATTGAGTAAGCAGTGTTGCAACTACTGATTTTTGAGGGTGATGACTTCTGTTTTTGAGGGAAAGGGGGAAGTTGCTTTGGCAGAGAGGAGCGTTGATCGGGCGACTCTGTTCTTGCTTGGGAAAGCCGCCCGTGAGGGAATTGAGACCGTCTGGGACCGCTTTGAAAAACAACAGCCCCAGTGTGGTTTTGGCCAGCTGGGGATCTGTTGCCGCAACTGCAACATGGGACCTTGCCGCATTGATCCCTTTGGTGATGGACCCCAAGAAGGGGTCTGTGGGGCAACTGCTGACACCATTGCTGCCAGGAACCTGTTGCGGATGATTGCTGCTGGTGCAGCAGCACATTCGGACCATGGACGGGACGTTATCACCACTGTTTATGCTGCTGCCTGTGGGGAAGCGCAAGGTTATGAAATCAAGGATGAAGCAAAGCTGCGGGCCCTGGCCTCGGAATACGGAATTTCTTGGGAAGGAAGGAGCAAAGAAGAGGTAGCGCGGGAGCTTGCCCGCGCCGTTATGGAAGAGTTCGGAATGGTCAAAGGCTCGGTTCAGTTTGTAAAAAGAGCCCCCGAAAAGAGGAGAGCCGTTTGGGAGAAAATAGGAGTTCTCCCCCGGGGGATTGACCGAGAGATCGTAGAAGCGATGCATCGCACTCACATGGGAGTTGACAACGATTACGTTAACCTTGTCTTGCACGGAGTTCGAACAAGCCTCAGCGATGGCTGGGGAGGTTCAATGGTAGCTACGGAGTTTTCTGACGTCCTTTTTGGAACTCCTCGACCTGTTCGCGGCAAAAGCAACCTTGGGGTTTTAAAGGAAGACCAGGTAAACATTGTGCTTCACGGGCATGAGCCGACACTTTCGGAGATGATTGTTCTTGCGGCCAGGGATGAGGAACTGCTCGCCCTGGCGAGAGAAAAAGGGGCCACTGGAATCAATGTTTGCGGGATGTGTTGTACTGGTAACGAAATCCTGATGCGCCACGGGGTGCCGGTAGCTGGCAATTTCCTGCAGCAAGAGTTGGCAGTGATCACCGGTGCTGTCGAAACGATGGTTGTTGATATCCAGTGCATCATGCCTGCTCTTACTAAAGTTGCCCAGTGCTACCATACGAAGGTCATTTCTACTTCACCCAAAGCTAGGTTTGCCAATGCTCTTCACATTCAGTTCGAGGAGCACAATGCCCTGGAAATTGCCAAGAAGATCGTTCGGATTGCTGTTGAAAACTTCTCCAACAGGAAGCCTTCCCTGGTCCAGATACCCGAGGAAGAAGTGGAATACGTGGCTGGCTTCAGCGTAGAGGCCATCCTTAATGCACTTGGCGGTTCTCTTGATCCCCTTCTGGATGCCATCAAATCCGGGAAGATCAAGGGAATTGTAGGAATCGTTGGTTGCAACAACCCGAAGCACACCCAAGACCACGGCCATCTCAACCTGACACGGGAACTGATCAGGAATGATGTTCTGGTTGTGGAAACCGGCTGCGCCGCCATCGCTTGCGCCAAGGCTGGGCTACTCTTGCCAGAGGCCGCAACCGAGACGGGACCAGGATTGCGGTCCATCTGTGAGTCCTTGGGGATTCCCCCTGTGCTCCATATGGGGTCGTGTGTTGATATCAGCAGGATTCTTGTAGTTGCTGCTGCTGTTGCCAATGCCCTCGGTGTGGATATCTGTGATCTACCATTGGCGGGAGCTGCGCCTGAGTGGATGTCCGAAAAAGCTGTATCTATTGGCACCTATGTCGTTTCATCAGGAATCTTCACTGTTTTAGGAACAGTTCCTCCAATTCTTGGAGGTAAGAGCCTGGTGGACCTCCTCACAAAAGGCGCACAGGAAGTTCTTGGTGCTGTCTTCGCTGTTGAGGAAGATCCCTGTAAAGCAGCTGCCTTGATCCTCGACCATCTTGCTAACAAGAGAAAGGCTCTTGGTCTCGATTAGAGTGAGGGTTTGCCTCCAGAGTTGGCAGGAGTATCGAAGGGGATGGCGTACTCTAAAGGAGGGTAATGCTGTCCCCTTTTCTGTTTGTTTAGAATCTGCACTTTGCTACCCCTAGTTTTAAGGTTTTGCTTCGTAATCCAAAGAATTGTATGATAGAACGAGAGGGAGCCTACTGAGTCCTCTCTTTGGGATCCGATTTAGGTTAGATTTCAGGAGGCATGACGATGGGAATTTACAAGGTAGAAGCCATTGTTCTCCGGAGCCGCATCTACGGAGAGGCTGATCGCATCTTGACCCTCTTTACCCTGGAGTGTGGAAAAATATCAGCAATTGCCAAGGGTGTGCGCAAGCCCACAAGTCGGCTGCGGGGTGCTGTCCAGCTTTTCTGTCATTCTCATTTTGTTCTCTATTCGGGGAAAAGCCTGGATACGGTTACCCAGGGGGAGGCCAGGGAAACCTTCCATTTTCTTCAAAACAACTTGTTGCGCCTGACCACAGCAAGTTACTGCGCCGAACTTGTCGACTGCCTGACAATGGAGAGGCAGCCTTTAGGAAGTGTTTTCCACCTGCTGCTGAACACCCTGAGGTGTCTGGAACAGGAGGACCCTGAGGTTGTAGCAAGAGTTTTTGAAACAAAACTTCTGGCAGTTCTTGGTTACCGCCCGCGGCTCGACAGGTGTGTTTCCGATGACCATAAGTGGCAGGTTGCGGAGAGTGAAGGACCGGTCTGGTTCAGTGTGGAAAAAGGAGGGGTGCTTTGCCCTGCGTGTGCCTGTGAGTGTTCACAACTTATCCAGCTTACTCCAGTGACCGTAAAACTTCTTGGTTATTTCCTGCAAGCACCCTTTGCCAGGGCGGTCAAAGTAAAAATCCCTAAAGAGAGTATGGATGAACTGGAGTCTTTACTGCGTTCTTACATAACTTACCATGGTGAGGTGAATCCGCGGTCACGGGAGTTTCTGGAAACCCTCCTCAGAAAAAATTCTGAAAATTCACTTTAAAATAATCTGTGACTGAGATCATGTTACTGGCTGCTTTTTTAATTCTTTTTGCTGGGCCCTGAACACTGTTTTCAGTGTAGGTCATGAGTCTTCCCTTTTGGTTTGTATTTGTTTTGGTATAAAAGAGATGGGGGCGGGCACATTAACCTTGAGGAGGTGGTTGTGTGCCTGGCAGCGATGAAGAGGTGTTGAAAAAGATAGATTTTATCAGGGAACGCATGGATGTTAGCTATCGGGAAGCGCGCCAAGCGCTCGCCCAAGCTGATGGTGACCTGATCGAGGCCTTGATCCTTTTGGAAGAACAACGAGGTATTTGGAGAGAGGAGTTGCCTGGTCGTTGTGGTCGGATTTTCTTGTGCCTGAAGAGGTTCTTTGAGGGAAGCGCAGAAACCAAACTGAGGTTGAAAAAGGGCGAGCAGACAATTTTGGAAGTCCCAGCTGCTGTGGGGATGGTTGGTCTTTTGGGAATGCTTGTGAGTACCGAATTGGCTGTTCTTGGCGCTTTGGGGACTGTTGCTGCTCTGATAAACAGGTGGACTCTTGAAGTCGAGCGCTAGGAGGATAGGCCTTTAAAAAGTGCTTGACAGCCTGAGGCTGAAGTTGTTAGATTTTTAGTAAAAAAGGCGATGACGGAGAGGAGTAGCCACTGAAGGACTGCCCAGCGAGCCGGGGAGGGTGAAAGCCGGTTGGTCCTGGTGGTGAAGGGCGCTCTTGAGCTGCAAGAGGAACCCCTGAGAACTGCTCAGGGTAGTAAAGCTTGCAATAAAACGAGGGGGTGCTCCTTGGGGAGCGCCAAACAGGGTGGAACCGCGGGAGCAATCCCGTCCCTGTGAACAATAGTTTTCAGGGGCGGGATTTTTATTACTGAGGAGGAGGTTGGTCAGGTGGCTTGCTGGACGTTTCAAGAGATCATCCATGCTTTGAATGAGTATTGGAGCAAGTTTTGTGTTATCCAACAGCCCTACGATGTAGAAAAGGGTGCCGGGACAATGAACCCGGCAACCTTCCTGCGGGCACTAGGGCCAGAACCCTGGAATGTGGCTTATGTGGAACCGTCGCGCCGCCCAACTGATGGGCGTTACGGGGAGAACCCCAACAGACTCCAGCATTACTACCAGTATCAGGTGATCCTCAAACCATCACCTGATGATGTCATTGACATCTATCTGAAAAGCCTCGAGTATCTGGGAATCGATCTGCGCAAGCACGATATCAGGTTTGTAGAAGACAACTGGGAGTCTCCAACACTAGGGGCATGGGGTTTAGGCTGGGAAGTCTGGCTGGACGGCATGGAGATCACCCAGTTTACCTACTTCCAGCAGTGTGGGGGGATTGACTGTCACCCTGTTTGTGCGGAGATTACCTACGGAATTGAGCGCATCGCCATGTACATCCAGAAGGTTGATAGTGTTTTTGACATCATCTGGACGGGAGAGATAACCTATGGGGATATCCACCACCAGGGGGAAGTTGATTACTCCCATTACAACTTCGAGGTGGCAGATACCGAAATGCTCTTCACTCTCTTTGACATGTATGAAAAGGAGGCTGAACGGGTAATCGCCAAGGGCTTGGTTCAACCGGCGTATGACTACGTTCTCAAATGTTCCCATACTTTTAACTTGCTCGATGCCCGCGGTGCCCTCAGTGTGTCGGAACGGACATCGTACATTCATCGCGTGCGTCACCTTGCTCGCCTTTGTGCCCAGGGATACCTTGAACAGAGAAAAAGGTTAGGGTTCCCTTTATTGAAGGATCCTGAAGAGCGAAAGCGCCTTAACCTGCCTCCCCTTGAGCCGGGGAAGACCGAAAATCTCCATCAAGAAGCGGGTGTAAAGGAGGCATGAATGTGGTGGATTTTTTGCTGGAGATCGGTACTGAAGAAATTCCTGCTCGGTTTATGGAATCTGCCCTTTCCCAGTTGCAGCAACTCGGTGAGCAGATGCTTACAGAGAATAGGATTGGTTATAGGCAGCTCAAGGTCTACGGGACCCCTAGGAGACTTACCCTTTACGTTTGGGGTGTCGAGCAACAGCAGTCAGAACTTGTTGAAGAGGTGAAAGGGCCTCCGAAACGAGCTGCTTTTGATGAAAAAGGCAACCCAACAAAGGCAGCAATTGGTTTTGCCCGGAGTCAGGGTGTCGAAGTCGCTGACCTTATTGTGCGGGAAACCCCCTCTGGAGAATACGTTTTTGCCAGAAAGGTGCAGTCAGGAAGGCCGACTCTGGATGTGCTTGCCGCAAAATTGCCTAACTTGATTACCAGCCTCTCTTTTCCCAGACCGATGCGCTGGGGGTCTGGAGAATTAAGATTTGCCCGCCCCATCCGCTGGATTCTTGCTCTTCTTGGAGAAGAAGTAGTCGAGTTCCAGCTTGATGGATTGCGATCAGGCCAGAAGACTTACGGGTTGCGCATTTTTGCCCCAGAGCCGATGATCATCAGGCAGCCTGAGGAATATTTCCAGAAACTCCTCCAAGGATACGTGATCGTTGACCAGGAACAGAGGAAGAAGATGATTTGGGAGGCAGCACAGGAGACTGCAGCCAAAGTTGGGGGACAGGTTCATCCTAATGAGGAGCTCTTGGAGGAGATCACCTACCTTTTGGAATATCCTGTTCCTGTTTGCGGCAGTTTTCCAGAGCGCTTTCTTCGACTTCCCCCAGAGGTGATCGTCACCCCGATGCAGGAGCATCAGCGCTACTTCCCTGTGTGGGATGGAAGAGGGAAACTTCTTCCCAAGTTCATCACTTTCTGTAACGGACCGGTTGAAGATCTAGAACTTGTCCGGGAAGGTAATGAAAAGGTTTTGCGAGCACGGCTTCAGGATGCTGAATTTTTCTATGAGGAAGACCTGAAGACCCCCCTTGCTGATAAAGTGGAAAAGTTGAGGGAAATTGTGTTTCTGGAGGGTTTGGGCACAATCTACGATAAAGTAGGGCGCCTGGTAGCTCTGAGTAGGTATCTAGGCGAACTGCTGGGCTTTGCGGAGGCAGAGATCCGGGCTGCTGAGAGAGCAGCTTTGCTATCAAAGGCCGACCTGGTAACTAATATGGTTTATGAATTCCCCGAACTCCAAGGAATCATGGGGGGAGAATACGCTCGCGCCAGTGGAGAGCCTGAAGATGTTTGCCAGGCGATCAGGGAGCACTACTGCCCCCGTTTTTCGGGAGACCAGGTGCCGCAGACGAAGCTGGGCGCTGTTGTTGCCATAGCTGACAAGATCGACAACCTTGTGGGGTGCTTCGGCCTCGGTCTGGAGCCTACGGGCTCTCAGGACCCTTATGCCTTGAGGCGTCAAGCCTTGGGAATCTGTCACATTTGCCTCCACTGGGGCTTTGATTTCTCTCTGGAAGCACTTATCGCCAGGTCCTGGGATGCCTATGGGGAAGGGGTCCGGTTCAAGGTAGCTTACGAATCAGCTAAGGAAAGTTTGCAGGAATTTTTCCGTGTCAGGCTTCGCCACATCTTCCTGGAGCAAGGTTACGACTTTGACCTTGTGGAGGCAGCTCTTGGGGGGAGTAGTGACCGTATCTGTCTTGTTCAAAAGCGCTTGGAGGCTTTGGCTGCTTTGCGGGGAACACCTGAGTTTGAGGCTCTGTTGACTGCTTATACAAGGGTAGCCAACCTGTCGCGGAACACCTCAACTACTGAGATTATTCCTGAACTTCTTCAGGAAGAGGAGGAGAAACAACTCTTTACCTTCTGGAGAGAACTAAAAGGAGAGTTAGAGCAGCTCTTGCAGGGGGAAGAGTTTCAACAAGCGTTGGTCAAGAGTGCCTCTTTAGTCGGGCCAGTTGACCGCTTTTTCACCAATGTGATGGTGATGGTGGAGGACGAACAGCTACGCCAGAATCGACTTGCTTTACTCAAGGATATGACGATCACTCTTGAGAAATTCGGGGATCTTAGCAAGATTTCTAAGCCCTCTTCTTAACTTAAAATTCCCGTCAAAAAGCGTAATTCCCCGCGAGAGGAATTTTGGTTGTGGAGTCGTATTGATTTATGATATAATTTTTTGGAGAAAGAAGAATAAATAGTATAGCATATTTTTGATTTTGTCTTTGTCTAGCCAAAGGTAGTCATCAGCAGGTCAGACTCGAAATTGCAAAAGAGAGGTGGATTCTTATTCAGCTTACACCTCGCCAAGAACAGATTATTAAAATTGTGCAAAAACATGCTCCAATAACTGGAGAACGGATTGCCGAACTGCTCAATGTGCGCCGGGCGACTTTGAGACCTGACCTGGCTGTGCTGACGATGGCAGGGTTGCTTGAGGCTCGGCCGCGGGTGGGATATTTTTGCAGTGAGAAAGCTCTCCAGGTGTTAGCCATCGAAGAAGTTCGCCGCCTGCGGGTTGACGAGGTGAAGGCTGTCCCTGTTGTTGTCGAAGGAAAGACATCTGTCTACGACTCTATTGTGGCCATGTTTACTGAAGATGTCGGCACATTATTTATCGTTTCCGAAAAAGGATATTTGGAGGGTGTGGTTTCGCGCAAGGACCTCCTCAGAGTTGCCTTAGGAAAGGCAGATCTGCGTGAGGTTCCGGTAGGTGTGGTGATGACCCGCATGCCCAATGTGGTTACTGTTTCCGGAGACGAGACTGTTTACGAAGCTGCTAAGAAGCTTGTTGACCATGAAGTAGACGCCCTTCCTGTGGTTGAACCAGTTACTGGTGAAGATGGCAAAGAACGCTTGCGAATTACTGGGAGATTCACAAAGACAACCGTGGCACGCCTTTTTGTGGAATTGGGGGAAAGAAAATAGTTTTGAGAGGAGTTGTCTTGTTTGATGAAAACACCTGTGATCTACGTTGTTTCCGATTCCCTAGGAGAAACGGCAGAATTCGTGGCTCGAGCTGGTGCGAGTCAGTTTAATGCAGGAAAGTTCGAGATTAGGCGTGTTCCCTATGTTTGTGAAAAGAGCACACTCGCAAAAATAGTTGAAGAAGCGAGTGCCTTTCCCAGCGTGATTGTTTATACCCTTGTGCTTCCAGGGTTGAGGGAGGAATTGGAGGAACTTGCCCGGGCCCATAACATTCCCACTGTTGATGTTCTTGGTCCCGTGTTAAATGCCCT